>NZ_JBWKYW010000007.1:0-198003 GCF_059423965.1 Variovorax sp. GW458-11-26-14-LB1
GCCCTTGACAACCACACCCTCCCCCGCCCGCCTCGTGCCGCCCGCCACCTGGGCCCTGATCGCCGCCGCCTGGCTCGTGGTCGGGCTCTTCGTCGCCTTCGGCGACCGCTGGCTGGCCGCGCCGATCAGCCCCGTGGTAGCCGGCTGCGTCTTCCTGGCGCTGTTCGTCACCATCCTGGCCGCCTCGTTCGGCGTGGTGCACGAGGCGGACCACCTGGCGCACCAGCTGGGCGAGCCGTACGGCACGCTGATCCTGACGCTCTCGATCGTGTCGATCGAGGTGATCCTCATCGCCTCGGTGCTGCTGGGCCCGGGCGAGTTTCCGACCATCGGGCGCGACTCGATCTTCGCCGTGATGATGATCATCCTGAACCTCGTCATCGGCATCTGCCTGATCGCGGGCGCGGCCCGCCACGGCGACCAGGAATACAACGCGCAGGGCGCCGGCGCCTACCTGTCGATGATCGTGCTGCTGACCGGCACGGCGCTGGTGCTGCCCAACCACACCTCGGGCACGGGCGAGTTCACGCCGGTGCAGGCGATCGGCATGTCGGTGCTCACCGCCGTGCTGTACGGCGCCTTTCTCTGGATGCAGATGCGCAGCCACCAGCGCTTCTTCATCCAGCCGGCGCCGGGGCGGATGTCGGTGCGGGTGACCGCGCCCTCGCCTGCGGTACAGGCCAGTCACGGCGCCCTGGACAAGCGCGCCGTGGTCGTTCGCTCGCTGCTGTTGCTCGCGATGATCCTGCCCATCGTGCTGCTCGCGCACTACCTCGCGGTGGTCACCGACTACGGCATTGCCGCGGCTGGCGCGCCCGCGGCGGTGGGCGGCGTGCTCATCGCCATCATCGTGTTCACGCCCGAGTCGATCACCGCCGTGCGCGCCGCGATGAACAACGAGATGCAGCGCGCCATCAACCTGTGCCTGGGCGCCTTCGTCTCCACCGTCGGGCTCACGGTGCCTGCCGTGCTGGTCATCGGGCTGGTCACGGGCAAGCAGGTGCTCATGGGCATCTCGGGCGCCGAAACCCTGCTGTTCGCGGTGACGGCGGTGCTGAGCCTGCTGAGCTTCAACGGGCAGCGCACCTCGCCGATCCAGGGGCTCATGCACCTGATGCTGTTTGCGGTGTACGGGATGCTGCTGTTCCTGCCCTGAGGCCGCGCAACCGGGTTACCCCGCGGCCTGCGCCTTCGCAAAGGCAGGCGGACGCCCCGTTGAGGTACCTCACCCTCTCCGGGGCCTCCCCAACCGGCGCCGCGCCCTCTCGCCGCCCTGTGCAGCGGCCTCATTTATCCGCATGCAATCCAATGCAAATATAGTTACCAAAGGTTAATGGAACGAGATTTCAATTGCATCTGAACACCAAAGTAGTAATGTGAACTCGTCACACGTTGTGGTCTCTGGCAAGAAAAATGTATTCCAAACTGTCACTGCCGAGCGCTCCCGTCCGTACCGCGATCTCCCGCGGTGCCTGACATGGTCCATGCACCGGATGCATCCCCATGCGAGCGCACGGCTCCGCCCCCAGCCTCGACGCCAGCCTGGCGGCGGATGCGCTCATGGTGGGACGCATGCGGCTCGTGCTGTCGATCTCGGCCCTGCTGGCGATCACGGTCGACGCCGCCGATAGCCGGCAGCAGGTCCCCGCAGCGGTCTGGCTGGCCTTCTTCGGTTACATCCTTCACAGCCTGCTGATCCACGTCTGCACGGCGATGGGGCGGCCCTACTTCCAGGGCCGAACCATCCACTGGTCCGACGTGCTGTGGTTCACGCTGATCATGGCGGTGACCGACGGCACCCACAGCCTGTTCTTCCTTTTCTACTTCTTCGCCATCCTCACCTCGTCGTTCCGCTGGGGCTTCGAGGAAGGTGCCCGCGTGACGATCGCATCGGTCGCCTCGTTCGCCGCCTGCGGCCTGGCCACGGGCACGGACGACACGCCGCAGCTGCTGATGCGCACCGCCTTCCTGCTGGCGCTCGGGCACATGATCGTGTACTGGGGCGGCTCCAAGCTGGCGCTGCAACGGCGCCTTGCCCTCCTGGGCGAAGTGAGCCAGCTGTCGAACCCGCGCTTCGGCGCCGGACGCACCATCGCCCGCACGATGGAGCGCACGCTGGCCTTCTTCAGGGCCAGCCATTGCATCCTGCTGACGCGCGACCGCGCCACCGGCACCTGGCTGCTGCGCACGCTGCGCGAGGACGACACCTGCGAGCAGGTGAGCATCGAAACCATCGGCCGCCTCGCGGAATCGCCGCTCATGGCCCTGACGGCCGACAGCGTCGTGCTCAGCAACCGCCTGCCCTGGCCGCTGAACCACCTGCGCGCGCAGCACCGTGTCTTCGAAGCGGGCGCCACCGCCTGGCGCAGCGCCGACGAAGCAGGCGCTGCGCACTGCACCACCATCGCCGCCCTGCTGGAGGCGCGGGCCTTCATCAGCGCGCCGCTGCCGATGCGCCTGGGCGAAGGCCGGGTGTTCATCTCGTCGCGCGACGGACGGCTGGGCAAGTCCGACGCGCTGTTTCTTGCCCACCTCATGGAACAGATCTTCCCGGTCATCGAGACCATCGAGGTGCTCGATCGCATGGCCTCCGAAGCCGCGTCGACGGAGCGCCTGAAGATCGCGCTCGACCTGCACGACACCGCCATCCAGCCCTACATCGGCCTGCGCATGGGCCTGTGCGCGCTGCGCAAGCGGGCCGCTGCCGACAACCCGCTGCGCGAAGACCTGGACAAGCTCGCGGACGTGGCCGACGGCGTGATCGCCGACCTGCGCCGCTACGCCGGCGAAGTCAGGCACGGTGCGAACGACGACCCCGGCGGGCTGGTGCGGCCCCACCTGGAGCGCCAGGCCGCGCGGATCAAGGGCCTGTACGGCATCGACATCGACATCGTGATGGCCGTCGACGGCCCGCTGCACCTGGACGACCGCGTGACCGCGGAGCTGCTGCAGATGGTCAGCGAAGGGCTGAACAACATCTGCAAGCACACCCATGCGCGCCACGGCAGCGTGCGCATCGATTGCAAGAACGGCCAGCTGGCGTTGTGCATCGAGAACGACGCCTGCCAGGAAAGCTTCACCGCCTTCCACCCCCGCTCTCTCACCGAGCGCGCCGCGGCCCTGGGCGGCCAGGCGCATGTCGACCGATGCGCAAACGGCGGCACGGCGGTACGGATCGAAATCCCGATCTGACCACCCGCCGCAGACACAGGAAGGAGTCCGTCATGCAAACCCTCGACCATCCCGACCATCCCATTGCCGTGCTGCTCGTGGACGACCACAAGACCATGCTGTGGGGCCTGTCGAAGCTGATCGACGGCGAGCAGCCGCGCATGAAGGTGGTCGGCACGGCCAGCTGTTGCGACGAGGCGGTGGCCACGGCGCAAAGCCTCGCCCCCGACGTCATCGTGCTCGACCTCGACCTGGACGGCCACAGCGCGCTGGACATCCTGCCCCGGCTGCTGACCAACGAGGTGTCGCGCGTGATGGTGCTGACGGCCGAGAAAGAGCAGCGCACGCTCGACCTGGCCATACTGCGCGGCGCGCGCGGCGTGGTGGGCAAGGACGCCTCGGCGCAGCAGCTGCTCGACGCCATCGAGCGCGTGTTCCGTGGCGAGCTGTGCGTCGACGCGCAGACCATGGGCCGCGTCTTCTCCGAACTCACGTCGGCCAGGAAGCCGCCGAAGGCCGACCCCGACACGGCGCGCCAGGCCACGCTGACGCACAAGGAGCGCGAGATCATCCGCATCGTCGCGACGGGCTGCGGCGCTTCCAACAAGGCGCTCGCCGAGCGTGCCTTCGTCACCGAGCACACGCTGCGCAACCACCTGTGCGCGATCTACCAGAAGCTGGGCGTCACGAACCGGCTCGAGCTGTACATCTACGCGATCAAGCACCAGCTCGACGCGCTGGCGTCCTGATCCGTCCGCTGCAGCGGCGCGCCGCTTGCGCGCCCTCTCACAGCTGCCCGGCCAGCATCGGCCCGATCATCCGGATCACGCGGATCGCCGCCGGCGTGAGGATCACGAGCGAGATGCACGGGAAGATGCACAGCACCAGCGGCAGCAGCATCTTGGTCGGCACCTTCGCCGCCAGCTCCTCGGCGCGCACCTGGCGCTTGTGGCGCAGGTCGTCCGAGAACACGCGCAGCGACTCCCCGATGCTGGTGCCGAAGCGGTCCGCCTGGGTCAGCATGGTGGCGAAGGTGCCTATCTCTTCCACGCCGGTGCGCAGCGCCAGGTTGCGCAGCGACTTCTCGCGCGTGCCGCCGGCGCGCATTTCCAGGTTGGTCCAGTGCAGCTCCTGCGCGAGCGCCTGGCTCTTGATCTGGATTTCCTCGGTGACCTTCGCCAGCCCGGCGTCCAGCCCGAGCCCCGCCTCCACGCACACCAGCATGAGGTCGGCGGCATCGGGAAAGTTCTCGAAGATCTCGCGACGCCGCGCGCGGATACGCAGGCGCAGCACCAGGTTGGGCAGGTAGCAGCCCGCCAGCGCCGCCAGCGCGAGCCACAGCAGCATCGTCATGCCACCCTCCGACCCTGCCGCGCGCAGCACGAGGAACGCGAGCGCCGCGAAGCCCAGCGGCAGCAGCGTCTTCAGGCCGAAATAGAGGAGGTACGCATCCGGGTGGCGGATGCCGGCGTTCAGGAAACGCACGCGCAGCGGCGACAGATCGGCGTCGCCGGTCGGCGACGACAGCTGCGCGAACGGACCGACCAGCTTGACGGCGGTCTCGGTCCAGGACGACTTGCCGGCCGGCTGCGCCACCGCCTGCAGCCGCTGCGCGGCGCGCGTCGGGGACAACCACACCGCCAGGCCGATAACGGCCAGCGACACGGACAGGAACACCAGGATGGGAAACAGCATGGCCATGGCGCTTCTCCTTCAGACGTGGATCTTCACGATCTTGCGCAGGAGCACGATGCCCACCAGCATCAGCACCAGCATGTATTGCAGCACCGTCTGGCCGATCGGGTCGGTCCACAGTGGCGCCATGAATTCGGGATTGAAGATGTTCATGAGCGCCGCCAGGGCGAACGGCATGACGCCCAGGATCCAGGCCGACAGCCGCCCCTCGGACGACAGCACCCGCACCCGCGCGAGCAGCTTGAAGCGCTCCCGGATGAGCCGGCTCAGGTTGCCCAGCACCTCGGTCAGGTTGCCGCCCGAGTCGCGCTGGATCAGCACCGACACCACGAAGTAGCGCAGGTCGGTGAGCGGCACGCGCTCGCTGAGGTTGGTCAGCGCCTGCTGCAGCGAGACGCCGAAATTCACCTCGTCGGCCACCAGGCGGAACTCGCTGGCGATCGGCTCAGGCATTTCCTCGCCGATCATCTGCACGCCGCTGGCAAAGGAATGGCCCGCGCGCAGGGCGCGCGTCACCAGGTCCAGCGCGTCCGGCAGCTGCTTTTCGAGGCGCTCCAGCCGCTGGCTGCGCTGATGCTGCAGGTACAGGACCGGAAGCACTGCCGCCACGGCCCCGGCCAGCAGCGCCAGCCACACGGGCTGGTGCGCCAACCACACGGCGCAGAACGCGAACACACCAAGCACACCGCAGGCCAGCAGGAAGCTCGACACCGTCCAGTCCAGCCCCGCCTGCAAGATGAAACGGTCCAGCCGGTGCGCGCGCGGCAGCGCCAGCAACTGGCGCTGCATCCAGGGTACGTCGCTGAGCATGCGCTCCTTCGCGAGATGGGCCTGCGGCGTGCGGTCGACCGCGGCGGACATCGCCTGCAGTCGCTTCTCGATCTTGCGTGCGTCGGGCCCCTTGTAGGACCGCCACAGCAGGTAGAACCCCTCGATCATGAGCAGCGCGGTCACGAAGACCAGCACCGCGACCGTGATCAGCGTGTCACCACCCAGGTTGTCGAACATGGCGCGCTCCTATTCGTAGTGCTTTTCGGGATCGAAGATGGTGTCGGGCAGCAGCACGCCGTACGCATGCAGCCGCTCCATGAACTTCGGCCGGACACCGGTCGCGTGGAAATGGCCGCGCACCTGACCGTCGGGACCCATGCCCGTCTGGTGGAAGGTGAAGATCTCCTGCATGGTGACGATCTCGCCCTCCATGCCGGTGATCTCCTGGATGCTGGTGACCTTGCGCCGCCCGTCGATCAGCCGCAGCACCTGGACCACCACCGTGATCGCCGAGGCGATCTGCTGGCGCACGGTGCGGTGGGGCAGGTTCAGGTTGGCCATGCCGATCATGTTTTCCAGCCGGGCCAGCGCATCGCGCGGCGAGTTGGCGTGGATGGTGGTGAGCGAGCCTTCGTGGCCGGTGTTCATGGCCTGCAGCATGTCGACCGCCTCGGCGCCGCGCACCTCGCCAATCACGATGCGGTCGGGCCGCATGCGCAGCGCATTGCGCACCAGCGCACGCTGCGTGATCTCGCCCTTGCCTTCGATGTTCGTCGGCCGCGTCTCCATGCGCGCAACGTGCGGCTGCTGCAGCTGGAGTTCGGCCGCATCCTCGATGGTGATGATGCGTTCGGACTCCGGAATGAAGCCCGAGAGAATGTTCAGCAGCGTGGTCTTCCCTGCCCCGGTGCCGCCCGAGATCAGCATGTTGACCTTGGCCTGGGCCAGGCCTTCGAGCATCTGCGCCATCGGCGGCGTGAGCGACTTGAGATCGTTCACGAGGTTGTTCATGCGCAGCGGGATCTTCGCGAAACGGCGGATCGACATCATCGGCCCGTCCAGCGCCACCGGCGCAATGACGGCGTTGACCCGTGAACCGTCGGGCAGCCGCGCATCGACCATCGGGCTGGACTCGTCGATGCGGCGCCCGACCAGCGAGACGATCTTGTCGATGATCCGCAGCAGGTGCTTCTCGTCGGTGAAGCTCACGTTGGTCAGCTCCAGCCGGCCCCGCCGCTCCACGTAGATGCTGGTGGGCGAGTTGACCAGGATGTCCGACACAGTCGGGTCGGCCATCAGCAGCTCAATGGGGCCGAAGCCCAGCATCTCGTGCTGGATGTCGCGGATCAGCGTGCGCCGCTCGATGTCGTTGAGCGCCTCGGGCTCTTCCTGCAGCAGCCGCCCGACCATGGTCGAAATTTCCTGCCGCAGGGCGTCTGGCTGGAGGGTTTCGAGCGCCGCCAGGTCGAAGCGATCCAGCAGCTTCAGGTGCATGCGCTCCTTCAGCAGCTTGTAGGTGTCCGAGGCGAAAGGCGACGTGGTCAGCTCGAGGACCGGCCCTGCTGGCCCCGCCGGCCGCGCGCCCGCATCGCTGTCGATCGCATTGAGTTGGTCCCTGAATGACATGTTGGCACCTCCGCCTGGGTATTGATGGGAATCCGCCCTGTCTCAGGCACGGCGGAACAGCCGCCCCATGAAGCCGGGCGTCGCCTCCGGCCGCGGGCTGAGCGTGTGGGCGATCTCGTCGAGGCGCTTGGCGAGTGCGCTGCCGCGCGACATCTCCGCCAGCGGCACGCCGCGGTTGATGGACGCATCGACATCCTTGCCGCCGTCCGGCACCGTCGTGAATGTCGCGCCGGGCAGCGACCGGCGCATGTCCGACAGGCCGATCTCGCCGCCGCCGGTGCTGCGGTTCACCAGCAGTTCGACCTTGCCGGCCGCGTAGCCGAGCGACTTGAACACCTGCATCAGGCGCGTCACGTTGCGGATGTGCGGCAGGCTGGTCTGCATCACGGGAAAGATGCGCTCCGCGCGGTCGAGCACGCGCAGCGTGAGCGTGTCGATGCGCGGGCCGAGGTCGAAGATCACGAAGTCGTACTGTGCAAGTGCCACCTGCAGGATGGCGTCGATGTGCTCGGCCTTGACGTCCATTGCGCGCGCCAGATCCTCCGGCGCGGGCAGGATGCTGTAGGTCGGCGACACGCGCACCACGCTCGCTGCGAGCAGCGAGGCGTCGAGGCGCCCGATGTCGCGCGCCACGTCGGCCATCGTCGCGGTCGGGCGCAGGTCGCTCACATACGACAGCGCATCGCCGAACTGCAGGTTCAGGTCGATCAGCAGCACCGAGCGCTCGCGCGACAGCTGGTGCGCGATGTTGGTCGCGAGAAAGGTCGCGCCGCTGCCGCCCTTGCAGGGCATGAACGCCACCACCCGCCCAGGGCTGCGCGCCTGCGAACCGGCCATTTTGAGCGCGATGCGATCGACGGCGGCCTCGAGTGCGACGGTGTCGGCGGGCGACGGCAGCACCTCGCGCACGCCCGCGCGCATCGCGTGGATCAGGAACTCGGGCGTCTGCATCGCGCACAGCAGCACCACCGCCACCGCCGGATGCCGCAAGGTCAGGGCCTCCACCAGCGAGAGCTCCTGCGGGTCGCAGCACATGCCGTCGACCAGCAGCAGGTCGGGTGCGACCTTGTCGACGACCGCCTGCATCCGGCTCTTGCCGCCTTCGAAGAGCGACACGGCATGGCCGCGCGGCTCCAGCACCTTGCGCATGTCCTGCAGGTGGTTCGGATTGGGGGAAACGATGGCGATCTTCATGGTCGTGTCCGGTGTGCTGCTAGGAACAAATGGCCGCGCTGTGCGGGTCTTGCCGCATGACCTCGCGGGGCAGGAAGGTGGAGAACCCCGGCATCGGGATGAGCGGCGCGGCGGCCCCCACGATCGGGGAGATCCATTGGTAGTTGAGGCCGGTGATGCTCACGGTGACACCCTGGCAGGTGCTCGCCGTGCAACCCGAGGGAACCCAGGCCACGCTCACTGTCTGCACCTGCGGCAACAAGGCCCGCATCCTGGCGAGCACGAGGGCCTGCTGCGTGGTGTCGTCGCACACCACCGCATAGCGCGCGCCGGCGCGCGTCGCCTCGTTGGCAGCGTTCCAGGTGAACAGCATTCGGGAGAAGTCCACGATGCCCAACACCAGCATCAGGAAGATCAGCAGACCCAGCGCGAACTCGAGAGTGGTCGCGCCCTTGGCGTGGTGTTTCATGATGGCGCCCTCATGGTGGCGGCGATGTCGCTGAAGACGATGTTGCCGTTGGCGTCGGCGAAATTCACGCCGAACACCGATGGAAACAGCGAGTGGAAGGTGTAGCCGGTGATGCGCACCGTGACCGTGTTGATGATCGGGTCCGCCCCCGCCGATTGCCAGGTGCAGCAGTTGGCGGCCGGCACGTTCGCCAGGCTCAGGCCGCGCGCCAACGGCGCGCCGGTGCCGGCGGTGTTGCCGTACACGACTAGGTTGCGCGCCTGGGTGATGTTCGTGCCGGGCGTCTGGACCGAGAGATAGCGCACCGCGTCACGGGCCGACTTGGTGACCGTGTTGTATTCGTACATGGCACGCCCGAACTCTGTGGTGATGAAGGTCAGCAGCAGCAGCAGCGGCGTGATGAGCGCCAGCTCGATCAGCGCGGCGCCATGCTGGGTGCGATGGGACTTTTTCATGATGTTCACCTCACCAGGACCGGAACCAACGGGCCTGCCGATCCACCGGCCAGCCCGCTCGTGGTGCAAGGGCTGCCGGCGGCTCCCGCATTGCCGAGGAATTCCAGTTGCGTGTCGGTCATCGGAATGCTCAGCGGCTGCAGCATCAGCATGCAGAGGTAGTCGATCACGTGGTTGCCGCCGTCGATGACCGGCACCGTGACGAAGCGACGGTCCATGCCGTACTGCATGTGGCCTCCGGCCACGTTGCCTGGCGTGGCCAGCTTCTGGAAACTGTTGAGCGACAGCCCGGTGATCGACTCGCAGCTGTCCGCGCCCTTCACCTTGGTGCCGGTGTCGGCGCAGGACGCGAAAGCGGCTCGCTTGGTCACGAAGTTCTGGGCGGTCGGGTCTGCGCCACCGCCCGGCGCGCCGGCATAGGCATTGAACTGCGCGGGCCAGTTGAGCGAGGTGTAGGCATAGCCGGTGTAGTCGGGCCGATTCACACTCGGATCGCCGCTGTTCTTGTAGATGCCGAAGCGGTAGTTCCAGGTGTCGGCCACCGAGGTCTGCACGCCGGGGGTGCCGACCGTGTCGCCCACCTTGGCGCCACAGCGGCCGTTGAGCTCGGCTTCGGTTTCCGAGGCGCTGTTGCTGCCGTCGAGGTTGGCCCAGCCGATCTGGCCGCCCGTGGCCGCGTTCTGCGCCATGATGAGCGTCACCCATTCGCCGACGGCAAAACCGTAGTTCGGCGCCGTGCCGCCCGGCTTCGGCTTCGCTGCGACCGGAATGGGGCATGCGGTCTGTGCGCTCGCGCGGGTGGCGACTGCGCTCGCCGCCACACTGCGCGTCGCGGGGTTGCCGACGGTATCGCCCGAGAAGGCGCCCACGGCCTGCATCAGCCACATCTTGATGTTGGGTTGGGTGTGGGTGCACTGCGCATAGCGTGCATTGGCGGACGCGGTGGTGGCCGCGTAGGACGCGTCTCGGAACGTGATATCGGCCGTGGTGAGCTTGCCTTGACCGCTCCAGGTGGCCGACTGCAGGTTCACGTTGTTGGCGTTGCCGGCGGTCTGTCCCGAGCTGCGCGCCCGGTTGATGGCCGTGCTCTCTCCGTTGAGCTCAGCCGCGGCGGCCAGCGCACAGCTGTCCACCGCTGTCTGCAGTTCGGTGCGAGCGACGAAGAGGCGGCCGAAGTCGAGTGCGATGCCCATGAAGCCGAGCAGGAACAGCAGGAACAGCGCGGCCGTGATGATCATCGCGCCACGCTGGCGGCGGGGGGAGCGGCGGGCTTTCATGATCGGACCTCGGTCTGGACGATGAAAAAGAGGACAACGGGCGCGTCACACGCAATTGTTTCCGGCGAAGCAATCGGCCACGCGGGTGAGCACGGCGTCGATGCTCGCCGTGAGCGTCCCCGGTTGCAGCGCGATCACCAGCGCGATGGAAATGACGGCAATGATCAAGGCGTACTCGACCACCTGGGCGCCGTCCTCGTCTGTCAGCAATGACTTGAACATGGTGATGACCTCGTTTCGTTGTGCTGGGAAGTCGCGCAAGGCATCGGGAATTGCGGAAGAAAGCGTGCCTCGAGGAAAAGCCCGCCTTCTTCCGCCCTCCCAACACGCTTCAGACGCAGCCGCCGTTCGTCGAGGTCAGGCAAAGTGCGACCCGACTGATGAAGGTCCCGAAGCTGCCACCGTTGGACGTGAGTCCCTTCAACGCGACAACCAGTGCGATCGAAACGACCGCGATGATCAGTGCGTACTCGACGACCTGAGCGCCTTCTTCGTCGCGCAGCAAGCCGCTCGCAGATTGACCGATGGTCTGGAAAAACTTGTTCATGGCTATTTCCTTTCAAGGTGTGGACTACAGAAAATCAGGTTGAAAAAACAAGGGAGTCGAATGTCATGCGTGTCGTGGCGTTCTCCTTTCCATGAGGAAGCTGTTGCAAAACGGGTCCGCAAGATCGCGGTCTTTCATTTCCCCGAGCCGGCGCCCTGTCCACCGATCTGCCCGCCGATGTTGATGACGTTGACCGCTGGCGGCGGCGTCTTGTAGGACTCCTGGTACTGCACCATCGCCTCGCGCGACGCACGGCCGTCCATGCCTGTGACCGGGTCGCCGTTCTTGCCGGCGTTCGGGTTCAGCGTCATCTTCTTTCTGGCATCGCGCACGGCTTCGCCGAAGCGCGCGTCGTAGTGGGGCGTGACGCTCGAGCAGCCTGCAGCCAGGAGGCATGCGAGCAAAAGGGGTGTCGATCGGATGAACATGGCGGGGCTCCTCACGGGGTTTCGCTGGCCGGGGCGGCCGGGGCCGGGGTGCTGCTTTCGAGGGCGCCGTTGAGGTAGACCTCGGCGCGGCTGGGAAGCACGTGGTTGTCGGTCGGCACGCGCGGCGACTGGGCCAGCGGGCGCACCAGGCGCGGCGTGATGACGAACATCAGCTCGGTCTGCTCGTTCTGGAACTCGGTGCTGCGGAACAGCGCCCCCATCACCGGTACTTCGCCCAGGCCCGGATAGCGCTTGATCGCCTCCGTCGCGTTGCTCTTGATGAGCCCGGCGATGACGAAGCTCTGTCCGTCGTTGAGCTGCACCGTGGTGTCGGCGCGCCGCACCGTGAGCGAAGGCACGACGGACGTCACGCCCCCGACCGTGGTGAAGGGCGAGCCGGTCTGCGACAGGTCCGACACCTCCGACACCATCTTGAGATTGATGCGGTCGCCGTTGAGCACCGTCGGCATGAACTTGACGCCGATGCCGAACTCCTTTTCTTCCAGCGTGATGGTGCTCCCGGTGCCGTTGCCACCGGTTTGCGCCACCGGAATGAAGATCTTGCCGCCCGACAGGAAGCTGGCCTGCTGGCCGCTGATGGCCATGATGTTGGGCTCGGCCAGGATGCGCACCAGACCGTCGTCCTTCTGGCCGTCGATGGTCACCACGCCGCGGCCGATGCGCAGCGCCTCGACCAGGCCGCCGCCCGTGCTCAGGAAATTGGAGATCAGCGAGTAGTTGTGCAGGCCGCCGCCGCTCGTGCGCGAGTAGCCCACGCGCGAACCCAGCCGGTCGAGCAGCGTCTTGCTCACCTCGGCGATCTTCACCTCGAGCATCACCTGCTGGGGCGTCCCCACGCGCAGCAGGTTCACCACCTTCTTGCCGTCGGCGCCGTAGGCCGCGGCCAGGTTCATCACATCGTCCAGCTTCAGCGCGTCGCTGATCTCGCCGGTGAGCACGATGGAGCGCTCGGCGCTGCGCACGCGGATGCGGCGCTCTTCCGGCATCAGCTCGGCCAGCTTGGCCTGCAGCGCCCCGGGATCGATGGTGACGATCACGTCCTTGATGTAGCAGGTGCCGTCGGCGCTTTGCAGCACCACGTTCATCGAGCCGGCCTGGCGGCCGCGGAAGAACAGGTCGGTCGGGCTCAGCAGCGTGACCTCGATGTCACCGACGCCATCGCTGCGGGGCTGGGGGGGCGCCGCCATGGCTGCCGCACCCTGCGGAGCCGCCACCGGCGCGGCCGCCTGGTTCTGAGGCTGGCCGCTGACCACGATGCGCACCACGCGCGCCTTCAACGGAATGACCACCGACTTGCCGAGCACGGCGTAGGTCGGGTCGGAGTCCGGAATGATGGCGGTGCAGCGCCGGCTGGCCGGGGCCGCGGGTGCTGCCGCAACCGTTGCAGCAGCTGCAGCAGGCGCAGGCATGGCGGCGGCCGTGGTGGGGGCGGCTGCCACAACCTCCGCGGCCATGGCGGGGGTCGCCACTGTCGCGAGGGTCGCCAGCAGACGGGCGATGGTTGTTGTGAGTGGGCGCACTTGGTGTTCCTCCTGACGACGATCAGAAACAGGTGAGCGAGCGGCCTGCGTGCTGGATCACTTCCACGCACTCGGAGGCTCGCGGCGTGGCGGGGCCTGCCTGCCGCACCCGCGGGCGGGCCGGGGCTGCCGCGGTGGAGACCGGCACGATGTCCTTCTTCTCGCCGAACAGCTGCCCCTTGGTGATGCCCAGGGTGGCGACCGTGGTCTTGTCCATCTGGTTGCGCAGCACGAGCGACAGGGTGCCCACGCTGCGCGCCAGGTCGAGCTTCTCGGAGTCTTCGAGTGAGAGCTCGAGCGTCACCGCGCTCACGACCTTCGGCTTGGTGTCGTCGCGGTTGGCCTCCTGGGCCACCGCCAGCACCAGCACTTTCTCGAGCACGGTCTTGCTGATCTGCAGCGCGTCTTCGCCGCGCCCTTTGTCCTGCTGGGCGTTGACCATCACGTCGACGTAGTTGCCCGGCAGCGCGAAGCCCGCCACGCCGACCACGTCGTTGACGCGCACCGTCATGGCCCGCTTGCCGCTGGCGATCACCGCCGACAGCCCGCCCTGCGTGCCCACCGGCGCCAGCTTGCCCTCCATGAGCGCTTCGCCGCGCAGCACGCCGACCTTCACCACGCGGTCGTTCAGCGCCTTGATGTCGCTGAAGGAGCCGTTGGGCACCGAGCCGCTGGGCCAGTCGACCGTGGACAGCATCTGCGCATTGACGCGGCTGCCCAGGTCGATGTCGACGGCGGCCACCACGACCTTGTTGGACGCGATGCCGCTTTGTCGCGAGATCCAGCCGGTCGCGTAGACCGCGGCCGCCAGCCCGAACAGCAGGGCCAGAAAGATCAGCCCGATCGCCTTGATGTTCTTCATACGAACCTCCGCCAGGGGTGAAACATGTAGGAGCTAGACAAAGCCCAGCTGGTGCGCCAGCACTTGGACCACCGTGCCCGCCGCGATGCAGACGCCGTAGGGCAACTTGCCCACGGACTGGCCTGCCTGCAGGCGCCCGTCGGGCCGCACGCCTGCGATGCCGGAAATGAGCATCCCCTGCGCCGCGGTCTTGACGTTGCCGAGCATGTGAGCGAGGCGGCGGCGATGGATCGCGAAAGCCAGCGCCGCGACGCCGCCCGCGATGAAAGTGAAGAGCAAGGCCATCAGCGTCTGCTGGGGCCCCAGGAAGGCCCCGGTCATGGCCATCAGCTTGACGTCGCCCGCGCCCATGATCCCGAGCGCATAGAACGGCAGCATCACGACGAAGCCCACGCCCAGACCACCGAATGCGCTCAGCGCGCCCGACGACGGCGTGCGTGCCGCCATCGTTCCGTAGATGAGGGCGAAGCACGCGCCGCCGAAGGTCAGCCAGTTGGGAATGCGATAGAAGCGCCAGTCGCTCACAGCCGCCACGCCGAGCAGCGCGAAGAGCGCCAGCATGCGGATGTCGGTCGCCAGCATCGCGAGCAGTTCGAGAACAGCGTTGAATTCCTGCATGGCGGGCTCCCCGTGTTCAGGCACTGCGCCGCAGGGCGAGCACCAGCAGAAGGACGACGACCATCACCAGCGCACCGATCAGCGCGAACTCCATGAACGACATGCCGGCGTCTTCGCGCAGCAGACTCAGGGCGGTTCTCGGCAGAACTTCGAGCGGTTCCATGCGGTTTCCCCGGTGATCGTGGCCGGCCGAAACCGCTGGCCTTCCCGGCGTGGGAAGAAGCGTTCGGCATGGGGATGACTGTAGGAATCGCACCGCTTTCGCACATGAGCGGAGCGCCCTTTTCTGGGGGAGTCAGGTGTCCCGCGACGGCACGGGGGCGGGCATGACAAAACGCCTACCCCGCAGGGCAGGCGAAAGCGCAGGCGCGCTTCAGATCACCTGCGCGTCGCGCAGCGCCGCGAGCTGTGCCTCGCCCAGGCCCAGCGCGCCATACACCTGGGCGTTGTGCTGCCCCGTGCGCGGCCCCGTGGCGGCCGGGCGCACGCCTTCGCGCCCCACGAAGCGCGGCACGGCCGCCGGCGCGGGCACGGTGCCGAACTGTTCGTCGGGCACGTCGATGAAGGCACCGCGTGCCTGCATGTGCGGATCGGCCAGCAGGTCGGCGATCGAATACACCTTGCTGTAGGGCACGTCTTCGCGGTCCAGCCGCACGGCCAGTTCCGCGAATGGAAGACTGCCGCACCAGTCGGCAATGATGCGGTCCAGCGCCTCGAGGTGACGGATGCGCGCGGCGTTGTCGGCAAAGCGCACGTCGGTGAGCAGGTCTTCTCGGTCGATCGCGCGGCAGATGCGCGCGAAGATCGGCCCGCCCGTGCCCACCAGCGTGAACCACACGCCGTCGGCCGCGCGAAACACGTTGGACGGCGCGGTGTAGGTGGCGCGCGAGCCGGTGCGCTCGCGCACCACGCCGCCGATGCGGTGCTCGGCCGCCAGCGGATCGAGCAGGCGCGACATCGCCTCGGTGGCCGACAGGTCGATCTCGGCGCCCCGCTGCTGCGCGCGCGGCAATGCATTGCGCTCGGCCAACGCGGTGCTGATGGCGAAGGCGCCGAACAACCCGGCCACCACGTCGCCCAGCGGATAGTTCATGTGCTGCGGCGGACCATCGGGCTCGCCGGTCAGGTGCGTGAACCCGCTCATCGCTTCGAAGATGCGGGCAAAACCCGGCCGGCGCGCATACGGGCCGGTCTGGCCGAAGCCCGTGAGGCGCAGCACGATGAGGCGCGGGTTGGCCGCGTGCAGCGTGGCGATGTCCAGGCCCCACGCATCGAGCGTGCCGGTGCGGAAGTTTTCCACCAGCACGTCGAAGCCGGCGATGAGCCGCAGGAACAGCGCACGGCCCTCGGGCTTGCGCACGTCCAGCGAGATGCCCTTCTTGCCGCGGTTCGCGGTCTTCCAGAACAGCGGATGGCCCTCGTGCACCGGCGTGAGCCCGCGCAGCGGATCGCCGCCGCCCGGCAGCTCGAGCTTGACGACGTCGGCGCCCATGTCACCGCACAGCGTGGCCGAGAACGGCGCCGCGAGCACGGTCGCCATGTCGAGGATGCGCACCCCGTGCAGGGGTGCGTGGTCGGCAGGCTGGCCCATCAGTTGCCCTTCAGGTCGACGCGCTTGAGCACCGGGTCCCACAGCTTGCGGTCGGCGGCAATGCGTTGGCCGTAGGCGGGCAACGACGGGTCGAGCGCGGCCGCGCCCAGCTTGGCCAGCTTGTCCTTCACCGCGGGCAAGGCCTTGGCCAATGCCGCCCGCAGCGGACGCATGACGGCATCGGGCGTGCCCTTGGGCGCGACGATGCCCACCCACAGGCCGCTGTCGAAGCCCTGCAGGCCCAACTCGGCGAAGGTGGGCACGTCGGGCGCCGAGGGCGAGCGCGTGCGGCCGGTCTGCGCCAGGATGCGGATCTGCCCGCTGCTCATGTAGGGCAGCGTGCCGCCGAGGTTGTTGCACATCACCGGGATGTGGCCGGCGATCAGGTCGTTCACCGCCGGCGCGTTCCCCTTGTAGGGCACGTGCTGCATCTTGATGGCGGCCTGGTGGTTGATCATTTCGCACACCAGGTGCGACGGCGTGCTCGGGCCGGCGGAGCCGAAGGCGAGTTGCCCCGGCTTGGCCTTGTCGGCGGCGATGAGCTCGGGCAGCTTCTGGTACGGCGTCTTCGCGTTGACCGCGATCACGTTGGGCAGGTCGGCCACCAGGCCCACGGGCACGAAGTCGTCCACCGGGTTCCAGGCGAGGCCCTTGTGCACGTAGGGCAGGAAGATGTTGGTCAGGCCCGCCATGAGCAGCGTGTAGCCGTCGGGCGCGGACTTGGCCACGAGCTCGGAACCGATGAGGCTGCCGGCGCCGGGCTTGTTCTCCACGATGACCGGCTGGCCCAGCGCATGGCCCAGCTCCAGCGCCACCTCGCGCGCCACCAGGTCGGTGCTGCCGCCGGCGGGGAAAGGCACGACCAGCTTCACGGGGCGGTCGGGGAAGGCTGCCATCGCCAGCGAGCCGGCCAGGCCGAATGCAAGGCCGGCAGCCAGGTGCGAAATTTTCTTGATCAAGGACGTCATCGTCAGTCTCCAGTTTCTCTGTGTGTTCAACGTGTCAGTGCGTGAGGAAGCGGCGCCCGAGCGTGGCGCGGTGCAGCTCGGAGGCGCCGTCGTAGATGCGAAACGGCCGCAGCTCGCGCACGATGAGGGCGATGGGCGCGTCTTCCGACATGCCCAGCGCACCGCACATCTGCGCCGCGCGGCCGGCCACGCGATTCAGGGCCTCGGACACAAAGACCTTCGTCATCGCCGACTCGGTCTTCACCGACAAGCCTTCGTCCATGCGGCGCGCGCAGTCCAGGCTCATGAGCCGGCTGGCATGCAGGTCGATGTGGCAGTCGGCCACCATCGCCTGGACCTGCTGCAGGTCGGCCAGCCGATCGCCGAAGGACGTGCGCTCGCCCACGTAGGCCTGCGCGATCTCGAGCGCACGCCGCGCGCGGCCCATGAGCCGCAGGCAGTGCGACACCCGCGCAGGCTCCAGCCGCTGCTGCGCCGCCACGAAGCCCGAGCCCACTTCGCCCAGCACCGCGCCGGCGCCCACGCGGCAGGCCGTGAAGCGCAGCTCGCCATGGCCGCCGACGGCGAAGGGGTCGATGGCACGGATGGCGCGCACCAGCGAAAGGCCCGGGTGGTCCATGTCCACGATGAACTGCGTGGGCCCCTCGTCCGTCTGCGCCAGCACGATGCAGAAGGCCGCGCCCACCGCGCCGGTGATGAACCACTTGTGGCCGTCGATGACCCACCCGTCACCTTCGCGCCGCGCGGTGGTGCGCAGCATCGACGGATCGGAGCCCGCGCCAGGCGCCGGCTCGGTCATCGCGAAGCACGAGCGGATGCGGCCCTCGGCCAAGGGCCGCAGGTAGCGCTGCTGCTGCGCGGGCGTGCCCTGGCGCAGCAGGCTGATCATGTTGGGCTGGTCGGGCGCCGCGCAGTTCAGCGCGGCCGGGCCCAGGTAGCTGCGGCCGGCCTCCTCGAACACCGCCGCGCATTCGACCCACGACAGGCCCAGCCCGCCCTCCTCCACCGGCATCTGCGGCAGGTACAGGCCCCGCTCGCGCGCGACCGGGCGCAGCTGCGACAGCGCCGCGTCCATCGCCCGCGGGTCGTGCACGTGGGCGTTCGATTCGAGCGGGATGCAATGCCGCTCGACGAAGTCGCGCACCCGTGCCACGAGGTCCGTGCGCACGTTCATCGCGCGCCCGCCTCGCGCAGCGCCAGCTTGGCGATGTTGAGCTGGTGGATCTGGCTCGTGCCCTCGTACAGGCGGAACAGGCGCACGTCGCGGTAGTAGCGCTCGATGGGACTGAAGTCGGCCACGTAGCCCGAGCCGCCGAACATCTGCACCGCGCGATCGGCCACGCGGCCGCACATCTCCGACGCGAAGTACTTGCACATCGAGGCCGACAGGGCCACGTCCTCGCCGCGATCGCGCGCCCGTGCCGCCTCGAGGATCATCGCGCGCGCCGCGTAGATCTCGGTACGGCTGTCGGCGATCATGGCCTGCACCAGCTGGAAGTCGGCCACGGCCTGGCCGAACTGATGGCGACCACTCGTGTGGGCCATGG
This sequence comes from Variovorax sp. GW458-11-26-14-LB1, assembly GCF_059423965.1. Lineage (NCBI taxonomy): Bacteria > Pseudomonadati > Pseudomonadota > Betaproteobacteria > Burkholderiales > Comamonadaceae > Variovorax > Variovorax sp. GW458-11-26-14-LB1. Next base: position 18,740 of record NZ_JBWKYW010000007.1, read on the forward strand.
CCAGGTCCAGCATGCGGATGGCCGGGCCCGTGCACAGCGCCGCCAGGTGCAGGCGCTGCTTGTTGAGCACCTTCATCACCGTCTGGAAGCCCATGCCCTCGCGCCCGCCGATGAGCTGGTCGGCGTGCACGCGGCATTCGTCGAAATGCACGTCCGACACGAACGAGCCGGCCTGGCCCATCATGCGGTAGGGCGCGCCTGTGGTCAGGCCCGGCCCGCGCTCGACCAGGAACGCCGACACGCCCTTGCTGCCCTTCGAGCCGTCTTCGGTGCGGGCGATGACCGTGAACACATCGGCCACCGGTGCGTTGGTGATGAAGCGCTTGCTGCCGTTGAGCACGTAGTGGTCGCCCTCGCGGCGCGCCGTGGTCTGCACGTTGCTCGCCTCCGAGCCCGCCTCGGGCTCCGTGAGCGCCAGGCAGCCGGTGAGTTCGCCCGTCGCCATGCGCGGCAGCCAGCGCTGCTTCTGCGCCTCGGTGCCGTCGGCCACCAGCGCTTCGGAGCCGATGCCCGTGTTGGTGCCCACGCGGGCGCGCAGCGCCACCGACGACTGCGACAGCTCCATCGCGCACAGCACCAGCTCCTCGGTCGTCAGGCCCAGGCCGCCGTACGCCTCGGGAATGCTCCAGCCGAAGTAGCCCTTGCGCCGCAGTTCGTCGACCACGTCGGGCGGGATGTCGTTGTCGCGGCTGACCTGGTCTTCCAGCGGATGCCAGCGTTCGCGAACGAAGGCGCGGATGTCGGCCCGCAGGGCCTCGAAGTGGGGGATGTCTCGGATCATGGTGGCCGCGACTGTAGGAAGCAGGTCCACAATTGCCGGCACTGAATTTCAATCATTGAAACTGCGATTCACTCCCATGCCCCGCCCTGTCCAGAATCGCCGCCAGCCCATGAAGCATTCCGACGACCTGCGCCGGGTGCGGGACGAAGACCCGTACATCGCCGGCACCCTGGCCAAGGGCCTGCTCATCCTGCAGACCTTCGTGGGCGACCCGCGCGCGCACGCCAACAGCGAGTTCGCCGCCAAGCTGGGCCTGTCGCGCCCCACCGTCTCGCGCCTGTGCCGCACCCTGCTGACCATGGGTTTCCTGGACCACGACGAACGCCTGGACCGCTACTTCATCGGCCCCGCCGCCGTGGCGCTGTGCTACCCCTACGTCATCAACACGCCCATGCTGGCCCTGCTGCGCCCGGCCATGCAGCAGCTGGCCGACCGCATCGAGGGCGCGGTGTCGGTCGGCGTGACCAGCGACCTCGACGTGGTCTACCTGGAAACGTGTGCCCACGAGGGCGGCACCTTGAAGCGCCCCGGCGTGGGCGCCGTGCGCGGCATCGTCGAAACCGCGATGGGCCGTGCGTGGCTGGCGCAGTTGCCTGCGGGCGAGCGCCAGGAGTTCCTCGCCCGCGTGAAGCACGAGCGGCCCGACGAGCACGCGCGTTGCCTCGAAGGCGTGCGCGAGAGCGTGGCGCACTACGGCAAGCGCGGCTTCGCCATCAACCTAGGCGATTCAGGCTTCGGCGTGCTCGCCGCGGGCGCCGCCGCACGCATCCGCTACGGGCCGCGCCGGCTGCTGTTCAACTGCGCGGTGCCAGGGTTTCGCTGGAAGAAGGCGCAGCTGCTGGACACCATCGGGCCGGGGTTGATGCAGCTGGTGGAGGCGGCGGATCGGCAGTCGGGGTTGCGGTGAGGGGGCGTGGATTGCGGGACCGTGTGAAAGTACCCGAGAACTTCTTCCCCACCCTCGCTTCGCCCTGACCTTTTGCGCGGCCTACACCCAGCCATTTCGCGAGCAGACCACCTTCTTTGCGCTGGGCGCGGTCCGTAGTGTGTGGGTGATCCTCGCGCTGGAGCACTGCTCGGTGACGACCGTGCTGTTTCCGTTGGCCCGGGGGCGTGGCTGGCTGTCAGCCACGCGCGCGCCGGTAATGCATGGCGACCGCGCCGTTGCCGAGCGGCTTCGCCGAGACCAGCTCCAGCCGTCGCGTGTGAGGCAGCCCGCCCTGGTACAGGGTCGGGCCGTGGCCGGCGATCCTGGGGTGAACGAGGAACCTGTACTCGTCGATCAGATCCAGCCGGTCCAGCGCGGTCGCGAGCTTGCCGCTACCGAGGAGCACGCCGGCCGGGGTCGCGTCCTTGAGCTCTTGCACGCCCGAGCGCAAGTCGCCGGCGAGGTGGTGGCTGTGGCTCCACGGAAAGTCCGTTCGCGTCGACGACACGACGTACTTCGGCTTGATCTCCAGCTTGGCCGCCCATTCGCGCACCGCTGGCGGCGCCTGCACATCGCCGCGGGCGACCGCCGGCCAGTAGCTCTCCATCATCTCGTAGGTGGTGCGGCCCCACAGCATCGCCCCACCCTCGTCCATGAGGCGGGTGAAGAAGGCGTGCGTCTCGTCGTCGGCGATGCCCTCCTGGTGGTCGACGCAGCCGTCCAGGGTGACGTTGAGGCTGAAGGTCAGAAGTCCCATGCGAGTCTCCTCCGGGTTGGGCGGCCTGCTGCTTTCGGAGCGCGGGGCGGCACCGTGAATGACCGTTCGTGGCCGCATGCAGGCCGCGCCAGACGGTAGCCGATGCCTCGCCAAAGAGGAAGCACAGAAACGCAAGTGACGACGGGCAGCGAGGCTCGGGCTTGCCGTCCTTGACCCGGCGCCACACCTTCACGGCATGGCGTCGAGACAGATGCGCATCGCACATCACTCGCGCACGAGCCGGACCCCGAGGGGCATGGGCTGCGCCTCGCAAGAGATATCTCCCCCACCTCCCAGCACCCATCCGCCGATCCATGCGCGGGCCTCCCGCGTCGCGGGGCCAGCGGTGCAGACGGTGGAGGACCGATACCCCTCGCGCAGCGGCTGCGTGCCGGACGCCGGGAAATCGGCGGCGGGGATGTCCAGCTTCTTGAACCAGCGCTCGGCGAGGCTGTTCACCTCCTTGATGGTGGGCAGGCGCCAACCCGGTTGTGTGCTGGCGTGCTGCAGGGCTTGCACATAGCGGTAGCGCTGGGCCGTCCCGGTGCAGCGCTGGCCGTTCCATACCTGCGGCTCGTCGCAGCGGCGCCACGCCAGGCCGGTGTGGCGGTCTTCGACCACGCCGCCGGGCACGCCGCGCTCGTCAGGCACTTCGCGCCAGCGTCCGGTCTCGGGCACTTCGGGGCCGCGCACCAGGCGAATGAACAACGGCTGCGGCTTTCTCTCCATCCTGCGGTTGCAGCTGTAGACGAACCCGAGCTTGAAGCTCACGCACCAGATGCGGGTCTGGTCGTCCGGCTCGGAGCTCAGGTAGTTGCCCGGCATGGTGTTGGGCAGCCATCGCGCATCGACGGCGGCCTGCTCGGCGGGCCATCGCCCCGTCCGTTCGTTGATCAGCTCCCCCAGATCGATCAGGCCGTACAGCTCGGCCACCGTGGGCAGACGCCAATCGGTGAAGCCGCACAGGCGCATCGCGTTCACCTGCGCCACATAGGCCATGGCATCGCCCGGCCGCCCGTCGCCGTAGTAGGAATAGGCGTCGGTGTTGGCCCGGCTGCCGGGCGCTGGCTCATTGTGCGGACCGTAGGTGTCGATCAGCTTGCCGGTGCCCGGCGGACCGGCCTGTGTCCTCATCCACGCCAGCTTGCCGCTGTCGGGCTTGCCCTCCCAGACCAGTCCAGACACCCGGTCGCGCACGCACGAGGTCAAGGGTTGGCCGGCCACCGCCTCGTAGTCGGGAGGGCCCGCGCGCAACATGCCGTCCTGCTTGGGGATCAAGGCCAGCGGTCCCGCGTCCGTGCACGACTGAGGGGCGGATCTGCCGTTTTGCTGCAAGCCCAGGCACGTGCGCGCGCCGGTGGGCGGTACCTTCACTGTGGTCGGTCCGGCCGTGGCCGGTGGCGACTGCGCAGCGGCGGGCGCGGCGGCCAGCCCCAGCAGGACGACCGCTGCGGCTGCCGCGCGAACCGCCACTGCGGGCGCGCGGATCGTGGTGGTGTGGAAACGGATTCGCGTGCTACCCAAGCAAACGTCCCTCAGCTGCTGCGAGCGTCTTCAACATCGTCGGTTCAACCGTCCCCCGGCGAACGGCCGGTCGTCGCCGATGGTACCCAGTCGCACGGCTCTCTCGAGTGCCGGCCATCCGTCCTTGCCGCGCCCGCTCACGAGGCCATGGCGCCCCTCACTCTTTCTTCAGTTCCATCTGCCGCGCCACCTGCCCGAACCGCACCAGGTCCGACCGCGCCCGCTCCGTCGCCTCGCTGGGCGAGCTACCGATGGGCATCCACCCCGCATCGATCAACCTCTTGCGCGTCTCGGGCCGAGCCATGCCCTGGACGATCACCGCGTTGAGCTTGTCGACGATCGCCTGCGGCGTGCCCTTCGGTGCCGCCAGCCCAAACCATCCCGAGGTCACGAAGCCCGGCAACCCCGCCTCCTGCGCCGTGGGCACGCCGGGCAGCGATTCGCTGCGCTCGCGCGTGGTGACGAACAGCGCGCGCACCTTGCCGGCCTGCACGTTCGCAACCTGCGCGGCGGCGTTGTCGATCATGGCGTCGATGTGGCCGCCGAGCAGGTCGGCGATGGCGCCGGTGCCGCCCTTGTAGGGAACGACGTTGGCCGAGATGCCGGCCGCCTTCATGAACATCATCTGCGTCAGGTGGGCCTGCGTGCCCACGCCTGCATTCGCGAACGAGATCTTTCCCGGATTCGCCTTGGCATGGGCGATGAATTCCTTGAGGGTGCGTGCGGGAAAGTCCGGCCTTGTCACGACCACGAAGGGAATGTCGACCAGGATCGTGATGGGCGCCAGGTCTTCCACCGGCTTGTACTTCAGGTCGTACAGGTAGGGATTGACGGCCATCGTTCCGCTGGCCACGAGCACCAGCGTGTGCCCGTCCGGGTTGGCGCGCACGGCCTGCTGCAGCGCCATCGATCCACCGGCGCCCGGCTTCGCGTCGACGATGACCGGCTGGCCGAGCGCCTTGGCCATGAGGTCGGCGATCTGGCGCGTCATGGCGTCGGTGGCGCCGCCAGCCGCGTAAGGAAAGACGATGGTGATCGGCTTGCTGGGGTAGCCTGAGCCGGCTGCACGCGCCGCGGTGGCGAGCGATGCCGCACACAGGGACACGGCAGCATTCAGCACGAAGGTTCGGCGATGGATCGTCATGCAGGCATCTCAACGTATCTGAGCGGAAGAAGCAAGGATGCAGCCTGTTCGGCGACGCGCATCAACGCGGGCACCATGTCGGGCTGATACCAGTGTTCCTGATGCAGGAGGTTCAGGGAACCGATCGTGCGGCCGTCGTGCCGGATCGGCACATTGATGGCAGACCGGCAGCCCAGCGCGTCGATCAGCGCATGGTCCGGGAACGCGCGGCGGCAGTCTTCCTGATCAACGCAGATGCGCGCCCGACCGCCCTGCACCACCTCGCGAAAGAAATCGTTGTCGTGGTGCAGTGGCTTGGTGCCGCCGCACGGATAGGCCACCGGGTCACTCGTGTACAGGCGCCGGGACGCGGCAAGGCCGGGGTCGATCGCCAGCACGGTGAACAGCCGGTGCCCCGGAAACCGTTGCAGCGCGTGGTCCAGGGCCTCGAAGGAGGCCGGCTCGATGGCACTCACTGCGCAATGCCCAGCCGATCGATGATGGGCCCCCAGGCGGCCGACTCGCGCTGCGTGAACTTCAAGACATCGGCCGGGGTCGACTTGACGCCGATCAGCATCTGGCCGGCCAGGCGTTCCTTCATCTCGGGCGTGTCCAGGGCCTTGTTGATCTCGGCGTTGAGCCGCGCGACCGCGTCGCCGGGTGCGCCTGCGCGCGCCACCAGGGAGTACCAGCCGGGCACTTCCATGTCGATGCCCAGCTCCTTGAACGTGGGCACGTCGGGCAGTTGCGGCAGTCGCCGCTCGCCGGTCACCGCCAGCGGCACCAGCTTGCCGCTCTTGACCAGCGGCACGACGCCGACGGGGACGGTCGTCATCACCGGCGTGTCGCCCGCCATCACGCTGGTCAGCGCGTTGGGGCCACCTGCGCCGCTGATGGGCACGTGCTGCATCTGGATGCCGGTGCGCGACTTCAGCAGCTCGCTCGCAAGATGGGTGGAGTTACCGATGCCGGCGGATGCAAAGCTGAGCCGCTGCGGCTCTGCCTTGGCCATCTTGATGAGGTCGGGCAGTGTTTTCACGCCCAGGCTCGGCGCCACGACGGTCACGAACGGCGTGTTGGCAATGACGGCGACACCGGTGAAGTCGCGGGCCGGCTGGTGCCCCAGCGACTTGTACAGGTGCGGGTTCCACGACATGTTCGAGACGCCGGCCAGGAACAGTGTGTAGCCGTCCGCAGGCTGCGAGAGCACATAGGCCGCGGCCAGCGTGCCGTTGGCGCCGGGGCGGTTCTCCACCACGACGCTCTGCCCGATGCTCTTGGCGAGCACGTCGGCCAGCGTGCGCGCCAGCGTGTCCGGCCCCGAGCCAGCCGGCTGCGGGACCACGACCTTGATCGGCTTCGAAGGAAAGCCCTGCGCGAAGGCGGGTGCGGCGAGCAGCGAAGCTGCAACGGCCAACGCGGAAAGCATGGTGCGACGGGTGGTCATGATGAAGTCAAGGTCGGTGGTTGCGAAAGGTGTGAGCGGTATCAACCGACGGTGGCGTAGTCGAGCGACTTGGGCGTGGCGGTGAGCACACGCGGCGTCGCGCCCACCACGACCGTGTCGTCGATGCGAAAGCCCCCCACGCCGTAGACGTACAGGCCGGGCTCGGCCGAATAGACCTCGTTGTCGCGCAGCGGGCGCTGGCTGAAGGCCATGTCCTCCGGGTACTCGTGGTGCACGATGCCGATGGCGTGGCCCGTGCGGTGGCGGATGCAGTCGGCAAAGCCGGCGCGCTCGATCACGGCCTGCGCCGCGGCGTCGATCGCGCACACGGGCCGGCCTGTCACGGCCGCGCCGATGGCCGCATCGGTCGCGTCGCGCGCGGCCGTCCACAGCGCCTTCTTCTGGTCGTCGGGGCGCCCGCAGAACCAGGTGCGCTCGTTCTCGATCGTCAGGCCGTTGAGCCGGGGAATCACGATGTTGACCAGCACGTCGCCTTCGCGGATGCGCGCGCCGCAGGAGGCACCGTCGCCGTGCGGCGAGGCCGACGCCGGGCCGCTGAGCGTCCAGCAGCGCACGACCTCGAACTGCTCGCCGGGAAAACGCTCGGCGGCCTCCTGCACGAACAGGCTGGCCATGGCGCAGTCCATCTCCTGCACCAGGCGCCCGGGCTTGATCGCTTCGCGGTAGCGGTCCTGCAGCCAGTCCGTCAGCCCGGCCATGGCCTGCATGACGGCCAGCTCCTCGGCGTGCTTCTGCCAGCGCAGGCTGCGCACTTCCGCGGTGGCGACGCGCACGTCCAGGTCGGGCAGCAGGCGCTGCACGGCCGCCATCACGCCGCTGCCGGCATCCAGCGCGATGCGCGAGCGGCGCAGGCCGGCGCGGCTCAGGCGCTCGGCGAGGATCTCGGGGAGCTGCGACACGAGCGGCAGGCGGTTGCTCACCATCGGATGCTCGGCATAGAACGTCACGTCCGTGATCCACACCTTGTGCGCTTCCATCGAGAAGCGCATGTGGTTCGTCGACAGCTCGTTCATGACCAGGAAGCCCTCGCCCTGGCGCGGCACGACCGCGAAGATCGGCCGCTCCCAGGGCTGCACGTCGGTGTGGAAGTTGGTGGCGAACTGAAAGAAATCCGCGGTGGTGAACACCAGCGCATCGACGGCGAGTTCGTCCATCAACCGGACCATCTGGTCGTGGCGGTACCGCCAGACGGCTTGCGTCAGCTTGGGCATGTGTCGTTTCCTTGAAGGGGCCGGAGGCATCCGGCGGGTTGTCTGAACAGCTCGGGGGTGCGGGCTACAGCGCGTCGAACTCGACCACGCCGGCTTTCATCACCAGGGGAATGCGCTCGCCCTGCCCCCCCAGGCAATCGAGGTTGCGCATCGGGTCGCCATCGACCAGCAACAGGTCGGCCAGCGCGCCCGGGATCAGCCGGCCGAGCCGGTCGCTCATGCCCAACACCTCGGCGCCGATCAGCGTGGCGCTGGCGATGATCTCGGCCGGCGACAGCACCTGCGCGCGCAGGCGGAACTCGTCGCTTTGCAGCCGATGCGACTCGCCCAGCAGGTCGGTGCCGAAGCCCATCTTCACGCCGGCCGCTTTGTAGATCTCGAGCGAGCGCAGCCCGGCGCCGCGCACGTCTTCCACCTTGGCCACGCTGGCGGGCGGCAGCCCCAGGACCGCGCCTTCGTTGGCGAGCGCGTCGTAGGTCACCAGCGTGGGCACCGCATAGGCGCCGTGCGCAGCCATCAGCGCTGCGGTCGGCGCATCGACCAGGTTGCCGTGCTCGATCGTGCGCACGCCGCAGCGCACCACGCGCTGGATTGCGGCCGGGGTGTAGGCGTGGGCCAGCACGTAGGTGTTGCGGGCCGCCGCTTCCCCGACGATGGCACGGATCTCGTCCTCGCTGTAGCCCAGGGCATCGACTGGGTCGGTGGGCGACGCCACGCCGCCGCCGGCCATGATCTTGATCTGGTCCGCGCCCATCTGCAGTTCTTCGCGCGCAGCCTTGCGCACGGCGTCCACGCCATCGGCCACACGGGCCAGCATGCCCACGCGGGCGCAGTTGGGGCACACGGCGTTGGCCACCAGATAGTCGGAGCGCGCGCGGCCGTCGCCATGGCCGCCGGTCTGGCTCAGCGCGCGGCCCGAGACGAACAGGCGCGGCCCCTGCGCCAGCCCCGACTGCACTGCCTGCTTGAAGGCATCGCCCGCGCCGGCGGCGTCGCGAACGGTCGTGAAACCGCGGCGCAGCATGCCGCGCAAGATCGGCAGACTGCGCAGCGTCGCCAACACATTGGGCATCAGCGCCTGGCGCTGCAGATTCAGGTCGACGGCCACCACGTGCACATGCAGGTCGATCAGGCCGGGCATCACGGTCTTGCCGGCGGCGTCGATGACGCGTGCATCGCGCGCCACGATCGGCCGGTCGGACACCTCGCGGATGGTGTCGCCCTCGATCAGGATGTCGTGGCGGTCCTGCAGCTCGGGCTTCAGCGGATCGAGCATGCGGGCGTTCTTGACGAGGATCTGAGTCATGGGTCTGTTTGCCGGGTTCCGAGGGCATGAGCGGTGAGGAATGACGGGATCGTAGGATCGCGTCACAATTCCGAAAAATTTATATGCTGAATCCACTCCATTGACTATGTGAATGGTTTCAGCCTCCCCTGCCCATGAACTACCGCAACGCCGATCTCAACCTGCTGAAGGTCTTCGAAGCCCTCATGAACGAAGGCAATGTGACGCGCGCCGCGTCCAAGCTGTCGCTCACGCAGCCCACGGTCAGCAACGCGTTGCGCCGGCTGCGCGAAACCTACGGCGACCCTCTGTTCGTGCGCAACGGCGCGGGCATCCGCCCGACGCGGCGCGCCACGGAGTTGTGGGCGCCGCTGGCGCGGTCGCTGCGCACCATCCGGGGCACACTCGAAGGCGAGAGCTTCGATGCCTCGCAAAGCGACGCACGCCTGACAGTCTCGATGACCGACTACGTGGCGTGCATCGTCGCGCCGCGGCTGCTCGAGCGGCTCGGCGAACTTGCGCCGGGCATGCGGCTGCACACCCACCCTGGCACGGTCGTGGACTTCGGACAGTCGTTGGACGACAACCGGGCCGACTTCGCCATCGGCGCCTACAACGACGACGTGCAGCGCCCCGGCTTCATGCGCTCACGCCGGCTGTGGTCGGTGGACTTCGCCTGCTTCATGCGCAACGACCACCCGCTGGCGAAGCTGGACAAGATCCCGCTGAAGAAATTCCTGGCCGCACGCCACCTCGACGTGAGCCTGGCGGGCCGTGTCGGCGGCATCTACGACCGCGTGCTGCAAGGCCGCGGCCTGCAGCGCAACCTGGTCAGCACGGTGAGCCACTATTCCGCGGCCTACGAGGCCGTGCGCCGCTCGGACCTGATCGCCGTGCTGCCCTGGTCCGAGGGCTTGGAGACGATGCGCATGACGGGCCTGAAGCGCGTGGCACCACCGCTGGCGGCGCCGGCGCGCACGGTCGAACTGGTCTGGCACGAGCGGCACGAGACCTCGGCGCTGCACCAGTGGTTCATTGCTTTGGTCGTCGAGATGCTGGCGCGGGAGCCGGCTGCGCGCACTGCGCGGGCTAAGCCCGGAACCAGATCCTGAGCGTCACGTACATCGCATAGCCCAAGCCCAGCACGCACCACGCCAGGAAGAACATGTTGGCCCAGTAGTCGCCCGCATGCGCCGCCAGCGTGTAGACCTGCCCCACGCAACCCTTTCCGACGCAGGGCACCTCGCCCCGCACCAGGGCGCGCAGCATGGCGAAGAAGAGGTAGCAGGTCACGCCAGCGGTCAGCAGGAATCCGACGGGCCCTACGAGCCCCTGGGTGAGTTCGCCCTTCTCATCGCGATAGCCCTTGCGCAGCAGCTTCTGTCCGTACCTGTACCAGGCGTATCCGAGCAGGAGCATCAGGGCGTAGTAGAGGAAGGCGCGCATGGGTCCTGTGATCGTCGGGGTGTGGCGGGGGTGAGTGCTTCGGCAAGGATCGTAGCCGAGCAACTTACGCTCGCCGCCCGCGCCCACTACCGCGCGCTTGCCACGATAGCGATACCCCGAATCTGCCCGGCGCTGGGTGCGTCCACCGGCTTCGCGTAGCGCGACGGCGCAAAGCGGTGCAGCAACTCGGCCTCGCGCAGACGCGCCGCGTCCAGGTTCGCCAGCTTCACATGGCCGAAGCCGCGCACCGACAGCGGGAGTGCCGCGATGCGTGCGGCGGTCGGCTGGTTGTCGGGGGTCAGCGCGGTGGCCATCTCCTGCAGCAGGCGGTCGAAGTGATCGATCAGTGCGCGTTCGGTGCGGCGCTCCGCCGTGTGGCCGAACAGGTCGAAGGGCGTGCCGCGCAGGCGCTTGCCGTGGGCCAGCCACTTCATGGCCGGCAGCATCCATGCACCGAGGCGCACCTTGGCGGGTGCCTGTCCGTGCGCGGGGCGCGAGAGCAGTGGCGGCGCCATGTGGAACTCGAGCTTCAGGTCGCCCTCGAACTGGTCCTTCAGCTTCTGCAGGAACGCGCCGTCGGTGTACAGGCGCGCGACCTCGTACTCGTCCTTGTAGCTCATGAGCTTCAAGAGGCTGCGCGCGGCGTTGCGCGTGAAAGGCAGGCTCGCGTCGCCGCCCGGCAGTGCGGACTCGACCGCCTGCAGTGCGCGAATGCGCTGCTCGAAGCGCGCGGCCCACGCGGCGTTCTGGTAGCCGGTGAGATGGCGGCGCGCATCGGCGAGCAGCGTTTCCAGCGGGCGGTCGTCGACCTGGTGCGCCGCCGCCTCGACCGGTGCCGCGCGCAACTGATCGAGCGCCGCCGGGTCGCCGGCCGCGAGCCGCCCCAGCGAGAACGCCGACTGGTTCGCCGCCACGGCCACGCCGTTGAGTTCGATCGCGTGCATGAGCGCTTCGAGGCTCAGAGGCACGAGGCCGCGCTGCCACGCATAGCCGGTCGCGACGATGTTCGCGGCCAGCGTGTCGCCCAGGAACTCCTCGGCCAGGCTCTGCGCATCGAAGGTCTCGACCTGTTCCTCGCCCGCGACGAAGCGCATCTTCTCCAGCAGCAGGTCGACATGCAGGTCGGCATCGGGATTGCGCAGCGACTCGGCCACCGGAATCTCGTGGATGTTCGCGAGCACGCGCGTGCGCCCGTGCCGCACGGTCTGCAGCGCATCGGCCGAAGCGCCCACCACCACGTCGCACGCGAGGATGGCATCGGCCTGCTGCGTGTCGATGCGCACCTGGTTCAGCCGCTCGGGCGTGTCGGCCAGCCGCACGAAGCTCAGCACCGATCCGCCCTTCTGCGCGAAGCCCATGAAGTCGAGCACGCTGGCCGACTTGGCTTCGAGGTGCGCGGCCATCGCGATGACCGCGCCCACCGTCACCACGCCGGTGCCGCCCACGCCGGTCACGAGCAGGTCGTAAGGGCCGGTCCATGCGTGCGGCGCGGGATGCGCGAGCGCGCCCACGCGGTGCAGGAAGGCATCGCGCCCGGCCGCCAGCGCCCCGCTCTTGCGGCGCAGCTTGCCGCCGGTGACGCCCACGAAGCTCGGGCAGAAGCCCTTGGCGCAGGAGTAGTCCTTGTTGCAGCTGGTCTGGTCGATCTTGCGCTTGCGGCCCATCGGTGTTTCGTGCGGCAGCACGGCCACGCAGTTGCTCTGCACGGTGCAGTCGCCGCAGCCTTCGCACACGGCCTCGTTGATGAACAGGCGCTTGGGCGGATCGGCCAGCTCGCCCTTCTTGCGGCGGCGGCGCTTCTCGGCGGCGCAGGTCTGCTCGTAGATGAGCACGGTCACGCCGGGCATCTCGCGCAGGCGGCGCTGCACCTCGTCGAGCGCGGCGCGGTCGTGAAACTCGGTGCCCGCCGGAAACTTGTTCTTGATGGCGTCGTAGTGGTGGATGGCATCGCTCACGACCACCACCTTGGTGACGCCTTCGGACTCCACCTGCCGCGCAATGGCGTCCACGCTGATGACGCCGTCGACCGGCTGCCCGCCCGTCATCGCGACCGCGTCGTTGAACAGGATCTTGTAGGTGAGCGTGGCCTTGGCCGCGACGGCCTGGCGGATCGCGAGGTAGCCCGAGTGGTAGTAGGTGCCGTCGCCCAGGTTCTGGAACACGTGCGGCGTCCTGGTGAACATCGCGTGCGAGATCCAGTCGACGCCCTCGCCGCCCATCTGGATCAGGCCCGCCGTGCTGCGGTCCATCCAGTTGGCCATGAAGTGGCAGCCGATGCCCGCGCGCGCCGTCGAGCCTTCGGGCACCTTGGTGCTGGTGTTGTGCGGGCAGCCGGCGCAGAAGTACGGCAGGCGCTTGACCGCATCGCTCGCGTTGGCCAGCAGCTCGGGCGGCGTGAAGTCGCGCACATGCTGCAGGTGATCGCCCAGGTCGTGGTTCTCGGGAAAGTGCGCGGCCAGCCAGTGCGCGACCAACTCGATAAGGCGCGAAGGCCGCAGCTCGCCGAGCGCCGACACCAGCGGCTGGCCCGCGTGGTCGTGCTTGCCCACGAGCACCGGGCGCGCCTCGGGCGGCGCGTTGTAGAAGATGTCGCGCAGCTGCGTCTCGACCACCGCGCCCTTCTCTTCCACGATGAGGATCTCGCCGAGCCCGCGCGCGAATTCCTTGAGGCGCGTCTGCTCGACCGGAAAGCTCAGGCCCACCTTGTACAGCCGCACACCGACGCGCGCGAGCTGATCGGGCGAAAGCTCGAGCCGTCGCAGCACCTCCATCAGGTCGTGGTGCGCCTTGCCGCAGGTGACGATGCCCACCTTGGCATGCGGGCTCACGATGACGTGGCGGTCGATGCTGTTGCGTTGGGTGAACGCAGCCACGGCGGCGAGCTTGTCCTCCAGCCGCGATTCGATGCGCAGCGACGGCAGGTCGGGCCAGCGGTAGTGCAGGCCGCCGGGCGGTGCCGCGTGGCCGGTGGCGGCGCGCACGGCGTCGGCGTCTTCCCAGGCGGCCACGCGCGCGTTCACCGCGTCGAGGTCCACCGTGCCCGCGCTCTCGACGATCTCGGACAGCGCCGCCATGCCGACCCACGCGCCCGAGTAGCGCGACAGCTCGTAGCCGTAGAGGCCGAATTCCAGGTACTCGGCCACGCTGGCGGGCTGCATCACCGGCATGCGCCAGGCCATGAAGGCGTGGTCGCTCTGGTGCGGCATCGACGACGACACGCAGCCGTGGTCGTCGCCCGCCACCACCAGCACGCCGCCGTGCGGCGACGAGCCGTAGGCGTTGCCGTGCTTGAGCGCGTCGCCTGCGCGGTCCACGCCCGGGCCCTTGCCGTACCACATGGCATACACGCCATCGACCGTGCGCTCGGGGTCGGATTCGACACGCTGCGTGCCCAGCACCTGCGTGGCGGCCAGTTCCTCGTTCACGGCGGGCACGAAGCGGATGCCCGTTTTCTTGAAGCGCTCGCCGGCCTTCCAGATGGCCTGGTCGACCATGCCCAACGGCGAGCCGCGGTAGCCGCTGACGAAGCCCTGCGTGTGCAGGCCGCGCGCCGCGTCGCGTTGGCCCTGCATCGCCAGGATGCGGATCAACGCCTGCGTGCCGGTGAGGAAGACCGAGCCGGCATCGGCCCAGAGGTTGTCGGAAAGTTGGTAGTCGGGCCGTCGGAGTGCGGTCGCTTCAAGTGGGGCGTTCATGCCCGGAATTGTTCTGCGCCCCCCCAAGTAAGTGTTTCTTCAATACACTGGCGCAGACCCTTGTTTGAAGAAGAATTCACTCGAAAACCACGATGAACGTCGGTTCTGTTTCTCTTGACGAGCATTGCCTCAAGATTCTTTCTGCACTGCAGCATGACGGGCGGCAGACCGTGCAGCAGATTTCCGAGGCCGTGGGCCTGTCGCCTACGCCCTGTTGGAAGCGCATCAAGGACATGGAGGCGGCTGGCGTCATCCGCGGCTACACCGCGCTCGTCGATCCCGAACACGTGGGCCTGCACGTGTCGGCCGTGGCCGAGGTGAACCTCGACCGCCACAGCGAAGCGATGGTGCAGCGCTTCGAAGAAGCCGTGGCGGCAAGCCCGCAGATCATCCGCTGCGTGTCGGCCACCGGGCCCGCGGACTACATCCTCAACGTGACCGTGCCCGACATGAAGCACTACGAGCGCTTCCTGCACGAGGTGCTGTTCAGCCTGCCCGGTGTGACGCACGTGCGCTCGAGCATCGTGCTGCGCGAGATCAAGTCGGAGACGGCGCTGCCGCTCGGGCACCTGCTGGACGCGAAGGCCGGGCTGGCGGGGTCACGGCGGTCGCCGTGAGGCGTGGCGCAGTGGCCTCTAGCGCTTGCGCCGGATGACGTACGCGTTCTGCGCCAACTCGAAGCCGAGCGCCCGGTAGTAAGACATCGCGTCAGGTGCAGACAGCAGGATCAGCGACACCTCGTCGCCGATGATCGCCTGCGTGCGCTGCACGAGCTCCCGGCCGATGCCATGGCCCTGGTACTTCTTGTCCACCGCCAGGTCCGACAGGTAGCAGCAGTACGCATGGTCGGTCAGCGACCGCGACAGCCCCACCAGCTCGTTGTCGACCCAGGCCGACAGCAGGAGGCTGGGCGCGGCGAACATCCGCGCAATGCGGGCGAGGTCGTTCGTGGGGCGCTTGATGCCGGACCGGTCGAAGACGCGGGCGACGTCGACCGGGTCCAGGGGCACGTCCTGGCGGTAGTCGATGGTGATGTGGTTCATGTATTTCCTGGGTAGCGCCTGCGCCAGCGTCATTCCGTCTCGGAAGACCCCAGCTTCTTGAGCTCGGCGAACTTGGCCGCCATCGTCGGATTGCCGCGCGTCAGCTTCTTGATCGTCACGTCCTGCGCCTTGTCGTTCGCAAGGCGAAGGTTGCGGTCGGTGCCGAGCAGCGCTTCCTTCGTCTTCTGCAGGTGGTCGATCGACTTGTCGATCTCCGCAATCGCTTTCTGGAAGTGGCCGTGGGCCAGGTCGTAGTTCCTGCCGAAGGCGGCCTTGAAGGTTTCCAGCTCGGTCTCGAACTTCGTGATGTCGATGTTCTGCGCCTTGACCAGCGCCAGCTCCGACTTGTACTTGAGCGAGTTCATCGCCGCATTGCGCAGCAGCGTGATGATGGGCAGGAAGAACTGCGGGCGCACGACGTACATCTTCGGGTAGCGATGGAACACATCGACGATCCCGGTGTTGTAGAGCTCGTTGTCGGGCTCGAGCAGCGACACCAGCACCGCGTACTCGCATCCCTTCTCGATGCGGTCCTTGTCGAGTTCCTTCAGGAAGTCTTCGTTCCTGTTCTTCGTGGCGGTGCGGTCGTTCTCGTTCTTCATCTCGAACATGATCGAGACGATCTCGGTGCCGGCCTCGTCCGCGTCGCGGAAGATGTAGTCGCCCTTGCTGCCCGTGCGCGCGTCGTTGTCCTTCTCGAAGTAGGCGCGGGGAAACGCCATCGACCGGATGCGGTTGAACTCGGTCTCGCAGTGCTGCTCCAGGGTCTCGCCCACCATCTTGGTCGACAGGCGCGCCTTCATGTCGCGCAGCCGCTCGATCGCGTCGTCGCGGTCCTTGATCTGCGTTTCGTACTTGTCCTTGAGCGACTTCTCGGCGAGCTGCTTCTCGAGCTCCGCCCGCTCGAGGCCGCTCTTCCACTGGTCCCGCTCCTTCTCGACCACGCTGACGGCCTCGCTGATCGCGAGCTTCTTCGCCACCTCGATGGCGTCGAGCCGGGCCTTCAGTTCCTGGATTTCCACGTCCTTCGCGGCGGCGCTCTTCTGCAGCTCGCCCACGTGCCGCGCCTCGGCGAGCGCCGTGGCGGCCAGCTTGTCCTGCTTGGCCTTTTCAAGCTCGTTCGCGAGTGCGTCGCGCTCCCGTTCCACGGCGCCCAGGGCCTCGCTCACGGCGAGCTTGCGCGCGACATCGCCGGCCTCGAGCTTCGCCTTGAGTTCCTGGATCTCGCCGTCCTTGGCGGCGGCAGCCTTCTGCAGTTCGCCGGCGGCCCGGGTCTGGGCAAGTTCGACGGCGGCGCGCTTGTCGCGCTCGGCCAGTTCCAGCCGCTCGTGCAGCTGCTTCTCGAAATCGCCGTCGCGCACCTGCTTCAGGATGTCCGCGTAGCCGGCTTCATCGATCTTGAATGCCTTGCTGCAATGGGGGCAGATGATTTCGTGCATGGCTATGTGCGCTCCACCGTCAGGGTGGGCGTCGACAAGAGAGGGAGTGCAGCGAAGCGCCGCGCCGTTCGGGCGGGATCGCGGGGAGTGATGCTGTTCATAGGGTCAGGGACATGGAGCCATCCGACTGTAGCCGGACAGGGAGCGCCGGCGAGTGGCAGGCGCGTGAAGACCGGGCCGACATCTGCGAGCGAGTGATGCGTTCTCGATCACGTTGCTAGAATCGCCGCTGCAAAAATCGACTCTGATCTGTTCAGAGCTCCATCCAGCCGTAAGCGTTTACGTCAACCAACGCATCACCAGTGGCACCCGCATGCCGACTGGCGGTGCGCGTGGGTCGCTTCGGTGCTCATCGTCCCGCCCATTCGACCGGCTGGTGCCGCCTTTGAAAACTCAAGGAGCGGCGCTCGATGACGAACGTCCAAACAAATTCTTCTTCCCTGCGCACGTTGGTCTGGATGACCCTCGCGCTTTTTCTCGCTTACCTGTCTGTCGCGATGTCGATGCCGGCCGTGACGCTCCATGTGTCGCAGACGCTGGGCATGGGCAATGTCGCGTCCGGCTTGGGCGTCGGCATTGCCTTTTTGTCCACCATCCTGAGTCGCGGCTGGGCGGGCCGGCTGGCTGACGAACGCGGCGGCAAGTTCGCCATGTTCTGGGGCCTTGTCCTCTATGCGGCGGCTTCGCTCCTGTGCTGGGCCTCCTCGCTGCCCGTGCTGGGCCATGGCGTCGGCGCGTACCTGGTCCTGCTGACCGGGCGTCTCGTGCTCGGCCTCGGCGAAAGCTTCGCGCTCGTCGGCATGCTGGGCTGGGCGATGGCGGCCATGGGCCCCGCGCGTTCCGGGCAGGTCATGGCACTGGTCGGCACCGGCATGTATGGCGCTTTCGCGGTAGGCGGCCCCCTGGGCCTCTGGCTGCTTGAAAGGCTCGGCTTCGCCGGCCTGATGGCTGGCAGCATCGCCTTGCCGCTGGTCAGCGGCGCAATGCTGTGGTCCATCGCGCCCGCCATGTCGGCACAGGGGCGCCGCGCGCCGTTCTCCGATGTGCTGGGACTCATCTGGAAGCAAGGCGCGGTCGTGGGCCTGCAAGGCGTCGGCTTTGCCGCCTTGGGCGCGTTCTTTCCCTTGTACTTCCTGGCCCATGGCTGGCAGGGTGCCGGCTACGGACTGACGTGCTTCGGCCTGGGCTTCGTCCTCGTGCGACTGCTGGCGGGTCGCTTGCCCGACCGCATCGGCGGCACCAAGGTCGCGCTGGTCTCCCTGGCGATCGAAGCCGTGGGTCAAGCGCTGCTGTGGCTGGCGCCCCATCCCGCCGTGGCGATGGTGGGCGCACTGCTGACCGGCATGGGGTGCTCGATGGTCTTCCCCGCCATGGGACTGGAGGCCGTCAAGCGCGTGCCCGCCCACCTGCGCGGAACGGCCATCGGCGGCTTCGCGGCGTTCCAGGATCTGGCGTACGGCGTCACAGGCCCGATGGCAGGGCTGATTGCCGACCACTACGGTCACGACAGTGTGTTCCTGGTGGGGTTGATCGCGACGGTTGTGGGGATCGGGATGACGTGGCGGCTGGCGAGGGGGTCGCAGGCAGGGCGGGCTTCGACGCTGGCCTGAGGCTGTGGCAGGTCGATCGAAGGTCTGCTTCGGGCCGAGACTTCAAGCAAAGGACCGTCGATATTTCACGAGCCCGCGCTTGATCGAGGCATCGAAGCCGCAGCGCTCGAAGAACCGATGGGCGTCCTCACGCTCCACCGAACTCAGCAACATGATCTTCGAGCAATCGCTCGCCGCGCAGAACGCCTCGACCTCCCGCATCAGCGCGGCCCCGACCCCTCGGTTGCGAGCGGCCGCGTCGACGACGACGTTCTCCACGACCGCGAATGGCTGCCGCTTGTACATCACGTCTTCGCACAGCGAAACCAGCACCGTGGCGCACACTTGGCCGTCGACCTCCGCAACAAGAAGCGCCGTCCTCGGGTCTTCGGACAACGCCTGCAGGCGTTCGGGCAGCACGCAGCGCGCCGTGTCTGCGACCAGTTGGCCGTAGAGCGCATCGATGCGGGCGGCGTCCTCAAATGTCGCGCGCCGAACCTGAAGGGACGGGGTGGGCATGCCAGTTGTCTTCATGAATGAAGTCTGCTTCAGGAGAAGTCCGCTTCTGACCGAAATTGACTACGCGTCGAACCAATGGACATGCATCTGCCGCAAGAACTCATCGGACAAGGGAACCCCTGACGCAGCGCCGATGACCGAGTCGATGGTGCATCTCGGGCACAGCGCGGTCGAACCTTGATCGGTCCATTCAACGATCTCCGCTGGCGAGAACTTTGCGAAGCAATAGAAGCAGCCGCAGACCTCGCTCGTCTCGATCTGCTCTCTGTGGTTGCTGCTGAAAGCGTGCGCAGAAATGATGTCCACGGTTGGCTCCTGGCCCTATCGTTCGCCATGGGGCAACTTCGCCACACCGCGAACCTTCGTCCAGTACTCGTCCTGAACGTCTGCGTCTACGATGGGCCGAACATGCGTCGCGTAAAGGGCATCTCTCCCATCGCGTCGAGGCCCCGAGATCCAATAGTGCTCGCCGGTTTCAACGTCGAAATAGTTCGACTTGAAACCGTCCCCCTTCAGGCTGCGGAAGGACTTCCCTGCGTAGTACAGCGTGGCCCCGGACTTGGAGCACGTGACTCGCCCAATGCGGGCCGGCCCCGTCAGGCCGCTTGTCTTCGCTTCGATGTACATGATGCGACTTACCATCAGCTCCTGCTCCCGTTGTGATGAAGGGGAAGTTGTTCCGGACCACTCTTGGCGGCATTCTGCCGTCGTCAGGCCGATCTCCACCGCACCTCGCTGAACCGCATGCGTCGAAGGTCGCCCTGCGACTCCAATCGCCCGGACTCGACAAGCAGGGCAACCCGTCTCGCGAAGAACGCATCGGGAACGTCCTCCGTGTGATCAGGCATCGACAGCATCGTCATGCCAACCACGCGCGCCACCTTGCGCCATTGGCCGGTCACTTGCGAAAGAAGCGCCGCGTCGATGAGCGCCAGGTCCGACTCAGGCAGCCTGGCTACCTGCTCACGCTCGGCGGGTGAGAGTTCGGTGTCGAAAGTGTCGTTGTCAGTCATTGTTCTGAAACCCCATGAGGCGTGCCCCGGGTGGACACCCGCTTCCGGCCGGATTCTGCCGAATACCTTGCGCCTGCGAGGCATGCAATGCCCACATAGACTGTCCTCATGTCCCAATCCGCGCCCGCCTTCAGCACATCGTCCACCACCCACAACTACGCCGAGAAAGCCGCCCGCCTGGTGCCAGGCCTGCACGACCTGCAGACGATGACGACCCTGCTCGTCGCCGAACGCGCACCGGATGCGGCGAACGTGCTGGTCATCGGCGCTGGCGGTGGCATGGAGTTGAAGGTGCTCGCGCAGGAGCATCCCCGATGGCATTTCGTCGGCGTCGATCCGTCGCAGCCCATGCTCGACCTCGCCGCGGAAACGCTCGGCCCGCTCGCCGAACGGGTCACGCTGCACCACGGCTACACCGACACCGCGCCCGAAGGCCCGTTCGACGCGGCGACCTGCCTGTTGACGATGCACTTCCTGACACTCGATGAACGCAGGTCGACCTTGATGGAAATTCGTCGCCGGCTGAAGCCCGGTGCGCCGTTCGTCATGGCGCATCTCAGTTTTCCCCAGACGGAGGGCGAACGAGACTTGTGGCTCTCGCGCTACGTCGCCTTCGCGGCTGCTTCCGGCGTCGATCCGGACAACGCGCGCAAGGCGGCCTCTGCGATCGGTTCCACGCTGACGCTGCTCAGCCCGGCGCAGGAAGAGGCTCTGCTGGAGGAGACAGGTTTCACCAACGTCCGCTTGTTCTATGCGGGCATGGCGTTCAGAGGCTGGGTCGCCAACGCCTGAGCGACATCTCCATCAGCGCGCGTTGCAAAACGCCTTGATGTCGCTCTGAGCCACCTCGCGATCGTAGGTGTCGGTGGGCTTGTTGCGGCGTGCTCGGGCACCGCTGAGGATGTCCCGCGCCAGCGCACATCGCGAGGCATTCGTGCCGTGGTCGATGCCGTCTGAAACCGCCTTGGGTCCCTTGCGTTCGGGTGGGCCAGGGGGCCAAGGCGACTGCGTCGACGTGGGGAGGCCGGACCGGTCACGTGGACGCCAGTCACTTATGGGCGGCGTGAAGGTCTTCGACGTCTCAGGTGGCGGGGAGACTTTCAGTTCCTCGGTCCTGGCGTCGCCTGCATCGGCCTTGCGCTCGGTGTAGTGCGTCTGGCCTTTGGCGTCGACCCACTTGTAGATCTCGGCATGCCCCGGCGATGAGAGCAGCACGCACGTGAGCGTCGCAAGCACAGCGCGAACCAGATTTGAAATCTTCATGCGTTGCCCACTGTCAGGTGATGGGTCGAAAGGAGAAACGGATGCCAGGGCCAGTCGACGCAGGGGCTGCAACCGGTGCGACATGCGAAGAATCCTAACCCGCGCCTCACTCCGGCGTCTGCAACTCCGCCCACGCCGTCAGCATCGTCACCTGCGTGCGCAGCCAGCTCGTCGGCATCGACTGCGTGCCCCACACCGCGATGCGGCCCGCGTGTTCGCCCATGAGCCAGAACTGCCGCACCGCCATGAAGGCGGCGACGGCGTCGACATCCGCCGAGGGCAACGGGCGCGCGCTGCGGTAGCCCGCCAGGTAGCTGCGCCAGCGCGCCAGCGACGTCGCGTCGAGCGATCCGCCCACGGTGCGCGGGTGCATCGCCCACAGGTACACGCACAGGTCGTAGGCCAGCCAACCGGGACCTGCGTCGTCGAAGTCGAAGAACGAGGCGACACGCACGCCGCCAAGACCAGTCGTCACGAAGTTGTTCATGCCGTGGCAATCGCCGTGCCCGTGAACGCGCGTCAAGGCCGGCATCGCGGCGATGCGGGCTTCGAGCGTGCGCGCGATGGCGCTGAACTCCGGGCGCAGCGCGTCGGTCATGGTGGGCGCGGCGTGCAGGCGCTCCAGCGACGCGTGCAGCAGGTCGGGCAGCTCCAGGGCGTAGCGGCTGGCGGGGCCGTGGTAATCCTGCGCGGCGTCGTGCAGTTGCGCCAGGCCGCGGCCAGTGGCTTCGACGTCGGGCAGCACGTCGCCAGGCACGTCGCCGTCGAGGTGCTCGAACAGGATCAGCGGACGCTCGCCCTCGGGCAGGTCCATCGCGACGGCATGTGCGCCGTCGCGTGCCGCCAGCGCGCCGGCCACCGGAACGCCCCTGCCCTTCAGGTGCACGAGCAGTGCCGTTTCGTAGCCGATGTTGGGGGCGCCGCGCGGGCGGTCGGCGCTCAAGCGCGCGACGGCGTGGCGGCCGTCGGCAAACTGCAGGCCGTAGACATGGTTGAAGCTGCGCCGCAGCAGCTCGCACGACCGGACCTCGCCGAAGTCGTAGGCCTGCGCCACCTTCTCTGCGATGGCGGCGCCCGTGGGCGTGGTCTGGGCGATCTGGGCAGAGCGGGCGGGCGTCGTCACGGGTGCGGCCTTTCGGGAGCGTGGGGCGGGCGATTCTGCCCTACCCTCCGCAGCCTCCCCGCATGGCGTCAACGCTCCAGATCGCGATCGAGCAAGGCGCCCCCGTCCCCCACCTGCCGCCACGCCGGCGCCAGCGCCTTGCGCGCCGCATTGAGCTCGGCCATCGAGATGTGCAGCTCCGCCATGGTCTGCACCAGCAGCTCGAGCAGCGCGGCGCGCTGGCGCAGCCGCACGGTCTCGGCGCGGCGCGCGCGTTGGGCCTGGCGCGCCGCGGCCTGGATGGCGCGGCCCGTGGGCGAGTCGTGCGAGGGATGGTGGTGGTCGTCCACGGACAGGCCGGATGCGGCGCGCATGGGCAGTGGCATCACGCGGCGGCGGGCACACCCTGGACGGCGGCGGTGGCAGCAGCGGCGTCGGCATTCGCCGCATCGCCGCGCGTCTCGGCGGCGGGGCCGTAGTTGCGCAGGTGCAGGAAGAACTCGCCCATCATCTGCATCCACAGGCGCACGGCGAAGGCCAGGTAGGCGGGGCTGACGCCGCCGGCCACCACCACGTCCATCTCGAGCACGACGAAATCGCCGTGCTGCGCCACGCGCGCAAAGCGCTTGCTGCGGTGCCAGGCGGCGAGCACGGCCTCGGGCAGCGTGCCGCCCTGCACGCGCAGCGGGCAGCTCAGGGTGAAGTCGGTGTACTGGGTGGTGGTGACGGCATTGCCCCACAGCACCTGGAAGCCGATGCCGTGGCTGGCGCTGTGCAGGCGCACCACGCCATCCTGTTCGATGGCGGTGACGGCGCCGCCGGCGGCCTTGATGGCGTCCGACACCTGGTCGGGCGTGACGGCGTCGAGCATGTCGAAAGGCACCGGCGTGGCGGCCTGGTCGTCGGTGTCCGGGGTCGTGGCGGTGGTGTTCATGGTGTGGTTCTTCTTTCAGGAAAAGGGGAAAACGAGTTCAGTTGGTTTTCTTGAGCGCGGCGTCGAGCGCGGCGCTGTCGATGCTCAGTTGCGCCGGCGGTGCCAGCTGAGCCATGTAGGCCTGCACGAGTTGCTGCTGCCGCTGCTGGCGCAGGGCGGCCTGCAGCTGCGGCTTCATCTCCTCGAGGGTGGCGGTGCGCGCGGGCTGGGTGTCGAGCAGCTTGACGATGTGGAAGCCGGCCTCGGCCTGCACCGGTTCGCTGACCTGGCCCTGCTTGAGCCTGGCCACGGTGTCGCGCAGCTCGGGCAGGATGCGCGCGAGCGGCAGCGTGTCGACCTCGCCGCCGCGCTCGGCGCTGCGGCGGTCCTGCGAGCTGGCGCGCGCCACGGCGGCGAAATCGCCACCGCGTGCCTGCTTGGCGAGGCGGTTGGCTTCGTCGCGCACCTTGGCGATGGCGGCCGGGTCGCGCTCGGGCGTGGCCAGGTAGATCTGCGCCACGCGGTAGGCGGCCGGCAGGTTGAAGCCGGTCTTGCCCTGGTCGTAGGCGGCCTTCACCTCGGCGTCCGACGGAAAGCCCGCGGGCACCTGGCTCACGGATTCGAGGTAGCTGGTGGCGACGATGCGCGCGGTGATCTCGCGCGTGGCGGCGTCGATCTTGGCCTTCACGTCGGGCCGGTCGGCCCAGCCCTTGGCGCGGGCATCGCGCAGCAGCGCTTCGCTCACGAGGCGCTGGCGCAGCCAGCCGTCGAGGCTCGCGCGGTCGGCCTTGACGGCGGCGCGTTCGGTCTCGGGCAGGGTCTGCAGCAGCTTCTCGATCTCGTCCTGGCCGATGGTCACTTCGCCGATGCGCGCGACCACGGCGGGGCCGGGTGCAGCGGGTTGCTGCGCGGCGGCCACGCCGACCGACGAGACGAGCAGCACGCCGGCTGCCGCGCGCAGGCGGCGGCCGAGGCCGGCTGCGGGAGTGGCTTGTGCGGGGTTCATTGAGGCTTTCCTTCCGTGGCGGATGCAGCGGCCGCAGGCGCCGGCGCGCTCACGGCGCGCACGTCGAAGCGGCTCTCGTAGAGCTTGTCGCCGTACTGCTGTGCGATCTGTTCGTACTTGACGCGGCTTTGCGCCGCGAAGGGCTGGCGCGAGGCGAGCACGCTGCCCACGTCCATGGTTTCGTAGGCGCGCAGCACTTCCTGCCCGACGGCATACAGCTGCGTGTTCTTGGCCTCGCACTGCGTGAGCGCGGTGCGCTGCAGCGCGGCCTCGCCGGCCAGGCGCTGGCGTTCGGCCTCGGAGGCGCGCGCCATCTTCAGCAGCTCGTCGTACGCGCCGCGGAACTGCGCGATCTGCGCGCCCGCCTTCTCGCTGGCGGCCTGGGCCTGCTCGCGCAGCTGCGCATTGCCGGCGCTGGCCTGGCCGCGCGCGTGGCGCTCGGACGCAAGCTGGGCCTGGCTGGCAGCCAGTTCCTTTTTCAGCGCCTCGAGCTCGGACGCGGGAGCTGCAACGCCAGGCGCCTTGCCCGCGGGCTGCCCGGCCTTGAGCGCGGCCAGCTCGTTCTGCGCCTGCTGCAGCTGGGTGGTGGTGGTGCGCAGCTGCGCACGCAGCCGCTCCTCCATGCTCTGGCCCTGCGGCTGCTGGGCCTGCGCGACGCCGGCCGTGGCGGCCAGCGCGGCCAGGGCCAGCGCCGGGAAGATCGTTCGGGACACGGCGGACTCCTTCTTAGAAACGCGCATTGAATTCGAGCTGCAGGGTGTCGATCGACAGCGGCGGGCCGTAGACCTCCTTGGTCGAGATCCAGCGGCCGGTGAACCACATGTTCTTGTCGATCGCGTACGAGCCGCCCAGGAAGTAGCCGCGCGCGTTGGTGCCGCCGCCGTGGAAGCTCGAATCGTTGTAGCCGTCGGGCATGGCGTCGGGCTCGATGCGCTTGTAGCCCGCGAGCACGTTCCAGTCGCCGCGTGCGGCCGGTGCCGGCTTGCCGTAGGTGGCCTGCAGCATGTAGGCGTTGCCGCCGCTCTTGAAGTCGGACTGGGTGGTGCCGCCGGTCGGGCCGAAGTTGTTGACGATGGCGCCGCGGATGCCGCCGCGCTTCCAGATGTCGTTGGCGTCGTAGGCGGTGTTGCGCACGAAGTTGGCGTCCAGGCGCAGGTTGTTGCCGGCCACCTGGGTGTCCCAGCGCAGGTTCAGGTCGATCAGGCGGAACTTCGAGGCCAGGCCCACGTACTGCGGCTGCGGCGTGCCGGCCGGATTGAGCGGGTCGAGCGAGATGTCGCGCAGCAGCATGAGCGTGTTGCCCTTCTGCATGAAGGCCGGGCGCGACCAGTCGGTGCTGCAGCCGTCGGCGCCCGCGTACAGCGCGCAGGGCTCGGAGACCTGGCCGCTGACGTTGCGGAAGTTGTAGTACGCCAGCGCGCCGCGCACGCGGTTGTCTTCGTTGATCTTCCAGTCGGCGCCCACCTGCGCGCCGAGCAGCCACTTGTTCTCGCTCTTCATCTTGCGCTGGCTGCGCGTGGGCGAACCGTCCGCCGAGTACTCGAGCGGAATGAGGCCCAGCGTGCCGAACAGCGACAGGTCGCGGTTCGCAGCCAGCTTCTTGTCGAACTGCGCAGCAATGCCGTCGAAGTTCAGGTCGCTCGAATACAGCAGGTCGGTCGACATGAAGGGGTTGGCAAACCGACCGCCGGTCACGGTGAGCCAGTCGGTCGGCTTGTGCGAGATCCACATCTGGTCGAGCCACACGCTCTTCTTGCCCAGGCCGCCGCCCAGCGTGGTGGTGGTGGAGACGGGGCTCTCGTCGCTGCCCGAGGCCAGGCGCACGCCGGCCTTGGTGTTCTCCGACAGGTCGGCCAGCAGGCCCACGCGTGCGCGGGCGCGGAACAGGTTGCGGCGGTCCTGGCGCGTGTTCAGGATCGACGGCAGCGACAGGTTGGTGTTCGGGTTGACGTCGTAGCCGCTGCCCTGGTTGAGCGAGGGCCAGTTGATCTCGATGTCGCTGTTGTTGCCGGCATAGCTGCGCGATTCGTTGCGCACGCGCACGTCGCCTTCGAAGCGGATGCGCTTGCTCCACTCGGGCGTCTCGTTGGGCGCGGCCCAGCCTTCGTCCTTGGCCTGGGCCATGACCTGCGCCTTGACCTCGTCGCGGATCTGGTCGCGCACAGTCTGCGAGATGTAGGGCACGCGCACGTCGCCCGCTTCGAGGCGCATGCCGCCCGCGACGGTGGCCGATGCGGCGGTGGCCGACACGGCCGCCTGGCGCTGTGCCTGCTGCGCGGCGATGGCTTCGGTCTGGGCCTGCGCCAGCAGCGCTTCGCCCACGTCCTTGGCGAGCGTGCCGCTTTGAATGAGGCCGCGGATCAGCTTGACCATGGCGGATTCGCCCGCGGGCGCGGCGGCGGTCTGGGCCATGGCGGTGCCGGCCGACAGCACGAAGGCGGAGGCCACGGCCGCCGCGAGCGCGCACTGGCGCAGGGCCGGCATCGCGCCCCGGCGCGGGAGGGTGTTGTGCAGGGTGTTCATCGCTTCGTTCACTGGAGGAAAGGAGTCGGGCCGGGCCTCGGCCGTACAGGTGTGGAAAGTCATGGCCGGCGGCCTTTCATCGACACGCGCATCGGAAAGCGCATCGAGGCCGGCGGACGTTCGTCGACGCGATCGAGCCCGCGCACCAGCGCCAGCACGGCCTCGTCGATGTCCTCGGTGCCGGTGCCGCGCACCAGCTGGGCGCGCGTGGTCTTGCCGTCGGCGCCGAGCCACAGGTCGATCTGGATGTCGTCGAACACCAGCTGGCGCGTGCGCGGGTCGCGCGACAGCGCCTGCTGCAACATGCTCGACACGTAGCGCGCATACGAGCCGCTGCCCAGGCCGCCGCCGGCGCCGGTGCCGCTCATGCCGCCGCCGCTGCCGGCCTGGATGCCGAAGGCGTCGTTGCCGGCCTGGCCGGCGCTGTCCATGGTCACCGGGTCGCCCAGGTCCTTCGAGGGGCTGGGCGGCGCGTCGTCCTTCGGCGCTTCCAGCGGCTCGACCGGCTTGGGCTCGGGCTCGACCACTTCGGGTTTGATCTTTTCCGGCTCAGGCTCGGGCAGCTTCTCGGGCTCGGGCGGCGGTGGCGGGGGCGGCGGCAGCATCAGCGTGGGCGCGTCTGCCACCACGCGCTTCTGGCTCGCGGTGTCGGACAGCAGCCGCCACACGAGCAGCGCCAGCGCCACGACGATCGCCAGGCCGATGACCACCCCGCCCCAGCGGCGCCACAGCGCGGCCGTTCCACCCGTGCCACTCGTACGAGGCGCGGGCGAGGCAGAAGAAATCGGGTCGCGAGGGTTCACGCTCCGGTCCTCACTTCTGCTTGCCGGTCACGAGGCCGATCTGGTTCAGCTCGATGCGGCGCAGCAGGTCGAGCACGTCGACCACCTTCGCGTACTGCACGCTGGCATCGCCGCGCACGATCACGGGAAAGTCGGGCGACAGCGCCTTCTCGGTGCGCAGGCGCTCCTCGAGCTCGGGCAGCGTGACCGGGTAGGCGTCCAGGAACACGTTGCCGGCGTTGTCGATCGTGATGGCCTTGGTCTTGGGCTTTTCCAACGCCACCGAGGCGCTGGCCTTGGGCAGGTCGACCTTGATGCCCGGGATGCTGGCGTTGCTGGTGAGGATGAAGATCACCAGCACCACCAGCAGCACGTCGACGAAGGGCGTGATGTTGATGCCGCCCGTGCGCTTGCGCACGGCGAACTTCGCGGCTGTGTTTGCCATGGTGCGCGGTCCTCAGGCGCGGCGCGCCTGCACGGCCACCGGCAGCGAGCGGCCCTCGCCCTGCTCTTCGGCCAGGCGCGTGACGAACTCGTCGACGAACACGGCCATGTCGGCGCCGATGGCGTCCGAGCGCGAGGCCAGCCAGTTGTAGCCGAACAGCGCGGGGATCGCGACGCCCAGGCCGGCGGCGGTACACAGCAGCGCGGCGGCCATGCCGGGCGCCACCGAGTTGATGTCCACGGCGCCGGCCATGGCCGCCACCACGAACACCAGCATGATGCCGATCACGGTGCCAAAGAGGCCCACGTACGGCGCGCCTTCGATGGTGGTCGACAGCCAGTTCATGCGCTTGGACATGCGCTCGGTCTCGCGCACCATCACGCCGTCCATCGCGGCGCGGATGGCGCCGATGGTGGAGGCCGACACGGCGTTCAGGTCGTAGCCGCGGTCATGGCGGCGGCGCATCTCCTCGATGGCCACTTCGTACAGGCGCCACAGCGAGGAATCGGCACGCACTTCCTGCGGCACCGTGTTGTTGGTGGCCAGGCGGTCCAGCGGCGCACCGGCGGCTTCGCGGAAGTGCTCGATGAAGGTGGCGTTGGCGCGCGAGGTGGCGCCGAAGTTGCGGCCCTTGCCGATCATGATGGCCCACGACAGCGCCATCATCAGGCCCAGCAGGCCGACCACGATCCACGCGTCCAGCGGCATCGCGGCCAGGATGAAGCCGAAGTGGCTCTTGCCGGCCTGCTGCTCGTCGGGACCGAAAGCGGCCAGGCGCGACTCGGCGCCTTGCGACACGGCATCAGCCAGCAGC
This sequence comes from Variovorax sp. GW458-11-26-14-LB1, assembly GCF_059423965.1. Lineage (NCBI taxonomy): Bacteria > Pseudomonadati > Pseudomonadota > Betaproteobacteria > Burkholderiales > Comamonadaceae > Variovorax > Variovorax sp. GW458-11-26-14-LB1. The sequence goes on from NZ_JBWKYW010000007.1 coordinate 47,409, forward strand.
AACGCGTCGGGGCGTGCGACCTTCGACAGGCGCACTTCGTCGATCGCGCCGGTGAACGCGGCGAAGCCGGCCACGGGTGCAGCGCCCGGTGCAGCGGGTGCAGCGGGTGCGGCAGCCGGCGCATCGGCGCCGAGCGCGGCGGCGGTGTTCAGCGCGGGCAGCTTCGCGGCCAGCGACACGGCCGGACGGCCGCCCACATACAGCGCGACGCTGTCGCCCTCGGCCTTCACCGCCAGGTGCGACCACTGGCCGGCCTGCACCGGCTGGCCGGGCGTGCTGCGCTGACCGTTCACCTGCACGAAGGGCACGCCCTGGTCGATGCCGACCACGAGCTCGCCGGCGCCGTCGCGGCGCGCATAGATCGCCTGGCGCGCACCGAGCGAATCGGGCTTGATCCAGGCGGAGAAGGTCAGCGTGCCGCCGGCCGTCACGGCCAGCGAGGGCGTGGCGGGCAGCATCAGCGCGCCGTTGCCGAGCTGCGCGCCCTTGCCGATGACCGTGCCTTCGACGGGCACCGCCGCGGTCTGGCCGTTGTTGCCGTAGGCGGTGGTGTCGCGCGGGGGCACTGCGCCTTCGGCGAAGTGGTAGACCAGCGTGTAGTCGGGGTCGAAGCTGCGCTGGCCGTTGCCCGAGGCCGGGGCCTTGGGGTTGCCGTAGTACATCCAGAGCTTTTGCGGCGTGCCGGCCGAGACGTTGGGCACGTCGACCCAGATCAGCGCGATGCCCAGCAGCGGATCGAACTGCTCGATCTGGTGGTTGAGCACGGTCTTGTCGTCGCCCGCGACAAAGCGCAGGTCGGCGCCGGTCTCGCTCACGCCCTCGAACTTGAAGTTGCCCGTGTGCAGGCGCACCAGCACCGGCACGCGGCCGGCATCGCTGCCGATGGCGCCGGCCTGCGGGCCGCCGTCGATGGTGACGGGTTTGCGGTAGGCCCATTCGGCCTGCCACCAGGCATGGGCCAGGCCCGGCAGGAGCGTGCTCAGCAGCGTGAGCGCGATGAAAAGAAGTCGTCGCATGACAGGGTTCTCCGGAAAGCTCGTGGAATGAGAAAAAAATCGAAAAGAGGAATGGCTGTTGCCGTCGGTCGTTCGTTCGGTCAGTAGCTCGCGGTGATGCTGAAATTCACCTGCGTGTCGTGCTTCTTGGTGCGCGGCCCGTCGACCAGCGGATAGCCGATGTCGACGCGGCCCGAGAAATACGTGCCCACCTTGAAGGTCGTGCCCACGCCCACCGAATACAGCGAGAAGCGCTCGGCCTGCTCGGGCAGCGGGCTCTTCAGGCGCAGCCGTGCGGCATCGGCAAAGGCGTACACGCGCCAGTTCTCGACGGTGCTGCCCAGGAAGGCGAGCGGCTTGCTGCGCAGCTCGACCGAGCCGACCACGCCGTAGTCGCCGGTGGCCTCGGCCGAGAGATAGCCGCGCACCGAGTTCATGCCGCCCGCGGCGATCTGCTCGCTCGAGACGAGCGGCGAATCGGTCATCTGCGCGTTGACGCGGAAGGCCACCTGCGTGCCGCCCTCGAAGCTGTGCGCGCCGTTGAGGTCGGTCTTCAGCACCATGAAGCTGGGCGAGGCCTTGTAGCGCTTGTAGTCGAAGGCCGCCCAGTCGCTGCCGTACTTGAACGAGCTGCTGGTGCCCGCCACCAGCGACACGCCCACGCCGTACTGGCTCTTGTCGGTCTGGCGGAAGCCCGAGTACGACAGCGTGATCGGCGCGTACTTGAGCGGCACGGTGTCGCCGCTGCCCTTGAGCGTCAGCGCTTCCTTGTTGTTCTTGAAGTCGACGCCCACGCTGAAGGCATGCCACCAGTTGCCGGTGTTGGGCACGGTGTAGGTGGCCTTCAGGCCGATCGAGTGGCCCTTGCCCAGCACGGTGGTGCCGCCCACGGTGGCCACGTTGCTGTCGGACACGAAGGCGTTGGCTTCGAGGCTCCAGTTCGTGCCCTTGAGCGGCGCGTTGTACGAGGCCGAGAACACCTGCGTCTGGTTCAGGTCCTGCGGCGCGCCGAAGAAGCTGATGGAGGCGCTGTGGCCCATCTGCCAGAGGTTGTCGTGGCCCAGCGAGGCGCTGGCGCGCAGCTTGCGCGTGTCGGCGCTGTAGTCGTTGTTCAGGCCCACGCTGGCGCGCCACGGGCTCTGGTCCTCGACCTTCAGGTCGACGTCCATCGTGCCCGGCATGGAGCCGGGGCGCACCAGCGGCATCACCTGGCGCTTGGGGCTGCGGTTGAGCGCGGTGAGCTCGGCCTGGGCCTTGTTGAAGTCGGGCACGCCGCCCTCCTTCAGCGCCGGCACCTGGTCGCGCACGTCGAGCGGCGAGTTGTACTCGGCGCCCACCACGCGCACGCGGCCCACGCGGGTCTCGTTGACCTGCAGGAACACCACGCCCTGCGTGACCTGCTGTTCGGGCAGGTCGACGTACACCGACTGGTAGCCCGCCGCCTGGTAGGCCGCGAGCAGCGCGTCGCGCGCGCCCTCCACGTCCTTGAGCGTGCGCTCGGGACCGAGAAAGGGCGTGACCGCCTTCTCGATGGCGCGGGCGTCGAGCACGGTGTTGCCGCGCACGATGTACTCGGCGATGTCGACCTTGCGGGCCGGTTCGGTGGCTGCGGGCGCGCCCGCGGCCGGTGGGGTGGCCGAGGTCGCGGCCGGCGTGGAGACAGCGGCAGGTGCTTGTGCGAACGCTGCCGCCGGGGCACCGATCGCCATCACCGCCAGCCACACCGCTCTCCAGCAGGTCGGTGGGGCGTTCTTCTTCATGTCATGCATTTACAGCTCGGTTCTCAAGGATGAAGCTCGCGTGGCAGCGGCTCATGGTGGAGAGCCTTCATGTCGCTGCTGCGTACCGATACCTAGACGCACGGCGTGCGCGGCGACTGTCGTTTGTCACGAAAACTTCATCAAGAAATCGGCACGAGGTCCGGCGCGGCGGGTTTCGCGCACATAAGAAGAAGGGCCTCCGCATGGGAGACCCTTCTGTTTTTTCCGCCTGCGCGGGTAGCGCAAAGGTTCAGCGCCTCAGCGTTTCAGCCCCCGCTGCTCGCCCGGCGTGAGCGACTGCATCTGCGCGGTCGTGAGCGCGCCCGCGCCGAGCACCTGCACCACGCCCTTGGGGTCGTAGGCCGCGCCGCTGCGCTCGCGGCCGGCACCGCCGCCACCGCCCTCGCCGCCCGCGGGTTCGTTGCCGAAGCCGAGCACGCGCACGGTGAACACCGAGGGCAGCGCCTGGCGCTGGGCCGCGCGGTCGCGCTGCACGGCGTCCTGCGCCGCGGTGGCGGCCTGCGAGGCGGCGGCGCTGGCGTTGGTGAGCGCGCCCACGTTCACCGCCGCCACCACCGGGACGCCGGTGGACTTGCCCTGCACCTGGATGTTCTCGGCATTGGCCACGCGCAGCGCCGCCAGGTTCACGTTGCCCGACACGCGGATGCCCGCCTCGCCGGCGTCGATGGTGCCCAGCGGCGCGATCAGGTCGATGTCGCCCGGCGGCACCTCGGGGATCGGGTTCAGCGTGGCGATGCCGGCGCCGGTGTTGGGCGTGGTCGGCGACAGGCTGACGTTGCCGGCGTCGTCGTACAGGCGCCGCTGCGGCGTGTAGACCACGGTCGACTTCGAACCGCGCCCGGCGTTGATGTCGCCCTGCGCCGACCAGGCCAGGATGCCGCCGCCGAAGGTGGTGAAGATGCGGCTCTGGCCCAGCAGGATGCTGTCCAGCGAGTAGATCTGCACCTCGCCCGCGCCCTGCGTCAGCACGCCCGAGCCCTCGCCCGGCACGAAGCCGCCGTCCACCCCCACCAGCGTGCGCCCGCCTGGCACGAGGATGTTCACGTTGCCGCCGAAGTTGGTGTGGATGCCGGCATCGAGCGCGTCGTACACGCCGATGTCGCTGGGCCGGCCGGCGGCCGTCCAGGCGTCGCGCCGCAGGTAGCTCTTGCCGGCCTGCGGGCGCTTGGTGAACGGGTCCGAGCTGCTCGCGTAGTAGTTGGCGCTGCTGAACATGGTCAGGTCGCCCTGGTAGCGGCGCGCGCCGCCGTCGGCGCCCTGCGCGGGGAACAGCGTGGCGATGGCCTCGCGCCCGCGCAGGTAGCTGCCCCGGCGCGGACCGCCCTCCTCGTTGTACTCGCGCCCGCCGGCGCGCAGCTCGGCGAAGTACACGTTGCGCAGGTACACCTGCTGCTGCTCGGGCGGCAGCGCGGCGAAGAAGGCCTGTGCGTCCATGCTGGCGGCATCGAAGTGGCGGCCCTGGCTGTTGTTCCCGCCGAAGCGATCGCGCAGCCAGTTCACCAGGTGCAGGCCTTCGGCCAGGCCGAACTCGCGCACCAGGTCGCGGCGCGTGCTGCCGCCGCCTTCGCTGCGCTGGTCGTCGATCTCGGCCTGCTTTCGCTTCAGGTAGGCGTCGGCGCCGGCCTCGTCGCCGCCGTAGCCGAACTGCTGCGACAGCCAGCCGGCCAGCGTGAGCTCGCCGCCGTAGCTGTACAGCGCGGTGCCGGGCTGGTCGGCGAAGGGCTGGCCGCTCGCGGCGCGGCGCCTGGGATCGAGGTAGCGCGCGGCGAAGCCGGCCCAGTCCGGCCCGTCGCGGCCCACGCCCACCGCCACCGAGATGCCGGCGCCGCTGCTGCGGTCGCCCGGCTTCACGTTGACGATGGCGCCCAGGCTCTTGAGCTCGCCCTTGTCGGCCATGTACAGCTCGCGCCCGGCGCTCAGTACCAGCTCGCCGGGGCCGGCGATGTGGAAGCTGCTGTTGCGGATGTCGCGCCCGGCCTCCACCACCGACACGTCGTCGGCGTGGCGGTGCACGATCAGGTTGCCGCGCGCCGAGGCGGCGTTCAGCGTCTGCGGCTGCGGCGGCAGTTCCGGCCGGCCGGGGAAGTCGCGCCCGCGCCAGCCCGCGCCCTCCGACGGCACGAGATCGACCTCGCCCAGCGCGGTGCCGGCGCCGACGATGTCGCGCCCGGCGCGGATCGCCACCGGGCCCGCCCCTTCGTACCAGAGCCCGTTCGGCGTCGCCACGCCGGTGTTGGAGCCGCGGTAGACGATCGAGCCGGTGCGCAGGCCCACGATGTCGCCCTCCAGCGCATAGAAGCGCGACGGCGGCTGGCCCGCCGGCGCCACGTCGGCCACGCTGGGCGAGGTGAGCGTGAACAGCGGAAAGCGCAGCCACGAATTCTGGCCGTCCAGTGCAATGGAGGGCAGCAGCGCGTCGGCGGCCGTGTTGTGGATCAGCTCGCGGCCGTACCAGAGTTCGCCGCCCAGCGCGGCGAAGCCCGGCTGGAACGGGTCCACCAGCCGCGACGGATCGGCGCCCGAGGGCGTGACGGTGTAGCCCGCCGCGTGAATGGAGTCGCGCGCCAGCAGCTCCAGCTGCGCGGTGCGCTTCACCGCGTACTGCGGGCCGACCGGCGACGGCGCCAGCGTGAGGCTCCAGGGCGACAGCACCGGCCCGTTGCTCGATTCGTCGCGCACGCCCGAGCTCGCGCTGCCGTAGTACAGGCTGCCGCTGGCCGCCAGCGCGCGCAGCACCGCCGGGTAGACGAAGCGGCCGTCGGTCGCCTGGTGGTTGGTGCGATCGCCCAGGTCGGTCCAGCCCAGCGTCGGCGTGAGGTTGCCACCGGCGCTGAACAGGTCGATCGCGGTCGACGGCGTCCATAGCGAGAACCAGGTCCAGCCTTCGCCCGGGTGCTGCGTGCCGTTGGCGCTGAAGGGCGTGCCGTGCGTGAGCGTGGGCACGCGCCCCGGATCGGCCACGCCGCCCAGCACCAGGTCGCCGCGCGCCTCGAGCCGCACGCCGGCATCGCCGGGAATCAGCACCGGGCCGCCCGAGGCGATCGACGAGCCGGCGACGTAAGGGCTGAGCGCGCGCGAGTCCTTCGGGCCGGGCGTGCCGAAGTCCAGCTCGATGCCGCCCACCGCGCCGCTTTCCAGCCGCAGCGCGCCGCGCAGGTTGGCGAAGACCCCGTTCAGGTCCAGCCGCATGCGGTCGTAGCGCTGGAGGCTGCCGGCCTGCCAGGTGGTGCTGGCGGGCACGGCGCGCACCTCGGGCGCCGGGTTCAGCGTGCCGCCGATGCGCACGTCCAGGTCGCCGCCGCCGGTCAGCAGCAGCTCGCCCGCGCGCGTCACCCGGCCGGTGCTGCCCACGGCGAGATGCAGGCCCTGGCTGCGTGCCACGTAGGTGGCGCTGTGGTCGCCCATCTGCTCCATCATCCCGGCGTTGCCGCCGGTCTCGAACACCAGGTTGCCGCCGCCCAGCGTGCCGATGCCGGTGAAGCCCACCAGGTAGGGCCAGAGGCCGCCGAGGTCGTAGGTCGTGCCTTCGTGGCCCGCGACGTAGCTGCCGAAGTTGATCCACCACGCGGTGGGCACGCCCTCGGCGCCCGGCACCACGCTGCCGGTGCCCTGGCGCCACAGCCAGTTGCCGAGCATGGCGCTGGGCATCTGCTTGCGGAAGACGCCCAGTTCGTCGGTCGTGCGGCGCATGTTGCCGCGCACGCCGATGGTGTCGCCGCGCGCATCGCCCTGCACGCGCATGCGCAGGTTGCCGCCGTGGTCGGGGTACCAGGCGCGGTACAGGCTCTGGCTGTCGACGAACTGCTCGAAGATGTCGTAGCCGCCGTTGAGCACCGTGCCTTGCGGGCCCTTGGCGCGCGGCAGGTGGAAGTCGGCGTCGTCCGCGCGCGCCGCGGCGCGGGTGCCGGCGGTGTAGATGCCGTAGGGCGAGCGCTGCGTGAAGTCGTTGCCGGCCAGCAGGTCCAGGTCGCCGATGCCGGTGCGCACCACGCTGAACAGCGGCTGGCGCACGGGGTAGGACTTGAAGTCCCAGACCTCGGGGGTTTCGGAGACCAGGTCGCAATAGCCGATGTCGCACATGCCCCAGGACACCTCCTCCGGCGTGAGGATCACGCCCTTTCCGCCCAGGCCTTCGTCCTCCGCTTGCTGGTTCCAGGACCACACCTTGCCGCCGGAGACCAGCTGCTTCGTGAAGGCGTTGCCGTAGTGCGTGTCGGCCAGCAGCAGATCGCGCTGCGGCCCGCGCGGCTGCAGCGCGCGGCTGTCGGCGGCCTGCGTGTCGGCGCCGGCCACCAGGCGCATCGACCACGACTGCGAGCCCTCGGCCAGCATCGGCGCGATGGCGAAGTTGCGGCCCTGGTTGCCGTCGCCATCGGCCAGGCGCAGCCGGACCGACGCCGCGCCGCCGGGCAGCACGACCACCGTCTCGGCCGGGATGACGGCGCCGCGCTGCAGCGGCACCTCGCGCGCCAGCACCGGGCCGTTGTAGCGGTAGAACGGCGGCTGGTTGACGTCCAGCACGGCGCCGTCGGGGAACGGCAGCGGCACGCCGACCGGCCACAGCATCGGGCCGACCTTGGCCGCGCCCGCCAGCCGCACGCCGGGGTCCAGCTGCATGTTCGCGCCCAGCACGAGCGGCTGCGCCAGCACGGTGCCGGCCGCATGAAGGACCTGGCCGGACGCATCGCGCACCGCACCGCCGAGCACGGTGCCCGCGGGCAGCGTGTAGCTCTCGGTGAGCACCGCGCGCACCGGCAGCACGGTGCCGGCGGCCAGGCTCATGGCCTTGAGCGGCGCCTGGAAGTTGAGCGCGCGCCCGGGCTGCAGGAAGGTGTTCTCGGCCAGCGTGACCACGCCGCCGCGCGGCACCACCACGTCGCCGCCGAAGGGCACGCGCCCTTTCAGCAGCACCCAGCCGTCGTCGTCGCGCGTGGCCGGCAGCGCCGAGGTGTCGAAGCCGTCGTTGATGCTGCCGTGGATCTTCAGGTTGCCGCCCGCGCGGATCACCAGCGCGCCGGCCTCGCCCGAGCCGTAGACGCCGGTGCGCTGCGTGCGCGCGTTGAGGCTGTCGTAGCGGAAGGCCGAAAGGTCGAGGTCGCCGTCGATCTGCAGGTCGCCATCGGGCGTCCGGCTCACGACCTGCACGCCGGGGCGCAGGTGGAAGGCATCGCCGTACGCGCGCAGTCCGGCCAGCCGGCCGTCGACCAGCGCGCCGTTGGCCAGCACGTTGCGCATGAAGGCGGTGCTGTCCTCGTGCTTGGCCTGCAGGTAGGCCTGGTCGATGCGCTGGTAGGGCCGCCCGCTGATGTCCGGGTCGGTGCCCGTGGGCGCGTCGTCGTAGCGGAAGAAGCCGTTGACGGTGATCGTGCGCGCGCCCTCGATGCGCTGCGTGCCGCCGGCGTCGATGTCGATGTCGTTGCCGCGCGCGCCGCCCAGGCGCGGCGCGTTGAGCTCCACCGTGCCGAAGGCGCGCGGCGTGCCGTCGGTGCCGGCGCGCAGGTCCATGCGCGCGCCGTTCTCCAGCACGAGGCGGCCCTTGCCGCTGTCGATCTCGATGGTGGCGCGGTTGGGCGCCTCGATGGCCTGGCCGTAGCTGTCCACGCGCAGCCGCGTGCCGTGCGCGTCGAGCAGCGCGTTGCCGGCAATGGTGACGCCGTCGCGCGCCGCCAGCCGGATGCTGCCGACCTGCACGCCGCCGGCGTCCACGGTGCCGGCCACGGTGAGGTGGCCGCCGTCGACCGACAGGTTGATCTCGCGCGCCCTCAGCTCGTCGCCCACCACCAGGTCGCCCTGCTTGAGCTGGAAGCTGCGCTCGCCGACCACGCCGCCGTCGGTCAGGCGGCGGTTCAGGCCCGCGAAGTCGGCCAGGCGCTGTGCGCGCACGTCGATGCGCCCCGCCGCGTAGGGCACCGCCGTGCCGCCCGCGTCGTACTCGCCGCTGCTGCCGCCCACGATACGGCCCAGCAACTCGACCTGCCCGGCGCCCGCGCCGAGCGCGGTGACGGCCAGCCGGCCGGCGCGGTTGTTCTGCGCCGACAGGTCGATCTGCGCGCCCGCGGCCTGGCGCACGTTGCCCGTGCGGCTCTCGATCTCCACGTCGCCGCCCCAGCTGTACTTGTCGACGTCGAAGAAGCGCAGGCGCCGGCCGGCCAGGTCCAGCCGTGCGCCGTCGTGCAGCTGCACGTCGCCGTCGGCGCGCAGCACCAGCTTGCCGCTGGGCAGCACCACGGCGGTGTCGAGCGCCACGCTGCGCCCGTCGATGGCGATCTCGGCACCGAGCGCGCGCGACGCTTCAGCGTCGGTCATCGTGGCCGGCTGCATGCCTTGCGGCGCGGCCACGCGCACGTCGCCGCCGGCGGTGTAGCGCATCACCGAGCCGGCCTCGCCGGTCAACAGCGGCGTGTCGATGCGCAGCGCGCCGCCCGTGCGCACGTAGCCCTTGGCGGCCTCGTCCCACGCGCCCTGTGACTGGTAGACCGAGAGCGAACCCTTCTGCCGCGCCGTGACCTGCTCGCTCGCGTTGAGTTGCACCTCGCCGAAGCCCAGCACCAGCCGGTCCATGTCGTGCACGGTGTCCACGCGCATGTCGCGCGCGGCGCCCAGTTCGATGCGCCGCGCGTCGATCTGCAGCCGGCCGCTGCCGGTGCCCGCGCCGCCGGTGGCCACCAGGCCGGGCGGCGTGCGGGTGCCGTTCCACACCAGCACGTCGGTGTGGATGCGCGCCACGCTGTCGGCATCGCCCCAGCCGTAGATGGCGGGCGTGGTCAGCATCAGGCGCGCGATCGTCGACTGGCCGGTGGCGGGGTCGATGGTCGACAGCTGCGTCGAACCGAAGAAGTTGACCGCGTCGCGCACGGTGAACACCAGGTTCTCCAGCGCGGGTGCGCCGGTGCTGGTGTCGCCGCGCAGCAGGCGGTCGAGCACGGACTGGTTCAGCGTCAGGCCCGGCGGCAGCGCGCCGCGCGCGGCGGCGTCGCCCAGCGCGCGTTCACCGCCCACGTTGATGCCGCCCAGTGCCAGCACCAGGTTGCGCGTGCCGTAGCGCGTGCTTTCGCCCAGCGTGAAGGCCTGATCGGTGGCGGCGGTGATGGTGCCTTCGGAATACAGCCGCGCGCCGGCGCTGCAGCTGCCGCTGGAGGCGCACACGCCGATGTCGATGCGGCCTGGGCCCGTTTGGCCGCCGCTCGACGCAGACGGCGGCTGGATGTCGATCCAGCCGTTGGACACCGCCAGCACGCTGCGCAAGCCCGGCTCGTAGATGTAGCCGCGGCGCGAGTCCCCCGCCGCCGGCCCGCGGCCCAGCGTGTCGATGCCGGCACCGGACTCGACGGTGATGCCCGAGTCGCGGCGGTCGGTGACCAGGAACACCTCGCCCGCGCGCAGCACCGCGCCCTCGCGCAGCACGATGCCCTCGGCGGCGCTGCTGAAGCCCAGGCGGTTGGCGTCCTTCAGCCGGTCGGCCGCGGTGGGGTCCTGCACGAAGGTGCCCGCCGGCGCGCCGCCGATGGCCAGCTGCGCGGCGCCGATGGCGTTGAGGTCGCGCGCATGCAGCGAGGTGCCCTTGAAGTCCGGCGTGGGCGCGGCGCCGTCGCCCAGCACCTCGAAGGAGCGCGCCGTTCCGCCGAGCACCAGCGCCGTGCCGCCCATGCCGTCGCCCACCGTGGCGTAGCGTGCGGTGCCGGCGAAGCGCAGCGCGGGTTCGCCGGGCATCTCGCCCGCCGAGCCCTTCAGGCCGAACTGGAAGCGCAGCGCCTTGGCGTCGCGCTCCAGCAGCGGACGCGGCACGCCGTCGCGCAGCGCCTGCGCCACGGCGAAGTCGGCATAGCCGGTCTCGTTGTACTGCGCGTAGGTGCGCAGCACGTCGCCCGGCGTGAACACCGCCTGCAGCGGCAGCGCGTCGTGGATGCCGGTGCCGGCCACGCCCAATTGCGCGGGCGCGGTGTAGGAGCCGTTGCGCATCGCCGTCGCGCTGCCCGGCGCGCCGACCTGCGCGGCCAGCCCGTTGAGCTCGACGCGGAAGGCGCCGGGCAGCAGCGCGTAGGTAGAGGGCATCAGCGTGTAGCGGCCCGGCGGCAGGCCGGGCACGCCGGCGCCAATGGTGATCTGCCGGCCCAGCGCCGGATCGCTCGCGCCCTTCTCGGCGCCGAGCGGCGCCTGCAGCGGCTGCACGCCCGGCACGATGGCATAGACCGGGTTGGTGGCCAGGCCGGGCAGCACGAAGCCCTTGCGCTGCGCGCCCACCTGCACCAGCGGATGCATGCGCGCGTCGGTGGAGCCGCCGCGACCGGCCAGGAAGGCGGTGCCGGTGAGCGTGCCGCCGCCCGACATGTCGAGCACCGCGCCCTCGCGCACGTCCACCGCGTGGCCGGACAGCGTGATGGCCGGGCCGACGCCGGGCACGCGGTAGGCCACGTCCTTGCCGTTGAAGAGATAGGTCAGCCCGTCCTGCGTGCCGCCGTAGGGCATCAGCAGCCCGTCGGCGCTGACCGAGGTCAGGCTGCCCGCATGCAGTTGCACGGTGCTGGTGGCGGTGTCGCCGAAGACGCTGCCCAGCGCGATGCCGCCCAGCGGCGCGCGCAGCACGCCGCGCTGCTCGATGTGGGCGGCGTGGAAGGTGAGCGAACCGAAGGCCGACTGCGGCATGGCCGGCGTGTCGCCCACGCGCTCGATCACCAGCCGGCGGTTCATGTCCATCTCGGCCTGGCGGGTGCCCCACTTGTCGATGACGTTGCGCTGGCCGACCTGCACCAGCCCGCTGTCGCCGGTGGCCGGATAGATCTGCGCCGCCGCCAGCGTGAGGTCGCCCGGCACGTAGAACCTGGCGTTGTTCGAGAAGCGCAGGTCGCCGCTGCTGCGCAGCAGCGTGCGGTCGAAGGCGTTGCGCTCCACGACCAGGTCCTCGGGCACGTTGCGCACGATGGTGCCGCGCACGCCCTGCTGCACCATGCCCGCCAGGTCGATGAGCTGCGCGTCCAGCCGCAGCGAACTGCCGGCCGACACCAGCGGCACGCCCAGCGTGCCGGCCCCTCCGCCGGCGTTGCGCGAGCCGAGCACCGGGTTGGGCAGGATGTAGTCGTCGGGCTGGGTGCGCCCGCTGGCGGCCAGGCGGATGTAGGGCGCCGCCAGTGCCACGCGCGCATCGGGCGCGGACGCATCGGCCAGGGCCAGCGCGGTGGTGGTCAGGCGCAGGCTCTGGCCCAGCGAGAGATCGACGCTGCCGTCGAAGGACAGCATGCCGTGGCTGAGCAGCGACAGGTTGTCGAAGCCACCGTCGTGGATGCGGTCGACGCCGATGCGCGCCGTGCCGTAGGCCAGCGCGCCGTGCGCCTGGCCCGGACGCAGGCCGGCGGCGTCGGCCACCGCGCTGCGGCCCTGCACCTGCGCCAGCAGCATCTCGCGCGGCACGCGCACCGCGTCGTCGACGTTCTCGCCCTTCAGGTTGTAGCGCGCCACCGTGCCGTAGATGGGCGTGTCCAGGTTCAGCGCCAGCATGCCGCCGGCCGCGCCCGCGCCACCCGCCGCGGCGCGCATGTCGCCGTCCAGGAACAGGCCGCGGAAGGAACTCAGCGCGATGGTGCCGCCGTGACTGGCGACCTCGGTCGCGCCACGGCCCGCCAGGTCGAGCGTTGCCGAGGTGCCCGAGGCCTCCAGCCGCGCGCCGGGGCGCAGCACCACGAAGGCATCGGCCGCGTCCACCTGCGTGGCATCGAGCACGTGGCGCCCGCCGATCTCGATGGTGCCGCCGTTGGCCACCTGGCCGTAGCGGTGGCCGCGCGCGTCGGTGGCCACCACCGGGCGCGCGGCGACGTCGATCAGCGCGTGCTCGCCGATCCAGTACGAGCGCGCGTTGGGCATGCCGTCGGCCAGGTTGCGCGCGTTGCTCATGCCGTGCTCGCCCGGCAGCAGCGCGACGCGCCCGCCCCAGGCCGAGAGCGTGCCATCGACCGTGATCTGGTCGTTGCCGCGCAGCGTGAGCGTGCGGCCGGGATCGAGCGCGATGTGGGCGCCCTCGCCCACCACCAGCGGCGCGCGCTGGTAGAGCGTGCCGGCCTCCAGCGTCAGGTCGGCGCCGGCGCGCTGGGTGAGCTTCTGCTTCACCGGATCGTCCTGGTACACCGGCGGCATCCACAGCGGCAGCGCGGTGGACGGGTCGGCGCCGGTGGGCGCGAGCGCGCCGGCGACGGGGTCGAAGCGCTGCACCGGCATGCGCACGTCCACGCGCGCGCCGTCGGCCACGGCCACGCCGTCCTGGCCGCGCACCGTGTATTGCGCGAAGCCGCTGCGGAACAGGTCGGTGTCCAGGCGCAGCAGCGGCTGCACCGCGACCGCGCGCGGCAGCGCGGTGCCGGCGACGATCGGCGTGCCCGCGGGCATCACGGTGTCGGCGGCGGCCACCGTGCCGGCCTTGTACGACGTGGTCTTGGGCGGGATCGGCAGGCCCGAGGGGAACACGTCCTTGGGCAGCACGTAGCCCTGGGCCAGCAGGGTGATGGCCGCCAGCACGCTGCCGGCCGGCACCGTCTGGCCCGGCTCGTAGCCCTTGCCATCGAGCAGGAACGCCTGCGTGCCCGGCGGCACCACCCAGTCGGCGCCGGTGATGACGGTGCGCGCGTTGCTGACGCCGGGTTGCACGCTCTCCTTGAGCGCCTCGCCCGGCAGCGCGCGCGACACCGTGACGGCGAAGTCCATCGGGATCTCGCTGCCGGCGGCGATGACGTAGTCGCCGGCCAGCCGCAGGTGCACGGTGCTGCTGCGCCCCGCCGCGAGCTGTCCGTCGCCGCCCGCGGGCAGCTCGCCGATGCCGATGGCCGCGCCGTTGGCCAGCGTCAGCTTGCCGCCGCCCTTCACGCCGTGGCCGCGCACCTCGCCGTCCATGCGCAGCGTGCCCGGGCCCGCGCCTTCGTTGCCGGGCTGGGCCGCCATCAGCGTCACGTCACCGCCACGGCCGCCGCGCAGTTCGTTGCCGGCCAGCAGGGCCGCGCCGCCCGACACGTCGACCAGGCTGCGCGCGCCGAGCACCACGTCGCCGGTGCTGCGCAACGTGACCTGCCCGCCGTCCACGTAAGGCAGGCCCTCGATGCGGTCGGGCGACTGCGCGATGTGGCTCCACAGGCCGCGCGCATCCAGCCGCACGCCCTCGCCCACCGCCACACGCGGCGCGTAGCCGACCGGCAGCACGTCGGCGATGGAGATGTCGACCCAGCTGCCGCCGTTGGCGCTGGCGAAGCGGCTGACCAGGTCGCCCAGCGCGATGCTGCCGCCGCGCGCGACCAGGTCGGCGTCCACCGCCACCGTGGGTGCGTGCAGCGCGATGCTGCCGCCGGGCGCGACCGCGAGCGCGGACGTCACCGCCACCGTGTCGTTCGCATAGGCGACGACGCCGCCCAGGCGCTGGCGCTGCAGCCACTGGCTGTCGATGCGCACATGGCCCGCGAGCTCCTTCGGCAGTGCCTCGCCGGCGGCCAGCGCATCGGCCAGCGCATCGGCCAGCGAGGCGGGCGAGATCGGCACCTCGGCGAAGGTGACGCGGTCGACCCGCGCGGACGGGTTGTCGCGCAGCAGGCCGGTGGCGGCGTCGTACACCGGCGCCACGCCGCCGATGACCAGGCGCCCGGCCAGCGGGGCCGCGGTCTGCAGCTGGCGGTAGCTGTCCAGCCCCGCATCGCGCTTGCGCTGCTGGCGCTCGCCCTGGAACACGGTGGCGTCGATGTCGCCCTCGAGCACCGCGGCGCGCGTGCCGACCTGCACCTGGCCGGCGTCGCGGCCCACGGTGTAGCCGTTTTCCAGCCGTTCGCGCGGCGCGATCAGCGGGTTGTAGAAGTAGCCGGTGGTGGTCTTGCCCCAGCGCGCGTGTTCGTCCTCGAAGCCGCGGTACAGGCCGGTGTAGACGATGTCGGCCGGCGCGGTCGACAGGTTGTACAGGCGCCCGTCGGGGCCCTTGAGCCAGCTCTGCTGCAGCCGGCCGGTCTGCACGTCGAGCGTGCCGCCGGCCACGTTGATGCGCGAGCCACGCTGCGTGACCAGCTCGCCGCCGGCGAAGGCCACCGTGCCGCCCGACGCGGCCCATTCGCCGACCGTGTGGCCGTCGGTGTTGAGGTAGCCGCCGACCTCCAGCAGGCCGCCGCCGGTGTACCAGCGCTCTCCGGCGTAGCCGTTGACGCCGGCCGCCACGCGCACGAGATCGCGGCGGTCGATCCACATGTCCAGGTTGTTCAGGCGCTTGCCGTCGCGGTTGAGCGGCGCGTCGCGCTGCTCGTTGCCCTGCACGTTGATCTTCACGTTGTTCGACGCCATGGCCACGCCGACGCCGACCGCGCCGGCCACGTCGATGGCGGCGCCGCTGGCCACGCGCGTGCGGCGCTCGGCGCGCGCCTGCACCTGGCCGCCGGTGGCCAGGGTGAGCGAGCCGCCGTCGAAGTCGATGTCGCCGGCCGAGTCGATCTTCACCAGCGACTGGTCGCGGCGGTTGTAGCCGCCGTCGCTCAGGCGCATCGAGTCCTTCAGCAGGGTGTCGCGCTGCACGTCGAGCGCGGTGGCGCCGTCGTTCTCCAGCACGATCGCGCTGGTGCTCTGCGGCGCCAGCGTGACGCGCGCCTCGCCGGCCTCGCCCACCGCCCGCAGGTGCAGCGTGCCGCGCGTGTTGACCGAGCTGCTGGACAGCAGCACGCCCTGCTGCTCCACGGTCTTGCCGACCAGGGTCACGTCGCCGGTCGGCGCGGCGATCAGGCCGGTGTTGCGCACGCGGCCGGCGGCGCTGCCGGCCAGGCGCAGCGGATCGACCTCGTTGCCGCGCGTGCTCGAGTCGCTGTTGCCGTCGGTGCCCATGCCCTTGCGGATCACGAAGGCGTCGCCGGCGGCCAGCACGGTCTGGCCGTTGGCGGTCGTGATGCTGCCGTGGTTGTGGGCCTCGCGCCCGGCCAGCAGCACATAGCCGCCGCCCTCGGTCACGCTGGTGGGCCGGCGCGTGGCGATGCGCGCACCGGGCTCCACCACCACGTCGGCGGTGGCCGCGCCGTGCGTGGCGCCGGTGGCGTGGAGCACCAGGTCGTTGGCCAGCACCGGCACCTGGGTGCTGCCGCGCGTTTCGCTGTACAGGCCGCGCTTGAACTGCGCGTCGCTCATGCCCACGGCCGCGGCCACGAGGTTGCGCGTGTCGACCTGGCTGCTGCCGCTGAACACGATGCCGTTGCGGTTCACGACCATCACCGTGCCGTCGGCCTGGATCTGCCCCTGGATCTGCGAAGGCCGCGCCTTCGGGTCGTTCACGCGGTTGAGCACCGACCAGCTGGCCTGCTGGTCGAACTTCACGGTGGTGTTGCGCCCGACGTTGAAGGTCTCCCAGTTGAGGATCGCCTTGTCGGCGGTCTGCTCGACCGTGACCACGGTGCGGCCCGCGGCCTGGCGCTGCGAATCAGTGGTGAGCGGGCGCGCGTTGTGCCAGCCGGCGGTGAGCGAATTCGTGTCGACCTTCAAGCCGCCTTCGGCCAGGCCATCGGGCACCGAGGGGTCGAGCTGCGCGGCGGCGCGCGCCGCGGCCTGCGCCGACTGCTGCGCGGCGATGGCGCGCGCCGCCAGGTTCAGGTTGCCGAGGGACTGCTGCAGCTGTTCGTTGGCACGCTGCTGCTGCGCCTGCGGCCCCGCGAGCATCGCGGCGGGCAGGCCGTTGGGCAGGCGGCCGGTGGCGAGCGCGGTGCTCTGCGCCATGTTCTTCTGCGCCATCCAGGCGCCGCTGAACGCCTGCTGCGCCTGCGCGCCGTCGAACGCGGCGCCGCCGGCCAGCAGCAGCGCGATGGCGCGCACCAGCGGCGTGAGCCGGACCTGCGCGGATGCGGCAGACGAATAAGAAGAAGAGGACGCGTTCGGCGGATTGCGCCGGGACACCGTGCGGCGGCTGCTGCGTTGCATGCGGACTTCCATGGGTTCGTGTTTCGTTGCTCGATCGGGGCCACGAAGCGCAAGGGCCCGTGGACTACCGAGCTATGACAGCGAAGGTCCGGCGCGACTGCACCATGTCACGAAATCTTCACGAACGCACTTCAGGCGCTCGCGGCGCCCAGCAGCACGATGCCGCCGGGCAGCTGCGTGAGTTCGGCGCCGTACACGTCGCGCACGAGGAAGGCCACGTCGTCCAGCCGGTCGATGGAGAAGCTGGCCTGCACGCGGCTGCGGCCCAGCGCCTCGTTCGTGAGGATGAGCCGGCCGTGGCGGTAGCGGTTGACCTCGGCCACCACCTGCGACAGCGGCACCTGGTCGAACACGAGCTGGCGGCGGCGCCAGGCGACGACCGGGCCGGTGTCCACGCCCGTGACGACGCCGAGCCCCGCGGGGCCGTAGCGCAGCTGCCGGCCTTCGTCGAGCCGCGCCTGCTGCGTGCCTTGCGCCACGTCGACCTGGCCCGCCAGGCAGGTCACGCAAACCTCGCCGTCCAGGTGGCGGATGTTGAAGCGCGCGCGCGTCGCCGACACCGTGCCGCCGCCCGCCGCGACCGTGACGCGCGCCGAGGCCGGACCGCCGGCCAGCACCTCGGCCTCGCCGGACACCAGCTCGATGGCCTCGCCTGCAAGCTCCGGCGTCGCGCCGCGCCGCAGGTTGATGCGCGTCTGCGTGTTCATCTGCAGCACCACGCCGTCGCCCATGGCGACCTCGCGCTGCTCGCCGGTGGCGGTGCGGTAGTCGTCGCCCCATTCGGCGACCGAGGGCCACAGCGCCAGCGGCGGCGACACCGCGAGGTAGGCGACCGACGCCGCAACCGCGCCGCCCAGGAAGGCACGGCGTCCGGGCACCGGCAGGCGGCGGTGGGCCGCCTCGCGCGCTTCCTGCTGGCGCACGCGCTGCGCGGCCGGCGCCATGGCCTGCCACACCTGGCGTGCATGCACGAAGGCCTGCGCGTGGTCACGGCTGCGCGCGCACCAGCGCCGGAAGGCCTGGGCGTCGTCTTCGGTGGCCTGTTGCGAGCCGAGCCGCACCACCCAGGCTTGCGCTTCGCGTTGCAGGGTCTGCTTCATGGCCTCGGTCGCCTGGGATTCTTCAGCGGTCATCATGGGGAGACTGTTTTCCGGCGCCAGGACCGAAGCGCTGGATGAAATCCCGCCCGAGCCGCTCGCAGCAATGTTCCAGGCCGGCGCGCAATTCCTTCTCGACGGTGCGCGCCGACACGCCGTAGCGCGCCGCGATGTCCTTGTGCGGCATCTCGTCGACACGCGCGGCCAGCACGATGGCGCGGCGGCGGCGCGGCAGCTCGGCCAGCGCGCGCTCGAGGGCCTCGAGTTCGTTGCGCGCCTCGGCGCCGCGCGCGGGGTCGGCGGCCTCGTCGGCCATGTCGTACAGCGCCTCGACCTCGCCCACGCTCAGCAGCCGCGCGTTGCTCTTGCGCTGGTCTTCCGCCACGTTGAGCGCAATGCGGAACAGGTAGGCCGAGGGGTAGCGCACGGCGCTGCGCACGGTCGAGTTCTCCACGCGCAGGTAGGCCTCCTGCAGCGCGTCGTTGGCGAGGTCTTCCGAACCGAGACGGTGGTGCAGGTGCTTGCGGAACTGCGCATAGCGCGCGAGGAACAGCGCACGCAGCGAGGCCTTGATCGATTCGGACATGTGCCTCAGCCTGCGCGCGCGCGCAGGTACGGCCGGCAGTCGCGCGCCGGGTCGGGGCGCGGGGTCAGCAGCAGCGTGACGGGCTGCGGCAGCGCGGCCGGCGGCGGCGTGTCCAGGCCGAGCGTGCGCAGGCTGGCGAGCACCGTGGCATCGCGCGCCGGCACGCCGCTGCCCTCGAGCAGGCGTGCCTCGGTGACGGCGCCCGCCGGGTCGATCCACAACTGGACCGCGAGCCGGTAGCGGCCGAAGGCGTCGGGCTGCGCGATGCACAGCACGCGCGTGACCGCGCCCTGCAGCACGGCCGCGTAAGCCTGCAAGGCCGGGGCATTGCCGGCCGGGGCGGCGCCCGCCGGCGCGCGTTCGTCCGGGACGGCGGTCGCCGGCTGTGTCGGCACGAGCGTGAACGCGCTGGCGCCGGTGTAGCGCGCCACCAGCCCGGTGCCCACGAGCATCCGCTGCAGCGCGTCGCGCGGCGCGAAGTCGCCCTGCACCGGCGACGCCTCGCGGCCGTCGGTGAGGCGGCTGGTGACGAGCACCGAGTGACCGGTGAGGTGGCCGAAGACGGCGAGGGAGCGTGCCAGCGGCTGCGCCGGCAGGTCGAAATGCAGCGCCGGCGCGTCGCTCACCATGTCGTCGGCTGCCGCGGCGTGGGCGGCGCACATCACCAGCGCCATGACGAGGCACCAGGACAGTGTCAGGCCACCGCCCGATGCGGAAGTACGTGTCATGTGACGGAGGATCAACAGCAGCAACGAAGGGTCTGGAAAGTGGCCGTCCGCCGTGCGGCCCGGGTGAGCGTGCGGGCGAGACTAGCGACCGCGCATGACCGACATGTGACGTTTCGTTCACACTTCCGACCTCGCGAGATTCCGTCTTCTTCCTGACTTGCACGCGGTCCAGACTGCCCGGTTGGCCGTGATCGCGGCACGGCGTTCCTTCTTCTTTTTTTCCTGGGGTGCAACGATGCGCGTCGGTGTGTGGCTGTTCGGCGTGATGCTCTCGGTGATCGGCACTGGCGCGGCGGCGCAGACACCGCCTTCCGGTGGCGGCGAGGCCGACGGCAGCTGCGTCGAAGTGGTGGTGAACGGCGAGCGCACGCCCGCCTACGACTGCCTGACCCGCAAGCTCGCGCCCACGATGCCCGCGCGCGGGCCGGACGACGCGGCGCCCGGGCTGGCCTCGGAAGCGATCACGCAGCGGCCGGGCAATCAGCTGGGCTTGTTCAACCGTGCGGCGACCGGGCACCGCATGGGCAACACCTTCGGCACCTCGGTGTATCCGCAGCGTCCGCCGCCGGCGGTGTACACCTCGCCGCTGCTGCCGCCCCGGCCCTGAGCGGCGGCATGCGGGAAAAAAGGCCGGGCGTTCAGAGTTGCTGGGTCACCAGCACCACGAACCCGGCCAGCGAAATGGCGACGCCCATGGCTTTCCTGAAGGTCTTCAACATGTCGTGTGCTCCATCGGTGAGATCCGTGAGCCTCGATGGTGCGCCGCTTGCGGGCGCAGCGGGTTTGGCAATCCCGATGGCCGGGATAGAAAAACTTCAACCGCGGGGTGCGGATGAACCCGGTCAGCTCGCCCGTGCGCCGGTCCGGGCTTCGGCGAGCGACAGGCGCTCGCGGGCGAACTGGCTGGCCCGCAGTCGCACGCGCGCGACCGCGGCGTCCAGCGAGGGCTGCTGCATGAAGACGAGCACGCCGCGCTTGAGCCCGCGCAGGCGAAGTTCGGCCACGCCGGCATAGCGGCCGCCGGTGGTCTGGCGGATGTCGATCTCGCTGGACCAACCGTCGGAAAGTTCGACGAAAAGATGTTGCTGTGTGGCGCTCATGTCAGTGAGGAGCTTAGGGCTACTGCCGGCGCCGCCCTAGGACATAGTTCCTAGGTATTAGCATTTAATTTCGTTTAATAACAATTTCACGCGCTTCGCGCAAAGGGACACCATGTGTGAACATCCGCATGACTTTCGGCACTCGCGCCGAAACAGCGTGCCATCTAGGATGGAGCGGCCGTGATCCGTCTCCCTCTTTCTGCGCATCCTCCCGACCGGCCTGCCCCGCAGGTCGACACCGTCCGCCCCGATTTCCGCGCCGCCGCATGAAGGACGAGATCCACTCCGCCGAACACCTCTACACCATCGAAGTCGAGGGGCGCAACGTCACGGTGCGCGACGTGATGGTGGCGGCATTCACCTACCGCATCAAACTCGAGGAACTGCTCGGCTCGCCCCGGCAGGTCGCGCACTGCTACCGGCTCTGGCGCCGGCTCGAGCGGCTCGACGAACCGCCCATGACCCGCCTGGACATCAAGTACGCCACCGCCTGGCGCGACGCGCATGCGCAGGCCTGGCAGGTGGCGCAGGTGTTTCTCACCGACCCGCACACCAAGACCTTCGTGCTGCGGCTCGCCGCGCCCTAGCGCGCGTCAGCGCATGTGCGCCATGTCCCGGATGTCGGAGCGCAGCGCGCTGCGGTCGGCGCCCACGAGCGGCAGGTTGACCAGCAATTCGAGCCGGCGGCGCAGCGAATACAGCACCTGCAGCGCGCCATGCGCCGCGTCGTCCGGGCCGGTGTTGGCGCCGGCCACGTCGGGGTAAGGCCACAGCGCCGCATCGGGCTGGCCGGGCCAGCGCGGCTGCAGCGGTTCGAGCGAGGGGTCTAGCGTGATGACGACATCGGCGTTGTGCGATCCCGCGCGCGCCAGCAGGTCCCAGCTGCGCGGCGGCGAGGTCGGCAAGGCCATGCCGGCGCTGCCCAGTGCCTCGACGGCCGCGGGGTGCACGTCCGCCGCCAGCCGCCCCGGCTGCCCGCACGAGCGCACCGAAAAGCGCTTCGCATCGAGGTGGGCAAGACAGGCCTCGGCCAGCACGCTGCGCAGCGAATTGCGCCGCGAGACAAAGACAACCTCGATCCGTTTCTGCATGGTCGAACGACTATAGCCACGCCGTGTGGCAGGTGGGTGCCGAAGCACAGGGACCCTTTTGCAGACGCCTGTTTACCCCGGACCTGCAGACATGACAAATAAGTGTAAACACTCGTAAACCTTGCGGGATGGGTCGGCGTTAGAACCGCATGACAACCGACCCTACCCTCGTTGTGCTTGCTTTCCTGGTCGGTCTTGCCGCGGGCGTGACGCTCATGAGCATGCTGGCAGTCCTGCGTTCCGACCAGGACCGCCTGCCGCGCTCCGAGCACACCCGGCTGTAAGGCAGACCGCGGGCATCGCCTGCCGGCACGTGGCCGGCCGGCGCAAGCGGGCGCGCTTGTTCAGAACCCCGACTGCTCGATCAGCACCGAGGTCGCCGCATGGACCCAGCGGCGGGCCAGGCTCTCGCGGGTGCCTTCGAAATGCGCGCGCACCTCGCGCACGCCGTCGACCGGCGCGTCGTCTTCTCCCTCCACCGTCACGCGGAACCAGGCCTCGGCCGGACGCAGGTCTTTCTTCTGCGCGGTCGGGTTGAGCGCGATCGGGCCACCGTGGTCCTGCGCCAGCAGCAGGTGCGGCAGCCGGCGCACCGGGCTGTTGTCGATGGCGCGCACCTGCCCTTCGAGCTTGCGTGTGCGGCCCTTCACGAGGATCACCGCGCGGCTGCCGGCCGCCAGGCGCTGGCGGTCGTGCTCGGGCACCAGCGCTTCCACGCGCCAGCGCCGGCCGTCGACCACCATCGCCATCAGTTGCGACGGCGCCACCCACGTGCCGGACTGCAGCAGCGGATCGACGTCGCGCAGCGTGCCGCCGTGCGCCGCCACGAGCCGCAGGCGCAGCAGCTCGGCGTCGCGCGCGCGGCGTTCGGTGTCCCAGCGGCTGGCCTGCTGCTCGGCCAGCACCTGCTGCGCCGCCGGGCGTTCTTCCAGGCCCATGGCGCCGCGTGCCGCGCGCGCGTAGGCGCTGGACATCACGCGCGCCTTCTCGCGCTCCTCGGTCTGGCCGGGCGCCTCGAGCGTGACCAGCGACTGTCCCGCCGCCACGGTCGCGCCGTCGTTCGCTTCCATCGCCGCTAGCCGCGCCGCATACGGTGAGAACACAGGCTGTTCGACGCCGGCCCGGATCACGCCCGGCGCCGAGATGCCGCCGTGCCACGGCACCAGCAGCACGGCCGCCACGAGTGCGAACAGCAGCACCGCCACGATGCGCCGCCGCGGCTTGATCTCGCCGCGCCGCGCGTGCCACACGCGCAGCTCGGCCATCACCGGCCGCACGACGAACACGCCCATCTCGACCACGAACAGGAACACGCCCAGCGCCTTGAAAAACGCGTGGTAGACGACGACCGCGATGCCGATGAAGAGCACCAGCCGGTAGACCCAGGTGGCGAACGCGAAGGCGATGAGAAAGCGGCGAAAGCCCGGCGTCAGCGTCTCGGGCGACGGGTCGTCGAAGCCCAGCAGCCAGCGCCGCAGCGCGCGCTTGGCCTGCTGCCCGGCGCGCTCGTGCAGGCCGGGAAAATCCAGCGCGTCGGTCAGCATGTAGTAGCCGTCGAAGCGCATGAAGGGGCTGGCGTTCACCGCGAGCGTCAGCACCCAGGCCGTCGTCGCCAGAAAGAACAGCGCGTTGCGCAGGTCGCCGTCGGGCATGAAGGCCCACAGCAGCGTCGACCACGCGGCCAGCACCAGCTCGGCGCAGATGCCGGCCGACGCGATGGCCAGGCGGTGCCGCGAGCGCGCCAGCTTCCAGCTCTCGCCGGTGTCGGTGTAGGCCATCGGCCACATCACGAGCAGCGCGACGCCCATGTGCCCCACGCGCACGCCGTGGCGCGTGGACATGAGCGCGTGCCCCATCTCGTGCAGCAGCTTCGACACCACGAGCGCGCCGGCAAAACCCAGCACGCCCTCCCAGCTGATGGCGCCGCGCAGCTGGGCCGCCACCGTGTCCCACTGCCGCGCGGCCAGCAGCACGCCGACGCCGGCGGCGAGCACGCTGAGCGCCACGAACCAGCGGCTGTAGAGCCACTCGACCCAGGGCAGCATCTTCTCGAGCAGCCGCGCCGGCCGCACCAGCGGAATGCGCACGAACAGGTAGTTGTTGAGCAGCCAGCGCCAGGCCGGCATCGGCGGCTTGCGGCGCACGGTGCGCAGCAGCTGGTGCTGTTCGAGAAAGCCCTGGAAGCGCGCCACGTCGTCGGCGTCGGGCGCCAGCGGGGTGTCCCGTTCGATCGCCTGCGCGATGCGCGCGGCGTCGGCCATCGGCCAGCGCTGCAGGATCTCGAACTCCAGCCAGCCGATGCGAAAGAACAGGTTGCGCACCGGGTCGCACACGTGCCAGGCCGGCGAGCCGTCGCCGTTGGCGCCGGCCGGATGGATCTGCAGTTCCTCGCGCAGCGCCGGCCACGGCGGCGGCGCTGCAGCGCCCGCGGGGGCGCCACGGCCTGCGGGCGCCGTGCCGCTCAACATCCGCACCACTCCCGCGCCGCCGCGAACGGCCGGCGCAGCAGCAGGTAGCCGAGCACGGTCCACTCGCCCGACACGCGCGCCGTGCCGCGCAGGCCGATGCGCGCCACGCCCGAGGGCTCGCTCAGGTGGCCGCGCAGCTGGTAGCTCGCCACGCCGTTGGGCGCCTCGACCGCCTGGTAGCCGGCGTGGTCGAGCCGGGCCGACACCGGGTCCAGCGGCGCCACGCGCAGGAACAGCGTCATGGGCGCGCCCGGCGCCAGGTTGACCGCCTCGCTCACCGGCGCCCAGGCCTGCACGCCGAGCACGGCCGGGTCGGCCAGCAGACCGACGCGCTCGCCGGTCTGCACCGGACGGCCGGCCCAGTCGTCGGGGTCGGAGTACACGAACACGCCCGCGGCCGGCGCCTTGATCTGCAGCTGCGCCACTTCGCGCTGCAGCGCACTCACCTCCACCTCGCGTTCGCGCAGCTTGCCTTCGGCCAGGCTCAGCTCGGCCTTGGCCGATTGCGACTCGATGGCCCGCTGCGAGGCCTGGTGCAGCTCCAGCCGCGCGGTCGACAGCGCCGCGCGCGCCACGGCCAGGCGGTTGTCCAGCGTGGTGTCGTCGAGCTCGGCGATGGTCTGGTCGGCCACCACCGGCGTGTTGGGCGGCACGGTCATGCGACGGATCACGCCGTCGCGCGGCGAGGCGATCACCTGGCTGCGCGTGGAGATCACCTCGGCCTGCAGCAGCGCGTACTCGCGCACCGGCACCAGCAGCGCGAGCGGCAGCAGCGCCAGCGCCCAGCGCAGCGGCTTGCGCGCCCAGGCTTCCTGCAGCAGCGTGCCGATGGAGCGGCGGCGCCCGGTCAGCGCCCACCACGCATGGCCGTACATCGCGCTCGCTTGCAGCAGCAGGAACTCGGGCGCCTTGGCGTCGAACTCGGTGGGCCACGGCGCCTCGCGCGCCAGGAACAGCGCGGCGCGCGCGCGCCCGTCGGGGTCAGCCATGGGCAGCACCCACACCTGGTCGGGCAGCCAGTCGGCCCAGGAGGCGGCGAGCGCGGGCGGCAGCATGCCGGGCGACAGCGCCAGCACGCGCGCGGCGGCCGGCAGTTCGTCCAGCCGCGCCTTCAGGTGGTCGGCCACCGAGGCCAGCCACAGCGCATAGGGCGAATCGGACTCGACATCGGCCAGCCCCGAATGCGCCACCAGCCGCGTGCGGCGCGCGCCGAAAAAACCGACCAGCGCGGCCTGCCGGTACGGCGCGATCGCATGGGTCTCGTTGCAGATCAGGAAGGCCAGGTCGGCCGGGCGCTGCGCCGCGCGCACCTTGGCGGCCAGCGCATGGAACGCGAGATCGGTCACGACGCTCCGCCCTTGCCGCGCGCGGCGCTCATCCCCTGCCGACCGGCGCGCGCACCTGCCCGCTCATGCCCGGCAGCACCTGGCCGGCCGCGTCGCCCGCGAGTTCGGCCTCGATCTCGATGGTCTGGCTCACCGCGTCCACGCGGCCCGACACGCGCGTGACCTTCAACACCACGGCGGCGCCGGTCTCGTCGACCGTGGCGTCCAGGCGCTGGCCGGTCTTCAGCCACGCGAGCCATTGCGAGGGCACGTTCATGCGCGCCTTCAGCGGGCCGTTGCCGACCAGCTCGACCACCGGCGCGCCGGGGTTCACGCCCTGCCCCACCTTCACATGCACGCGCGCCACCTTGCCGGCGAAGGGCGCCACGAAATTGCACTGCGCGATCTGCGCGTCGAAGATGCGGACCTGGCTCTGCGCCTTGTTCACGTTGGCCGCCGCCAGCTCGACCTCGATCTCGGCCGCCGACTGCAGGCCCTGCAGCTTCAGCTTGCCCACGTACTGCACCTTGGCCGCCTCGTGCTCGGCCCGCGCGGCGGCGCGGCGCGCCTGGATCTCGTCGCATTCGTAGGCGGCCAGCACCTGGCCCGCGCGCACCGTGTCGCCCAGGCTCACCGGCACCTTCGCGAAGCGGCCCGGCGCCGAAGCCGAGAGTACGCTTTCCTGCGCGGCCACCACGAGAAAACGCACCGGCGCCAGGTTGCCCGGCGCACCCGCCGGGGCGGCGCGCGGCGCGGGTGCCGGCTGGGCGCCGGCCTGCAAGGCGCCACCCAGGGCGCAGGCCAGGAGCACGCCGATGCGAAGCGCGGAGAAGGACGACGGTTTCAAGGGCGGGCTCGCTTTCACTTCTGCGTCACCGTGGCGCCCGTGCGCGCGAGGCGCCGCACGTCCGTGATCACCGACAGCGTCGCCGCCTCGGCAAAAGCGCTCACGGCGCTTTCGGTCGTCACGGCCGGCACGTAGCTCGCGTAGTTCTGCGACAGCAGCTCGCGCCCGCCCGGCTCGGCCAGCGTGAGCCGCCACTGGGCGCGCGTGGTGCCGCGCTGCTGCGGCACGTTGCGCTGGAAGGCCAGCGTGAGCACGAGCGCATCGGCCGACCCCGAGGCCACCAGCTCGTTGCGCGTGACGATGCGCTCGACCGCGCCGCGCACCGCCGCTTCGCTCACGCCCGACGGCAGGTCGCGCACGCGCACGGTCACCGGCCGGTTGCGCACCGGGATCAGCGCCGCTTCGAGGAACACCGCCTTCTCGCCTTCGGCCATGCTCTGCTCGATGGCCCTGGCGACGGTCTTGATGTCGGTGCTGGCCACGGTGGCCGGCATCAGGTCGATGCCGACCGAGTTGAGCACCCGGCCGTACGAGGTCTGCGTGGCCGCATAGGCCGTGGCCAGCTGGAAGCGCGACACCAGCGCGCGCGCATCGACGCGCAGCGCCTCGAGCTCGCTCTCGAGCTGGTTGCTGGCACCGGCGCGTGCCACGCTGGCCATGCGCTGGTCGACGCGGCTGGATTCGGCCGCCAACTCCTGGTCGACCACCGCCAGCTTGTAGCGCTCGGCCGACACGCGCACCTGCGTGACCACTGCCATGGTCAGCGCCAGGCGGCGGGCCTCGTCGGTCTTCTTGCGCGCGTCGTTGGTGCGGTTGATGGCCGGGATGGCCGCCAGCCGGAACAGGTCCATCGACAGGCTCACGCCCGCGTCGCTCCAGTTGCTGTTGTAGAGAAAAGAGTTGGAGTCGTAGCGCGCCCCGGCGTACAGGTTCAGGCTGGGAAACAGCGAGGCGATCTGCTTCTTGGTCTCGGCGATGCCGATGCGCGCCTTGTAGTCTTCCTCGCGCAGCTCGGCGCGGTTTTCCAGCGCGGCGACCTCGAGCTTGTCGATGTCCAGCGTGACCGGTGCGCGCCCGTCCTGTGGCCCTTCGACCAGCGTGAAGTCGACGCCCGGCGGCAGGCTCATGAGCGCGGCCAGCTCGCGCTTGGCGAACTGCATTTCCTGGCGCTTGGCGTTGACCAGCGACATCGCATCGAGCAACGCACGCTGGTAGGCCAGCCCTTGCGCGGGCGGCAGCACGCCGGCGCGCTCGGCCTCGCGCGATTTCTTCAATGCGTCCTCGATGCGCACGGCCAGCCGGTCGGCGTCACCGATGAGCTGCTGCGCGCCGATGGCGCGCCAGTAGGCGCTGCGCACGTCCTGCGCGATGTTCTGCAGGATCTTGCGGCGGCGCTCCTCGGCGATGTTGACCTCGTCGGCCGCCTGTTTGGCGCGGAAGTAACTGATGCCGAAGTCGAGCGCGTTCCACGACAGCGTGGCACGGCCGTAGTAGTGCGAGCGCTGCTCCGAGGTCGAGGGCCGCAGGCTCACCACGCGGTCCTCGATGCCGATGCTGGTGCCGCCCGAGTCGTTGCTGCGGTCGTTGTAGCCGGCGTCGGCCACCAGCTTGGGCAGCATGTCGGCGGCCGACACGTCGAGCAGGCCGCGCGCCAGGGCCGACTCCATGAGCTTGAGGCGGTAGTCGGCGTTGTACTTGAGCGCGCGCGCCAGCACCTCGGAATACGTCATGGGCGTGGCGACCGCGGCCTGGTCCTTGTACAGCTGCTTCTGGTCGTGGCGCACGCGCACCACGATCTCGTCGCGCGTGAGCTGCACCGGCGTCATGCTGCAGCCGGCCAGCATCAGCACGGCCGCGGCAGCGGTCCACGACAAGGGGAAACGGAAGGTCGACGCGGGTTGCTTGTGAATGTCGGTCATGGTGCTCGATGGATAGGACATGGTTCGATGGCTCCGGCGTTTTTCTCTGCGTCGATCAACTCGTGGGCACGCGCACGGTGGGCGTGGCGCGCTGCGGATGCCGCAGCAGGTCGCGCACCGCGTCGCGCTCCGCGGCGGCCGCGGCCACGCGGCTGGAGAACGAGCGCGCCGTGTCGGTGGCCACCGGCGCGGCGGCACCGGCTGCCGGTGCCGCATCGGCGCGCGGCACCACGATGCGCCCGCCGTCGCGCGCGGGTGCTTCGGGCGCTTCGGGGGGCGGCGGCTGTTGCGGCGCCGAGAAGCTGTCGAAATCGCCGAACAGCGGGCTCGCGCCGTCGACCAGCTTGCCGGCCGTGACACCGCGCAGCGCCAGCGTCTGCTCCACGTCGCGGATCATGCGCAGCGAGAACGACACGCCGTCGCGGCTCACGTGGTCGGCATAGTCCACGCCTTGCGGCTCGCCCCACAGGTCGGTGGGACGGTCCTCGCCGAAGATGCGGTCGCCGCCCAGCGCGCGCGCGGCGATCGCGCCCGACAGCGTCTGGCTCAGGCGCTGCGACTCCTGCACCGCGATCTGCACGAACAGCGCCGGCGTCATCGACTGGTCGATGCGGCGGCTGGTGTCGCCGAAGTCCGCCGGGAACACCTGGTCGCCCGTGAGCGGCCGGTGCTGCGAGGTGCCGTTGATGGTGACGACCAGCTTCGCCGTGCTGGTGCTGCCGTCGGCGTCGGTGATGACGTAGTCGAACACCTCGGTCAGCGTCTGGCCGTCGCCCAGCGAGGCCACGCGCACATTGCTGGCGTTCACCGAATAGCTGTAGCTGCCGTCGGCGTTCAGGCGCAGGTTGCCGTAGCGACCCGCCGTCGATCCGCCGATGGTGCCGGCCACGCCCTCGAAAGAAACACCCGTGACCGGCGTCGGCGTGCGGTCGGCGCCGAGGCGGTCGGCCACGTCGTTCGCGCCCATGCCGTCGCCGCCGAACACGTTGCCGGTCGCCGTGGCGCCGGGGCGCGTGGTGCCGATGGCGGTGGCGTCGTTGCGTGCCGTGGGCACGTCGTCGATCACCAGTACACGCAACGTGCCTTGCGTGGTGTCGCCGTCGCGGTCGGTCACCTGCAGCGCGATGTCGTCGGTGACCTGCCCGCCCGCATGGCTCTGCGCGGCGCCCAGCACGTAGGTGTAGCGCACGGTGCCCGTGGCCGCATCGAAGCCGGTGAGCGTGATGCGCCCGCGGTCGGTGGCGACGGTGACCGGGCTCGTGCCGAGCGCGGCCAGCTGCGCCGGCGTGAGCGTGACGCCGTGCACCGCGATGCTGCCCAGGCCGTCGGGCGCCGTGACGAAAAAGCTGCCCGAGACGGTCTCGCTCGCGTCGCCCGGCTCGACCAGGCCGCGCTCGTACACGGTGGCCTGCCCGGCCGTGTCGGGGCCGTTGTTGTCGCCGATCACCAGCGTCACGCCGTCGTTGGCGCCGTGGATGGTGAGGGTCAGCGTGGCGGTGCTGGTGTCGCCGTCGTTGTCGGTGAGCGTGTAGCTCACCACCTCGGTCAGCGTGTCGCCCACGACCAGCGCCTGCACGCGCGGGTCGGCGTTGTTCAGCGTGTAGGTGTAGCTGCCGTCGGCGTTCAGCACGATGCGGCCGTAGGTGGTGGTGATCGGCACGCCCACCGTGCCGGCCACGCCGCCGAAGCTCACGCCCGTCACCGGCACGCCGTTGGCGTCGTCGGCGCCGATGGTGTCGTTGGCCTTCACGTCGCCGCCCACCGTGTTCGGCGCGCCGTCCTCGGTGATGGCGTTGGTGTCGTTCACGGCCTCGGGCACGTCGTCCACGATGCGCACGGTGAGCGTGCCCGTGGCCGTGTCGCCGCCGGCGTCGGTCACGAGCAGCGCGATGTCTTCCGTGCTCTCGGTGGCGTTCGGCTGCGCCACCTGCCCGTCCAGCGTGTAGGTGTAGGCCAGCTCGCCCGTCGTCGGCACGCCGCCCACCGAACTGGTGGGTGTGAAGCCGGTGAGCACCAGCGTGCCACGCGGCGTGTCGATGGTGACCGGCGTCGTGCCCAGGTTCGCCAGCTCGGCCAGCGTCAGCGTGCGGTTGCCCACGGTGACGCTGCGCATGCCGTCGCTCGCCGAGACCACGATGGTGCCGGTGGTGATCTCGCGGGTGTCGGGGCCGCCGATGCCGTCGACCAGCCCGCGCTCGTGCACCTCGGCCTGCCCCGTGGCCGCGCCGTTGCCGTCCACGGCGCCGATGGCCGGGTCACCGTCCAGGCGGCCGTGGATGGTGATCGTCAGCGTGGCGGTGCTGGTGTCGCCGTCGGCATCGGTGATCGTGTAGCGCACCGTCTCGGTCAGCTGCTCGTTGGTCTTGAGCGCGTTGACGGCGGCGTTGTCGTTGTCCAGCGTGTAGGTGTAGCTGCCGTCGGCGTTCAGCACGATGGCGCCGTACGTGGTCGTGAGCGACACGCCCACCGTGCCGGCCGCGCCGCCGAAGCTCACGCCCGTCACCGGCACGCCGTTGCCGTTGTCCGCGCCGTCGCGGTCGTTGGCCTTCACGTTGCCGCTCACCGTGTCGGGCACCGCGTCCTCGGTGATGGCGGCCGCGTCGTCGGTGGCCTGCGGCGTGTCGTTGACGATGAGCACGGTGAGCGTGCCGTTGGCCACGTCGCCGTCGCGGTCGGTCACCGACAGCGCGATCTGCTCGGTCACTTCGGTCAGCACACCGCCGGAGCGGTGGCTCTGCGGCGCGCCCAGCACGTAGGTGTAGCTGACCGCGCCGCCGGTCACGATGCCGTTGGACAGCGTGGTGCCGCTGAAGCCCGTCAGCTGAATCTGGCCGTCGGGCGTGGTGATCGTGATCGGTGCGCCCGGCGTGAGCGCCTGCAGCTGCGCCAGCGTCACCACCGTGCCGCCGACGTTGATGCTCGCCACGCCGTCCGCCGCGGTGATGTTGAAGCTGCTGGCGGCGCGCTCGCCCGTGTCGGTGATGCTCACCAGGCCCGACTCGAACACCGTGACCTGCCCGGTCGCCGCGCCGTTGGCGTCGGTGACGGCGATGCCCGGCAGGTCGTTGGCGCCGCGGATGGTGATCGTGAGCGTGGCGGTGCTGGTGTCGCCGTCGGCATCGGTGATCGTGTAGCGCACCTGCTCGGTCAGCATCTCGCCCACCGACAGCGCCTGCACGCGCGGGTCGGCGTTGTTCAGCGTGTAGGTGTAGCTGCCGTCGGCGTTCAGCACGATGGCGCCATACGTGGTCGTGATCGACGCGCCCACCGTGCCGGCCGCGCCGCCGAAGCTCACGCCCGTCACCGGCGCGACGTTGCGGTCGTCCGCGCCGATGGTGTCGTTGGTCGCCACGTTGCCCGACACCGTGTTCGGCGCGGCGTCTTCGGTGATGGCGGCCGCGTCGTCGGTGGCCTGCGGCACGTCGTCCACGATGCGCACGGTGAGCGTGCCCGTGGCCGTGGCGCCGCCGGCGTCGGTCACCTGCAGGGCGATGGCTTCGGTGCTCTCGGTCGCGCCCGGCTGCGCCACCTGCGCGCGCAGCGTGTAGGTGTAGGCCAGGTTGCCCGCCGTGGGCACGCCACCCACCGAGGTGGTGGCCGTGAAGCCCGTCAGCGTGAGCGTGCCCAGCGGCGTTGTGATGACGACCGGCGTGGTGCCCAGGTTGGCCAGCTCGGCCAGCGTCAGCGTGCGACCGCCCACGGTGACGGTCTGCAGGCCGTCGGCCGCCGACACCGTGACGACGCCGCTGCCGTTCTCGCGTGCATCGGGGCCGGCCGGGCCGTCGACCAGCCCACGCTCGTAGACCTCGGTCTGGCCCGTGGCCGCGCCGTTGCCGTCCACCGGCACGATCTCGGGGCTGGCGTCGGAGTGGCCGTGGATGGTGATCGTCAGCGTGGTGGTCGAGGTGTCGCCGTCCGCGTCGGTGAGGGTGTAGCTCACCGTGTCCGTGAGCGTCTCGCCGTCCTTCAGCGCGTTGACGCGCGGGTCGCTGTTGTCCAGCGTGTAGCTGTAGCTGCCGTCGGCGTTCAGCACGATGGCACCGTATTCCGTGTCCAGCGCGCTGCCGACCGTGCCTGCCGTGCCGCCGAAGCTCACGCCCGTCACCGGCACGGCCGTGTCCGCGCCCTCGCGGTCGTTGGTCTTCACGTTGCCGGTCGTGGTGTTCGGCGCGGCGTCTTCGGTGACGCTGTTCGTGTCGGGATTCGCGGTGGGCACGTCGTTCACGATCAGCACCGTGAGCGTGCCGCTGGCCACGTCGCCGTCGCGGTCGGTCACGCTCAGCGCCACCGCCTCGGTCACTTCGCCCGCGCTGTGGTTCTGCGCCGAGGTCAGCGTGTAGGTGTAGCTGACCGTACCGCCGGTCACGACGCCGTTGGGCAGCGTGGTGCCGCTGAAGCCCGTGAGGCGGATCTGGCCGTCGGGCGTGTTGATCGTGATCGGTGCGCCCGGCGTGAGTGCCTGCAGCTGCGCCAGCGTCACCATCGTGCCGCCGACGTTGATGCTCGCCACGCCGTCGGCCGCCGCGATGTTGAAGCCGGCGCCCGCTGTCTCGCTGGTGTCGCCCACGCTCGTCAGGCCCGACTCGTGCACCGTCACCTGGCCGGTCGCGTTGCCGTTGGCGTCGGTCACCGTGATGCCCGGCACGTCGTTGCTGGCGCCGCGGATCGTGATGGTGATCTGCGCGATGTCGGTGCCGCCCGCGCCGTCGGAGATGGCGTAGGTGAACAGGTCGGTGAGCGTCTCGCCGGCGATCAGCGCCTGCACGCGCGGGTCGCTGTTGTCCAGCGTGTAGGTGTAGCTGCCATCGGCGTTCAGCACGATGCTGCCGTGGGTGCCGGTGAGCGCGCTGCCCAGCGTGCCGGCCGTGCCGGCGCCGGCCTCGGGGCCGGTGCGGATGCTGGTGACCGTGAGCGTGGTGCTGTCGGGGTCGTGGTCGGCCTCGCCGGGAATGCGGCCGCTGATGACGTTGCTGCCCACCGAGGGCGTGTCTTCGTCGATGCTGTGCGTGTCGTCGACCGCCTTCGGCGGGTCGTTCACGGCCGTGATGTTCAGTGTGCCGGTGAGCACGTTGCTGTTCAGCGGCTGCGGGCCGCCCGCGTTGCCGCCAGGCTGCACGTTGTTGCCGTCGTTGAGCACGATGGTGTAGACGCGCTCGTTGTCGGTGCCGAACGCCGTCGGGTTATCGCTGCTGCTGCGGTAGGACAGCTGGTCGAGCACCGCCTGCACCTCGGCCACGGTGGTGTCGGCGTCGAACTGCACCACCAGCGGCGCGCCGTTGCCGCCCGAGACGCTGACGCCCGCGGGCAGCGCGCCGTTGACGAACAGCTGGTCGCCCGGCTGGTAGCCGTCCAGGCTCACGGTGAGCGAGCCCGCGCCGAACACGCCCGCGGCCAGGCCGGGCGTGGTCGCCAGGTCGAGGTCGCCGACCGTGCCGCCGCTGACCAGCGCCACGGGCGGAATGCTGACGCCGGTGCCGGTCTGGTTGTTCTCCACCGCGGTCGCGCCGGTGGTGCCGCCGATCACGGGCGCGTCGTTGCGCGGCGCGATGGTGGTCGACACGTCGCGCAGCACCGACCACTGGCTGGTGGCGTCGTTGACGGTGGCGCTGATGTCGCCGCTGCCCGCCGCCACCGGCGCATCGGACACGCGCACGACCAGCCCGCCGGGCGTGCCGTTGAAGTCGGCCGCCGGCACGAAGCGCAGCTGCGCGCTGGTGGGCAGCAGCAAGGCGCTGGTGTCGGAGGCGCCCGTCGGCACGGCGAGCCAGTCGGTGCCGTTCAGGCTGTACTCCCACGCGCCCTGCACGGCATTGGCGTTGTTGCCCACGATGGCGATGCCGCCGAACGAGGTCGATGCATCGCCGCCGCCGCTGATGGCCGTCTGGTTGTCGGTCGCGTCGCCGTAGCCGCCGCCCAGCAGCGTGTCG
Source organism: Variovorax sp. GW458-11-26-14-LB1 (assembly GCF_059423965.1). Lineage (NCBI taxonomy): Bacteria > Pseudomonadati > Pseudomonadota > Betaproteobacteria > Burkholderiales > Comamonadaceae > Variovorax > Variovorax sp. GW458-11-26-14-LB1. The sequence goes on from NZ_JBWKYW010000007.1 coordinate 81,178, forward strand.
ACGCGCACGCCGGCACCCGTCACGTCCTCGACGCCGGCGGGCACGGTCGCATCGGTCGCCGTCGGCCGGTCGTTCACGTTGATCACCGTGGTGCTGAGCACGATGGTGCCGGCGCTGTAGACGGTGGTGCCGCCATTGTTGGCACCCGCCACGTTGACCGTCGAGCCCGAGATGGGATCGGCCGTGGCGCTGTCGTTGTTGGTGTCGGTCTCGACCAGCCGCACGGTCAGCGTGGTGGGCGTGCCGTGGAAGTTGGCGGCCGGCACGAAGCGCAGCTGCGCGTCGGCGGCCAGCACCAGGGCGGTGCCGTCGGTGCGTGCGCCGACGGGAATCCAGGTGGTGCCGTTGTCCAGCGAGTACTGCCAGGCCCCCTGCGCGGGGTCCGGGACGTGGCCCGTGATCGCGACGCCGAAGAAGGTGTCGGACGAACTGCCGCCGGTGCCACCGTTGCCGCTGTTGTCGATCAGGTCGGCGCCGTCGTCGAAGTGCGAGCCGAACAGGGTGCCCACGGGGGTGCCGGCCGCGTTGTTGCCCACGTCTTCGGTGACGTTCGGCAGCGTCTGGGTGGTGCCGCCCACCACCACCGGCGCATCGTTGACCGGCGCGACCGTGAAGACGAAGGTGCGCGTGGTGACGAGGTGGTTGCTGACCCCGTCCGCGTAGGCGAAGGTGCCGGTCGTGCTGTTGTCGCCGGGCGCCAGGCTGCCCGGACGCCCGCCGGTGTGGCCCTCGTCGTTGACCACCACGGTCACGGTGAAGGCGCCGTTCCAGTCGGCCGGCAGCGCGGCGCCGGGGGCGTCGGGCAGCGCGATCGAGATGGCGTTGATGCGGCTGTTGATCTGCGCCAGCGTGCCGGTGATGGTGATGCTGGCGCCGCCCAACGGGCCGACCGTGCCGCCGCTGCCGCCCACGCCGTTGATGACGAAGCCGGGGGGCACCGACACCGTGGCCGTCAGCACGTCGGTGGCGGCCGCGTCCTGGTCGGTGACCGTGAGGCCGGTCAGCATGACGCTGCCGTTGCCCTCGTCCACCGTCGGGTTGCCGGCCGCGATGTGGGCCGGGTCGTTGATCGACGACGGGAACAGCGTGCGGTAGGCCGAGGCCACGTTGGCCGTCAGCCCCGCGGGGATCAGCGCGTAGGGGTTGACGTTGGTGGTGGGCACCGCCACCGTGCCGCCGCTCGCGTTGTTGTTCTCGCCGCCGTTGGCGCCGCCCGCCAGCGCGCCGCTGCTGTTCTCGCGCAGGCGGTCGTCCGCGATGACCTGCACGCGGTAGGTCTGGTCGGTGTTGGCCAGGCTGCCGCCCAGCGCCACCTGCAGGCCGTCGAGGTAGGCCTGCACCTGCGCGCGCGTGCCGCGGATGACGAGCGCGCTGCCGGTGCCGTCGTAGGTGCTGTCGATGGTCACGCCCGAGCCGGCTGCATTGCTCGAGGTGATGGTGATGGCGTCGCTGCCGCCGTCCGTGTACTGCACCGCGCCCAGCGGCGCGCCCGTGCCGTTGGTGATGCGCACGGTGACCTGCAGGAAATCGGCTTCGCCGGGCGCGATGCCGCCGCCGTCGCCGTCGATGTCCAGGTCGCGCACGACGAAGCCCGGCACGGCCGACGGCGCGTTGCCGCCCGTCAGGTACAGCGGCGTGTTCGGGTTGGTGCCCGGTGTGAGCCCGGCCGTCGGCGCGTCGTTGACCGCCACGATGGTCAGCGCCATCGTCATGTCGGGCGGGTTGTTCGACACGCTGCCGCCGCCGGTGTCGCCGCCGATCTGCGAGCCGGTGTCGTCGAAGGACACGGTGAGCGTCACGTCGCCGGCGTCGGCGCCGTTGAGGTCGTGGTTGACGTGGGTGGCGCTGCGGTAGGTCAGGCCCGTGGCGGCGCCGCTGGTGATCAGCTCCTGGATGTCGCTGGCGCGCCCGGTGAGCGTGAGCGCGCCGGTGTTGTCGCCGGCGATGGTCACGACGCGCCCGCTGGGCAGCGTGAAGCTCGTCTGCCCGCCGGTGCCGCCGATGCCCAGCGTGCCGTTGGGCACGGTCAGCCGCAGCGTGATGGGCGTGCCGAAGGCGGCCGATTCGGGGTCGGACACCACGAAGCCCGTGCCGATGTAGGTCGGCTGGTCTTCATAGACCGTGTGCACGGGCGGCACGACCAGCACGCCCGGGTCGTTCTCGCTCGACGCGCGCACCAGCACCGAGGCGGCCGCGAGGTTGCCCGTGATGTCGCCGGTGGTGGGCACCGTGTCGGCGTACCAGTCGTACTCGGTGGTCGGGATCGCGATGTTCGGCCCGCCCGGCACGCTCGGCTCGTTCTGCGGACCGCCGTTGGCGCCGGGCTGCAGCACGCCGGTGGCGGTGTCGCGCAGGCGGTCGTCGACGATCACCTGCAGCCGGTAGGCCTGGTCGCGGTCGGTGTCGAAGGTGAGCGTCAGGCCGGCGAGCGCGGCGTTCACCTGGGCGCGCGTGCCGCGCAGCGTGAGGAAGTCGCCGCTGCCGTTCTTGTCGGCGTCGACGGTCACGCCGCCCATCGAGGTCGAGCCGATGGTGGCGCCCGCGTAGGCCGCGGCATTCAGCGGGTTGCCGTTGGCGTCCAGCAGCCGCACCGTCACCTGGACGAAGTCGGTCTCGCCCTGGATCACCGCGTCCAGGTCGGTGTCGCCCACATGGAAGCCGGGCACGGGGTTGTGCGCCGGGTTGCTGCTGTCGATGTCGATCGGGCCGGCCGGCGCGGTCACCGTGGGCGCGTCGTTCAGCGGCGTGACGTAGATCCAGAACTGGCCGCCGGTCTGTTCCTTGTCGCCGTCGCTCAGCGTGAAGGTGAAGCGGTCGCTCGGCGGATCGCCGTTGGCTTCGGTGTGGCCGTCGGATTCGTCGCCCGAATTGAAATAGTAGATGCGCCCGGCGTTCACGTCGGCCTGCGTGAACGAGGAGCCCACGCCCAGCGCCACGAAGTTGACGCCGTCGGTCGAGTACATGATGCGCCCGTGCGTGGTGACGGAGGTGATCGTGTACTGCAGCTGCGTGAGCGTGCTGTCGGGGTCGAAGGCCCTGAGCATGCCCGGCGTGATCTGGCCGCGCCCGCCCTCGGCCACGGTCAGCGGCTGGTTGGCGGTGCCGGGCGGGTCGGGCTGCGTCGGGTCGGGCGCGATCACCGGCGCGTCGTTGACGTTGGTGATCTGGATGCCGACGGTGACGGGGTTCGACGCGGCGCCCCAGCGGTCCACGGCATGCACGTTGAACTGGGTGGTGCGCACTTCGGAACCGTCGCTCACGAAGCGCAGGCCCGTGGTGCCGGCGCTGCCGGTGATGAGCGAGGCGTCGATGCGCTGCCCCACGGCCACGGCCACCCAGGCGGCGCCGTTCCAGTACTGCAGCTGGCCGCCGGTGGGCAGGCTGTCGAACTCGAACTGCATCGCGCCCGGCCCGCTGCCGGCGTTGTTGAAGGCGTAGTTCGGGTCGCCGTTCAGCAGCGTGGCCGAGCCTTCGAGGTAGCTTTCGCTCGCGGCGTCGTCGGCATCGACGACGCGGATCTGGCCGGTCGTGAGGTAGGCGGTCTCGCCTTCGCGGATGACCGTGTTCGACGAACCGGTGGCCACGGGCACGTCGTTGACCGGCGTGATGAAGAACGAGAAGCTGGTGTTCCAGACGTTGCGCACGCCGCCGACGGCGACACCGGCCGTCACCGAGAGCGACACGGCCGACTCGAAGTCTTCCACGTCGCCGTCGTGCTGGAAGCGGATGCGCCCGGCGTTCAGGTCTTCCTGCGTGAAGGTCTCGTAGGTGTCGATGTCGACCCAGGCCGCACCGTCGAAGCGCTGCAGCACGCCGTTGCGCACGGGCCCGGTGGTGCCGGTGTAGTCGGTGACCGTGTAGATCACCTGCGACGGCGGCACGCCTTCGACCACGTAGCTCAGGCCCGGCACGGTGTTGAAGTCGGAGCCGGTGCCGCCCAGCACCACCGAGCCGCCTTCGCTGAGCGTGCCGCGCGTGGCGCCGTTCTGGTCGGTGCCCGCGTGGTTGGAGCCCGAGGTGGTGACGGTGCCGTCGATGGTCTGCAGCGGATCGCCGTTGCCCGCCGGGGTTTCGACGAGGTTGATCGTGAACTCGTAGGTCTTCAGCGTGCCGTCGGGGTTGCGGTCGGCGCCTTCGCGGATCACGGTGTTGCCGTTCGCGTCCCAGGTGGGCCCAAGCGTGTTGTCGACCACCTGGAAGCTGAAGGTGTCGGTGTCGCCCGCCGCCGCGCCCTGCGTCTGCACGTACTGCACGCGGCCCGAGCGCACGTCTTCCATGGTGAAGGTGCCGCCCGGCGGCAGGATCTTGCCGTCGAGCAGCAGGTAGCCCTGGTTCAGGCCGTTCATCGAGGTGACGGCAAAGGTCAGGTTGTCGTCGCTCGAATCGACGTCGGTCGCGCCGAGCATGCCGGGCGTGAGCGTCACGGTGTAGCCGCCGCCCGCCGGGTCCACGGTCGCCTCGAGCGTGCTGCCGGGGTCGAGCACCGGGTCGTCGTTGGCCGGGCGCACGTTGATGGCGATGGTGCCCGAGGTGGACGACGGCGTGCCCGTGCCGCCGCCGGCATCGCTCACCGTGACGCCGAAGCCGTCGGTGAACGGGTAGCTCTGCCCGTTGTTGTCGCGCTGGCCGTTGTTGCCGTAGGTGAGGCCGCCGCGGTCGTCATAGCCGAACACGAAGCCGGCGTCGATGTCGGCCTGCGTGATCGCGCGGTTGGTGACGTTCTGGGGCACGCCGCCGATCAGCACCGTGCCGGTGAAGTACAGCGTGCCGTCGGTGGGCAGGCTGGTCAGCCGCACCGTGAGGTCGCCGCTGGCATCGTCGCCGCCGCCGTCGGCGACGATGAAGTTGCCCACCACCGAGGCCGGGTTGCCGCCGGGGTCGATGGCGTTGGGCGGCTGCCCTTCGAACACGCTGCCCCCGCCCGAGACCACGGGCGGCTGGTTCAGCGGCGTGACGTTCAGCGTGATGGTGGCGTGGTCGGAGCCGGCCAGCGGCGTGGCGCCGTCGTTGACCACGATGACGAAGCTGTCGGCCAGGTTCTGGTCCGCGCCGGTGGCCGTGTGCACGTAGGCGACGCGGCCCGCGAGCACGTCGGCCTGCGTGAAGACCGAGCCCACGCCGATGCGTTCGCCGTTGAGCGTGAGGTAGCCGTGCGTGGTGTTGGTCGCGATGCCGTAGACGATCTGGCCGGTGTTCTGCGAGCCGATCGTGACCTCGGGGTCGACGGCGTCGAGCGTGGTGCCGGTCAGCAGCGTGGTGCCACCCTCGGAGACCGTCTGCGCCGCGTCGGCCACCGTGGTCGGGTCGTTCGACGGCGTGATCGTCACGTCGAGCGCGCGGTTGGCGGTGAGCGCCGGCGTTTCCGAATCGGTGATCGACACCAGGATGCGCGTGGTGGCCGTGGCGTTGCCCAGCTCGGTGTCGGCGGCGGTGAACACCAGCTGGTTGATCCAGGCATTGGCGTCGGCCACGCTGCCGACGAAGCGGTAGCCACCGGGCACGGTGGTGACGCCGCTCATGCTGGCGCTGGACAGCGCGCCCAGCGCGGGGTTCTCGACGGTCACGTCGACCGTGACGTTGCCCGCGCCGTCGTCGGTGAGCGTCCAGCCACTGAGCGTGGCGCGGTCGGCGCCCGGCGCGTTGAGCGAGCTGGGTTCGCTGACCGTGAGGCGCGGCGTGGTCGTCGACACGGTGGGCGCGGCCAGCAGACCGTCGTAGTCGGCGGCGGCGAAGGCGCGCGACTCGATGAATCCCGTTGCGACCTCGAGCGACCAGTCGCCCTGGCGCGAGGCGGCGCCGGTCGCGTCGAGCGACGCCGCCACGTCGGCGCCCGTGGCGCGGCCCAGGGCCTGCACGAAGCGTTGCCCGTCGGCGCCCACGTCGCACCCGTAGAGCAGGATGTCGCCGTCCGCGCCCAGGCTCGCGCCGATCGCCTGCCAGGCGCCGGCCGAGCGCGCCAGGCCGGCGACGTCGAGGGTTTCGTTGCCCAGCGTGATCTCGCCCGCGCTGCCGTGGCTGAGGATGTGCAGCGCCGTGAGGCCGCTGCGCCCTTCGAGCGCCTGGCGCAGCTGTTCGACGCCGGACGAGCCGGTGTCCAGCAGGATCAGGCCGGCGCCCTGCGGCACCGAGGCGGCGAGCTGCTGCCAATTGGCAACATTCTTGTCGATGACGTAGACCTCGCTGGCCGGGGTCGGGGCCGGGCCAGGCGCGGTTCGCGCGTCCGCTTCGGGCGTGCTTTCGCGCCCATGCGGCACGGCAACGGGCGCCGCCGCGTCGGCGGCATGCGGCGCATCCCCGTGCGGGCCCTGCGGCGCGTCCGCCGGTGCCGCCGCGGCGGCCTCCACAAAAGCGGCGCCATCAAATAGCTGCCGGCTTTCCAGCGCAAATCGATGAGCGCGTGGGCGAAGGAATTGGGGCGATTGAGACCTTGGCATGGCTCAAAGTGTGACGACAAATATGCAAATGTGTCCACTATTAACGTTCTATCTTTTCGAGCCAATACCGTCAAAAAATCGCAAAAACAACGTCCTCCTTTGCTTTTCTCATCAATTTGAAATTAATTGTTACCAACACATCGCGATCCATTCACTTGCTCATATGGAAGGCATATCCATCGCTGTATTCCTCTCCGTGCAAGGCGATCTTCCCTCGACAGCCAGGCGATCGAAGCCTTTGATGAATTCCGTCCGATTGAATTACCCGATCTATTTCCAATTTTCAACTACGGGATTCCGTAGAAAATCGGGGCGGGAATTCCCTATTCCTTGATGGCAAAGAACTCGGTCGTCATGAATGGCGCGCCAACGCCTCAATTCATCGCAGCCGATTCACAACTGAAAGAGGATGTGCATGCCATCCGGCAATGAGAACCTTTGCCATAAGAATTAATTGATGCAATGCACAACCCAAGGGTCCGGCGGCAATTCGATCGACCGGGAACCGGGCCCCGTCCGGCCATGTCCTGCCGGCTGCCGCGCACCGCGACAAGCGGGTCTGCGGCACGGGGTTGTAACCATGTGCGTGACCGCCGAAGAGGCACGGCAGGCCGCTCGGTCGACTCCGGAAATGGACTGCGCCGCGCCCCCGGGAAACTTCACGCGGCCTCGTAGCTTCGATGTAATTCGAAAGAATCAACAACATCCGCTTGCAGATGCGAGACCGGTCAAGCACCCGGTTCGACGGGCCATCGCGCCCCCTGCGTACGCCTGCGCACCTTCGAATGCTTAACCCGGCAATATTTAACGATTAAAGATAATTGTTACGTTTTTGGAGCATCTGCAGCCCCCCGATTCCTGCCTTCGCGGGGGTCTGTTGCACAGGGCGCGGTGATACTGTTCCGGCCCCGAATCTTGCGTTCCTGGTGTGCGCACTGCGCGCCGGAGGACACGAGGCGTGGCACATCATCCAACTCGCTCATGTAAGAAAAAATGAACAAACTGCTCGCACTCATCTTCGTGGCTGCCGCCATCACCGCTTGCTCGAAGCAAGAGTCCACGCCCGCAGCGCCGGCCGCTCCCGCAGCACCTGCTGCCACCGCACCGGCCACGCCGGCACCCGCACCGGCCGCCAGCGCACCGGCTGCTGCTGCGCCCGCAGCCACCACGACGGCATCGGCCGACGTGCCCAAGGAATGCCAGGAGTACCTGGACAAGGTGAGCGCCTGCGTGGGCAAGCAAAGCGGCGCAGCCGCCGACGCGCTCAAGGGCAGCCTCGAGCAGACCAAGGCCACCTGGGCCAGCTACGGCGCCAACGCCGCCCAACTCGGCGCCGCCTGCAAAGCCGCTTCCGACGCCTTCGCCGCACAAGCCACGGCCATGAAGTGCTGATGCACTGAGTCGCTGACGCCGGCGAGGTTGCCCTCGCCGTGCAATGCGACACACACCTCCTCGTCCTCGACGAGGAGGCGCCGCCCCCACAACAACGGTCGGCGCAAAACGGTCCCTGTCAGACCGCAAGAATCCTTCCCATGACAGACCTCCTCACCAACCTCACCTGGCACGCCCTCTCGGGCCCGCATGCGTCTTTTGCCGCCGGCACATCGACCGCACGCCGCTACGCCACAGGCTTCTCCCCCATCGTCGGCTTTGCCGACGCACTGCACCCCGACCTCGACGCGCTGCTGCCCTTCTGCACGCCGGACGAACACTTCTATGCCATCGGCTGGTCGGGCCCCGCGCCGTCCACCTGGCAGGTCGACATGGAATCGGTCATCGTGAAGATGATCTGGGACGCGCCTGTGCCCGTGGCCGACACGCTTCCCGATGTGGTCCGACTGGGCACTGCCGATGTCGAACAGGTGCTCGCTCTGGCCGCCCTCACCCGCCCCGGGCCCTTCTCTACGCGGACCATCGAACTCGGCGAGTACTTCGGCTGCTTCGACGACAACGGCCGTCTCGTCGCAATGGCCGGCGAGCGCATGGCCGCCGGCACGCTGCGCGAGATCAGCGGCGTCTGCACGCACCCCGATGCGCAGGGCAAGGGCTACGCGAAGCGCCTCGTCACGCGCCTGGTGGCGCAGCAGATGCAGCGCGGCGAAGTGCCGGTGCTGCATGTGATGCAGGGCAACGCGAGCGCGCGGAGGATTTACGAGCGCATGGGTTTTCGCGTGCACAGCGAACCGGTGGTTCGCGTGATCTCTCGGCGCTGAGCGGCGCCGCGCCTGCGGCCCGAATCAGGCCGCCGCCACCCCACGCTCGCTCGTGATCTCGGCGCCTTCGCGCATCGTCTTCGTGACAGGCGTGTTGGCCACCACCTCGAGCAGCCGGCTCCACTGCGCATCGGTCAGCGGTGCGCTGGCGTGCAGCACGCGGTGGATGTGCGCCTTGCCGTCCGCGTCTTTCGAAAAGCTCAGCTCGGCCTTGAACTCGCCCAGCTCCCAGCCCTTGCGTTGGGCGTACATCCGCAGCGTGATCGCGGTGCAGGCGGACAGCGCGGCCAGGTAGTAGTCATAGGGCGCCGGCCCCGCGCCCTGCCCGCCCAGCGATGCCGGCTCGTCCGCCACGAGCTGGAACTTGCCGACCTGGATGCGATGGTTGAAATTGACGTCGGTGGAGACGATCGTTGCGGTGTGGCCCATGGGTGTGCTCCTGTTGGCGATGAAGCATTCTGGCGCGCTCAGCGATCGAGCACCGCGTGCGGCCAACGCCCCGCATCCACGCGCTCCTGCACCACGGCGCGCAGGATGTCGATGAGCACTTCCGTCGCGCGCGACGGCGGCCGGTCGGAGGCGCGGGCCAGCACGCGGCGCAGCCGCAGCCCCTCGATGGGAATCGCGACCAGCCGGCCGGCCTCGATCTCGTCCTGCACCACCGCCGCGAAGTGGACCGTGAGGCCCAGGCCCTCTTCCACCAGGCGGGCCGCCACGCTCAAGGTCTCGACCTCGACCACCGGGTTCAGCACCACCCCCGCGCGCGCCGCCGCCGCTTCGAGCTCGAGCCGCACGCCCGACTTGGACACGCCCGTCATCACCAGCGGCAGGCCGGCCAGCCGGGGCAGCTTGATCTTCGTCATGCGCATCAGCCGCGTGTCGTCGGTGCGGCCGATGAGGCACAGCGATTCGGTCATGAGCGGCGTGGCCAGCACGTTGGCCAGCTGCATCGGGCCGTTGAGGATCGCGACATCGACCGCCCCCTGCTCCAGCATGCCCAGCAGCGACTGCGAGAAGCCTTCGACGATGCGCAGCCGCACATCGGGGAACTGCTCGCGCACCGCGCGCGCCAGCGGCACCGCAAGCAGCAGCGCGAGCGCGGGCGACAGGCCGATGGCCACTGGCCCGCGCGGGTCGCGCTGGCGGGCCGTCATGTCCTGCTTCATCTGCTCGGCATAGCGCAGCAGGAACGACGCGCGCTCCATGAGGAACACGGCCTCCTCGGTCGGCGTCGCGCCGCGCGCGTGGCGCTCGAACAGGCGCACGCCCAGTTCTTCCTCGAGCAGGCGGATCTGCCGGCTCAGCGCCGGCTGCGCCACATGCAGCACGGCGGAGGCGCGGCCGTAGTGCTGCTGCGTGGCGAGCACCACGAAATACCGAAGCTGTCTGAGGTCCATGCGGGGATTCCAGGTCGTTGCCACAAGAGCGGCCGAGGGTCACCGGACACCTCATACCGAAATGTTATCGAATCGCTCGAAAAATGGTAATGGACGCATGAAAGACCGTTGCCTACAGTGGGCCTCGCAGAACGTAAACCGCTGCTTTTTCGACGAATCCGAACCTCATCGCATCAAGGAATAGACATGGACCCCACCCTCCAGGAAATGGAATCCACCCGCATCGCCCGCTGGGGCAAGGTCGCGCCCTACGGCGAGACCTTCATCGAGAGCCGGCTGCCGGGGATGAAGAAAAACATCTACAAGATCATGAACCGCGGCGTCCTGGAGAACAAAGGCGTCCAGCCGGCAATTCCAGGCAACCACCGCTTCGGCGTGACCTTCATCGAAATCCCGGTTGGCCAGGGTGCCAGCCTTCACGCACACAAGACCGAGGAAGTCTTCTGTCCGCTGAACGGGCAGATGGAGGTCATCTGGGGCGAGAAGGGCCAGTACTCCGTGATGCTCAACCAGTGGGACGTGATCTCGTGCCCCATCGGCGTGATGCGCGGTTTCCGCAATCCGAACGATCACGCGCTGGTGGTGTATTCGGTCGTCGGTGGAACCGACGAAGAATGCGGGCGCATCGCCTGGCACGAGGATGTCGTCAGGGCTGCAGAGGCCACCGGCCTGGTCTACGGAACCGACGGCTACATCAAGGAGAGGGCGCCAGAAAGCAAGTAGTCGCCGCGCCGACCGCGCGAACTGGGCAAGGCTCATAGGCACCACCCGAGGAGACAAAAAAATGACAATCCCCCACGACATCCAGGCGTCACGCCGCATACCGACATGCGGCGTGGCGCACGGCATGAACCGGCGACACGCCCTCGCCGCGACGCTCGCGGCGCTGGGCGCCGGCCTTGTCCGCGCCCAGCCGGCCTGGAGCCCCAAGGGCCCCGTGCGCATCGTCGTTCCCTTCGCCGCCGGCGGCACCTCGGACATCATCGCGCGCATCGTGGGCGTGCGGCTCGCACAAGCGCTGGGCCAGCCCGTGCTCGTCGACAACCGCGTGGGCGCCGGCGGCAACATCGGCATCGCCTCGGTGGCGCGCGCCGCGCCCGACGGCCAGACGCTGCTGCTGGTGTCGTCCGCCTTCGTGACCAACCCGGCCCTGTTCGCCGACAAGCCCCCGTATGACCCGCTGCGCCAGTTCGCACCGGTGTCGCTCGCCGTCAGCTCACCCGACGTGATCGTGGTGCCGGCCGCGAGCCCGCTCACCAGCCTGTCGGCCCTGATCGACGCCGCCAAGCGCCGGCCGGGCGCGCTCACCTACTCGACGCCCGGCAAGGGCAACAGCGTGCACCTGGGCGGTGAGTTGCTGTGGCAGCGCGCCGGCATCGAGCTGCTGCACGTGCCTTACAACGGCGCGGCCCCCGCCGTGCAGGCCGTGCTCGGCGGACAGGTCGATTGCGCATTGACCGCACTGCCGGCGGCCAAGGCCCACATCGCGGCGGGCACGCTGCGCGTGCTGGCCGTCGGCAGTCGCGCGCGCTGGGCCGAGCTGCCGCAGGTACCGACGGTGGCGGAGTCGGGCTTCGCCGGCTACCGCTCCGAGACCATGCAGGCGCTGTTCGCGCCGGCGGGCACACCCACGGCCGCCATCGAGCGGCTGCACACCGAGGTGCGGCGCATCCTGGCGCTCGATGAGGTGCAGCGCCAGACGCGCGACCTCGGCTTCGAGACGGTCGCGAGCCTGCCCGCCGACCTCGCCGCGCGCGTCGCCGAAGACGTGCCGCGCTGGACCGCCGTCGCCACCCGCGCGCGCATCCGCGCCGACTAACCGGCGCCACGCCCCTTCATCCACAGCGGTGCGCCGATGCGTGCCGGGCCGCGCCGTGCCGATTTCGTTTTCTTCACTCTCCAGGACTTCCATGATTTCTGTCGCCGAGACCCCCACGGACACCGAGGCACCGCCCGCTCCCCGCTCAATCCCCGCCAATGCCCAGGCGCTGCTGCAGGCCGTGCTGGACGCCAACCAGGGCACGCGCGACGCGCGCACCCGCACCGTGCTCGACGCGATGATCCGCCACCTGCACGCCTTCGCCTCGGAAGTGACGCTGACCTATGAAGAGCTCTTCAAGGGCCTGGACTTCATGGTGCGCATCGGCCAGGCCACGGGCCCGCGCAAGCACGAAGGCATCCTGCTCGCCGACATCCTCGGCATGGCCACGCTGGTGCTGCTGATGGACGCCAAGGCCGTGCTCGCCGCGGGCGGCACCGAGCCGGCGCTCATCGGCCCCTTCTGGCGCGCAAACCAGCCGGTGCGGCCCAACGGCGTGCGCATTGCGACCGACGACACGGCCGGCGCGACGCTGCACGTGAAAGGCCGCGTGCTGTCGCTGGACGGCACGCCCATTGCCGGCGCCCGCATCGAGACCTGGCAGGCGGCGCCCAGTGGCTTGTATGAGAACCAGGACCCCGAGCAGGAAGACATGAACCTGCGCGCCGTCTTCGAGACCGACGCCGACGGCCGCTTCTGGTTCGAGAGCGTGCAGCCCTCGGGCTACGGCGTGCCCACCGACGGCCCCTGCGGCGAACTGCTCGCACTGCAGAACCGCAGCCACATGCGACCGGCGCACCTGCACTTCATCGCCATCGCGCCGGGCCACAAGGTGCTGACGACGCAGATCTTCGATGCACGCGATCCGTACGCCTACAGCGACGCGGCCTTCGGCGCGGTGGGCTCGCTGCTGCGCGATTTCGAGCCCGACAGCGCGGGCCACTTCCACCTCGACTTCGAGCTGCGGCTGGAGCCCGGCGAAACGCGCCTGCCCACGCCCCCGCTGCCCTGAACGCACACACACGCATTTCCTTCCCTTCACTTCGCACCACGAGACATCGCACCATGAGCACACCACCGCGCGCCCTTCGCCTCAGCGCCAAGGCCCCGAGCCCCGAAGCACTGAATCCCGACCTGGTCGACATCGCACAGCCCGAGACACCGGCCGGCTGCGCCATCGTCGAAGTCCTCGCTGCGGCGATCAACCCGAGCGACGTCAAGGCGGCGCTGGGCCTGATGCCCTACGCCATCTGGCCCCGCACGCCGGGCCGCGACTACGCCGGGCGCGTGGTCGCCGGCCCGTCGGAGTGGATCGGCCGCGCCGTCTGGGGCACCGGCGGCGACCTCGGCATCACGCGCGACGGCACGCATGCGCGCTACCTCGCTCTGCCCGTGGCCGCGCTCGTCGCCAAGCCCGAGCGCATCGCCATGGCTTCGGCGGCCACGGTGGGCGTGCCCTTCGTGACGGCCTACGAAGGGCTGCGCCGGGCCCACCTCGCAGGCCCCGGCCAGACCGTGCTGGTGCTGGGCTCGAACGGCAAGGTCGGGCAGGCCACCGTGCAGTTGGCCACGCGGGCCGGCGCGCGCGTGATCGGCGTCGAACGCGGCGCCACCCAATACACAGGCCATGCGAGCGCGCAGGTCGAGGTGATCGACGGCACGCGCGACGACATCGCGCAGACCGTGCTGTCGATGACCGATGGCAAAGGCGTGGACATTGCCTACAACACCGTCGGCTCGCCCTACTTCGCGGCGGCGCTCGGCGCACTCAAGGTGGGCGGCACGCAGATCCTGATCTCCACGCCCGACCGCAATGTGCCCTTCGACATCATGGCCTTCTACCGCCGCGACCTGCACATGCTCGGCGTGGACAGCCTGAAGCTCACGGCCAGCCAGTGCGCGGATGTGTTTCGCACGCTGCTGCCCGGCTTCGAGGACGGCAGCCTGCAGGGCTTCGACGTGAACGACGGCTCGGTGCTGCCGCTGGACCGCGCGCGCCAGGCCTACCTGCAGGTGCTCGAAGGCTCGATGGAGCGGCTGGTGCTGGCGCCCTGAGCGTCCCACGCATCACTTCGGGGCCTGCCCGCAGGCAGGCCCTTCCCCACGAACAACAAGGAGACAACGATGGACACCCATCGCAGGACATTGCTTCGCCTCACGGCAGCCGCAGGCGGCATCGCCACCCTTCCCGCCACGCTCTTTGCGCAGCCCGCCTACCCGAGCCAGCCCGTGAAGCTGGTCATTCCCTTCACCGCCGGATCGACCACCGACGTGGTGGGCCGCATCGTCGGCGAACGGCTGCAGCAGTCCCTCGGCCAGCCTTGCGTGGTCGACAACCGCCCCGGTGCGGGCGGCACGCTCGGCGCCAGCGCGGTGGTCAATGCCGCGGCCGACGGCCACACGGTGCTCATCCACTCGACCGGCCACGTGGCGAACGCCGCGCTCTACCCCGGACTCAAGTACGACACGCTGAACGACTTCACGCCGGTCACCATGCTGGCGTCGATGCCCAATGTGCTGGTGGTGCCGCCCGACCGCGGCTTCACCTCGCTGCAGGACCTCGTGCGCAAGGTGAAGGCCGGCCCGCAGAAGTTCGTGTACGGCTCTTCAGGCAGCGGCAGCGCCTCGCACATCGCGGGCGAGAAGTTCCGCATCGCGACCGGCATCGAGGTCGCGCACATCCCGTACCGCGGCACGCCGCAGGCGCTCACCGATCTCATGGGCGGGCGGCTCGACTGGTTCCTGGCCCCGCTGGCGCTGGCCGCCCCGTTGGTGCAAGGCGGCAAGCTCGCCGCGCTGGCCATCGGCGCACCGAAGCGTTCACCGCTGCTGCCGCAGGTGCCGACCACCGCCGAAAGCGGCTTCGGTGATGCGGACCACCTGTTCTGGGTCGGCATGTTCGTGGCCGCCAGGACGCCGGAGCGCACCGTGGCGCACCTGCATGCCGAGACCGTGCGCGCCCTGAAGACCAGCGAGGTGCGCGCGCGCCTGGACAAGCTCGGTGCCGACGCCGCACCGATGCCGCAGCAGGCCTTCGCGCAGCAGGTGCGCGAAGAGATCGTGGCGACCACCGCGCTCATCCGCCGCGCCGGCATCCGCATCGACAGCTGATCACCCCTCGACCGCTGCGCTTCGAAAGAAAAACATGAGACGACCACACAAACTTCTGCTTGCCCTCGCGGCCACGGGCGCGCTCGGCGTCGCGCACGGCCAATCGTCCGTCACGGTGTTCGGCAGCATCGACCTGAACTTCACCTACTCGAAGGCAGGCAACGCCTCGACCAAGGCCATGGACCAGGGCGGCTACCTGCTGCCCAGCCGCCTGGGCTTTCGCGGCGTGGAAGACCTGGGCGGCGGGCTCGCGGCCGGCTTCTGGCTCGAGACCGCCGTGCTGCCCGACACCGGCGAGACGCAAGGCGGATTCGGCCGGCGCTCCACCGTGAGCCTGATGAGCAAGGACCTCGGCGAGCTGCGCCTGGGCCGCGACTACACGCCCACGTTCTGGAACGTGTCGAGCTTCTCGCCCTTCGGCACGGTCGGCGTGGGCGGCAGCAGCAACATCGTCGAAGGCTGGCCGCTCGGCCTGGGCCGCGCCCGCACGCAGGCTCGCGCCAGCAACTCGGCCGGCTACTTTCTGCCGCGCGGCCTCGGCGGCCTGTACGGGCAGTTCATGTTCGCAGCGGCTGAAGGCACGCAGGGCGCCGGCTACCGCGGCGGGCGGCTGGGCTACGAGTCGGGCCCGCTCAACGTGGCCGCCGCTTACGGCCAGACCGCCATCGGCGTCGACGACTACCGCACGGCGACCGTCGGCGGCAGCTACGACTTCGGCGTCGTCAAGGCCTATGCCAACTACCTGCGCCATCGGCTGGGACGCGAGCGGCAGACGAACGCGCTGATCGGCGCGTCGGTTCCCGTCTGCGCGGGGCAGATCCGCGTGTCGTTCGCGCGCTCCGAGCGCTCCGGCCCCGGCCTCGAGACCGACGGCACCGCGCGCCAGTTCGCCATCGGCTACGCGCACCACCTGAGCAAGCGCACCACGCTGTACAGCGCCTACTCGCGCATCAGCAACCGCGGCAATGCTGCCTATGTGGTGGCCGATTCGTCGCCGGCCGGTGTGCCGGGCCAGCGCTCGTCGGGCATTCAGCTCGGCGTGAACCACGCCTTCTGAACGCAGCCCATGAAACGACCGATACGACCACGGCTCGTCGCGGCCGCCGCGGCGGCGCTCGCGCTGCTGTGGCTGCCCACGGCGCTGGCGGCCGACACGCTGTTGCTCAACGGCGAGCTCCTCACGATGGACCCGGCGAAGCCCCGCGCGCAAGCGCTCGCGGTGCGCGGCAACCGCATCGTCGCGGTGGGCTCGAACGCCACGATCCGCAAGCTGCGCACCGCGCACACCCGCGTCATCGACCTGGGTGGCAAGACGGTGGTGCCTGGGCTCATCGATGCGCACATCCATGCCATCCGCGGCGGCCAGGGGTTCACCTTCGAGAGCTACTGGTACGAACAGACCACGCTGTCCGGCGCACTCGACCAGCTCACCCAAGACGCCGCAAAGCGCGGGCCCGGCCGATGGGTCGCGGTGATGGGCGCCTGGCATCCGGCGCAGTTCGCCGAGCAGCGCGCGCCGACGCCGCAGGACCTGAGCACCGCCCTGCCGCACAACCCGGCCTACGTGCAGTACCTGTACGACTACGCCGTCGTCAACAACCAGGCGATCGACATGCTGGGGCTGAACACTGGCGCTGCGCTGCCTCCCGGCATCACGGTCGAACGCGACGCGCAAGGCCGTGCCACCGGCAAGCTGTTCGGCGGCATCGGGCCTTTCTCTGCGCTGTTCGCACGCATCAGTGCGCGCCCCGAAGCCGAAAACCGCGCCAGCCTGCAGGCCTTCTTCCGCGAGCTCAACCGCCTGGGCGTGACCGGCGTCGTCGACCCGGCCGCGGGCGACCACGCGATCTACAGCCCGCTGTTCTCGCTGTGGCGCGACAAGGCGCTGACTGTGCGCGTCGCCTACCGCGCATCGGCCCTCGCGCCCGGCAACGAGACCGCCTGGTTCCAGACCAGCCTGGCCTACCTGCCGCCGCTGTTCGGCGACGACATGCTGCGCTTTCTCGGCGTGGGCGAAGTGCTGGCCTTCGGCATGAACGACGGCGTGCGCATGAGCGCCGGCTTCAACCCGCCGCAGTCGGCGCGCGACGAGCTGGCCCGGGCCGCGCTGTTCGCGGCCGAGCGCCGCTATCCGCTGGAGATCCACGCCTACACCGAAGACGGCGCGAAGGCCATCCTCGATGTGCTCGAGAAGGTCGCGCAGACGCGTCCCTTCAAAGATTTGCGCTGGGCCATCACGCACATCAACACGGGCTCCGAACAGACCTTCGAACGCATGCGCAAGCTGGGCATGGCGTACACGGTGCAGATGGGCCCGTACTTCGAGGCTCCGGCGATCCAGGAGGCGCACGGCGCCGAGGCTGCGCAGGCCTCGCCGCCCACCCGGCTGGCGCTGCAAAAGGGCCTGAGGGTGGCCGGCGGCACCGATTCCACGCGCGTCGGTGTGATCAACGTGTGGCGCGCCATCGGGTACCACGTGACGGGCCGCGCCGTCGGAGGCGCCGTGCAGCGCCGCGCCGACCTCCTGCTCACGCGCGAGGAAGCCTTGCGCCTGTACACGGCCAACGCCGCGTGGCTCACCTTCAGCGAGCCGCATCGCGGTTCGCTGACGGCCGGCAAGCTCGCGGACTTCGCGGTGCTCGACGCGCCCTTCCTCACCGTGGCGCCCGACGACATCCACAAGATCCGCTCCGTGCTGACCTTCGTCGACGGCAAGCCCGTGCACGTGGCGCCGCGCCATGGTGCCGCCTTGCCGCCGCACACCGATGCGCGCGTGCTGAAGGCCATCGGCCACCTGCACGACCACGGCGACGAAGCCGAAGGCGTGCCAGCTCGCCATTGATCGGTTGCCCTCGGAGCGCATGGCCGGCCGCGTCTCAGTTCTGCGCCGAGATCTTCTCGTCGCGGACCACCTGGGTCCAGCGCGTCACTTCCTTCGCGACGAAAGCCTGCGCCTCGGCCGGCGTGGTGGACCACGCATCGGCCGCCTGCAGCCGCAGGCCTTCGGCGACCTCGGGGCGCTTGAGCGTGACGCGCACCATCTCGGCGAGCTTCGCGACGATGGCTGGCGGCAGGTTCTTCGGCGCGCCCAGTGCGTACCAGGCGGTCACATCGAAGTCGGGCAGCACGGTTTCTGCAATGGTCGGCACGTCGGGGTACAGCGCGAAGCGCTGGCGCGAGGTCACGGCCAGTGGCTTGACCTTGCCGCTGTCGATGTAGGCGCTCATGCCGGCCATCGACGTGACGATGATCGGCACCTCGCCGCTCACGACCGCCAGCGCGGTGGCGCTGCCGCCGCGGTAGGGCACGTGGTTGAAGCGAACGCCAGCCCGCGACTGCAGCAGCGCCGCGGCCAGGTGCATGCCGCTGCCGTTGCCACCCGAGCCGTAGTCGATGGTGCCGGGCGCGGCCTTGGCCTTCTTCATCAGTTCCTGCACCGTCGCGAACTTGGCGTTGGGGTTCGCGATGATCGCGAACGGGCTCTGCGCCACCATCGAGATCATGGTGAAGTCGTTCACCGCGTCGTAGGGCAACGCGCCGTACAGGCTGGGCGCCGCCGCATGGCCGGAGGCCATGAGAAAGAGCGTGTAGCCGTCGGGTGCGCTGCGCGCCACGTAGCGCGCGGCCATGGTGCCCCCCGCGCCCGGCTTCGCCTCGACGATGGCCGAGTGCTTGAAGTGCTCGTGGAACTGCGCAGCCAGCAGGCGCGCCAGGTGGTCGATGGGGCCGCCGGGTGCGAAGCCGTGCACGATGCGCACCGGCCGGGTTGGCCAGGTGTCGGTGGCCTGCGCATGCGAAGCCACGGCGCCAAGTTGCAGCGCGGCGAACGCGAAGAGTCTCAGTATTTTTTTCATGATGGGGTCTTCGAAGGCGGGCGTGCGGCAATGCCTCAGACGAACCTGATGCTGGCGGCCTGGGCCCCCACGCGCTCTTGCGCTTCCACCAGCCGGGCCTTGAGGTTCGCCCAATCGACACCGAGCATCTTGCCGTGCCGCTTGCGCGCCTTGCCGGCGATCCACACGCTGTCGACATCGGGCGTGCCCGCGAAGGTGACGACGCGGTCCGCCAGGCTGCCGGCCATGCCGAAGCCGATGCGGTCGGTGCTCAGCAGCACGAGGTCGGCGCGCTTGCCGACGGTGATGGTGCCCGTCACGCCGCCCAGTCGCACGGCCTGCGCGCCCATCGAGGTGGCGAAGTCCAGAATGTCTTCCGACGTGTACCGGCCGACGTACCCGCGGCACTCGGGGTCGAGGTACAGGCTCCAGAACGTGGCGCGGATGTGCTCGAAGTAATCGCCCGTGAGCGCCAGCGAGATGTCGATGCCCATGCCCGTGGGCACGCCGGCCGCGCGCGCACGCCCGTGCACCGACGGGCCCTTGCTCGGCGACATCACGTACGGGAACTCGCCCATCGCGGTCGCGCAGATCATGCCGCCGGTGTCGCGCAGCATCTTCAGCTCGTCCGACGTGAGCCGGTTGGCGTGGGTGGCCTGGTAGTCGGGGCCGAGCAGGCCGGCTTCGTGCAGATCGGGCATGCCCGAGTCGCGGTGGCCCATCACGCCCGGTGCGTGCGGTTGCTCCGGCTTGTGGATGTGGGCCGCGAGCATCTTCACGCCCATGCCGCGCGCACGCGTCCATTCCTTGCGGATGTCGTCGATGCGGCTGCCGTTGTTGCCGCTGGGGGCCAGGCCGAGCTGCAGCAGGGCCGTGCTGTCGGAGAACAGTTCCTTCTGCAGCCGTTCGGCGGTCTTCCAGTGCGACTCGTTGGTCATGGCGATGCGCTCGCCGTCGGCCTTGGCCAGCGACACGGTATCGCCCGGCTTGTACGAAGACGACACGCCGAGCTGGAACGCGAACCAGCCGGCAATGCCGGAGTCGCGCAGACCCTGCGCGGCAGCCATGGCGCGGTCTTCGCTGGGCTGGCCGTGCGCGTAGTCGAGCACGGTGGTCACACCGGAGTCGATGGCCTGCAGGCCGCCGATCAGTTCGGCGAGGTAGTTGTCCTCGGGCGTCATCGAGACGATGGTGCGCATCTTCCACTGCTGGTAGTAGGGCGCGTACTCGGCCGGGCGCGTTTTCACCAGGCGGCCCATGTCGATGATCTCCCAGACGTGGCGGTGGCCGTCGATCAGGCCCGGCATGAGCACCATGCCTTTCGCATCGATGACCTCGGCGTCGGGTGGCGCCTGCAGGTTCGGGCCGACGGCGGCGATGCGGTCGCCTTCGATCAGCAGGTCACTGCCGTGCAGGTCTCCGAGCTTCGGGTCTCGCGTCAGGATGCTGGCGTTCTTGATCAGGGTATGCGTCATGTCTCACTCGGTGTTTCAAAGGGTCCGAGGATGTTGACGTTTTCGTTTCGATCAATAAACGGCGTCCAAAGAAAGAAATGATTTCTTGGTAGGAAAAAATCTATGCCACGGCCGCGTCGTCGGCTTCGAGCTGCCACTGGCTGTCGGCCGCAAAGCTGCGCGCCACGAAGTTCACGAACTCGCGCACCTTCGGCGAGGGCCGGCGCGGCTGCGGGAACACAGCGAACAGCGTGCGCGGTTCGGGCACCACGCCGGGCAGCACGGTGTGCAGGTTGCCGTCGGCGAGGTGGCCCGTCACGAGGAACGCGGGCAACAGGCCGATGCCCGCGCCGGCCAGCAGCGCCTCGCGCAGCACCAGGCTGTTGTTGCAGCGGCAGTTGCCGCCCACGCGCACCATGCGTTCGCTGCCGGCCTCGGTGAAGCGCCACTCGTCGGGCGTCTGGCCGCGCGTGTAGACCAGGCAGTTGTGACGCACGAGGTCCGCCAACGTATCGGGCGCGCCGCGTGCCTCCAGGTAGGCCGGCGCAGCGACCAGCATGCGCGGCATCTTCGCGATGGCGCGGGTGGCACCGGTCGCGTCCTTCACGTGGTCGGCGATGAACAGCGCCACATCGACGCCCTCTTCCGCCGGATCGACGAAGCGGTCGTTGAGCGTCATGTCGATCGTCACCTCGGGAAAGCCGGCCAGGAAATCCGCCACCGTGCGGCCCAGGTGCGCCGTGCCGAGCGACACCGGCGCGCGCACCTTCAGCAGCCCGCGCGGCGTGGTCTGCAGCTGGCCGGCGGACTTCTCGGCCTCTTCCACGTCGTCGAGGATGCGCACGCACTTGTCGTAGTAGCTGCGCCCGGCATCGGTGAGATTGATGCGCCGCGTGGTGCGCGCCAGGAGCGGCGTGCCGATGTGGTTTTCGAGCGCCGCCACGTACTTGCTCACCGACGCGTTGGACATGCGCATCTGCTCGGCGGCGACCGTGAAACTGCCGCGCTCAACCACCTTGCGGAACACACACATGGCCGTGAGGCGGTCCATATTCTTTCCTCTCAGGAAAACAGTTTTTTCTTCGAGCGATGTTTATTGTCAAAAATGAAAATGTCAACATCCTCGGACTCTTACAACCACGGAACGAGACATGACCCCACCCAAGATCGCCCCGCCCCCGGGCTCGGCGCCACCGGCCGGATTGACCCGCAAGGCTTTCCTCGGACTGTCGGCCGGCGCTGCCGCCGCAGCGGCCTTTGCGCCGCAGGCGATGGCGCAAACGCCGAAGCCCGCTGCGTCGCCACGCGGCCCCGCGCGACGTACGCTGATCCGCGGCGCCGACCTGCTCACGATGGACCCGCTGAACAAGGAGCTGCAGGCGACCGACGTGCTGGTCGAGAACGGCAAGATCGCCGCCATCGGCAAGCGCCTGCCCGCCGGCGATGCCGAGGTGATCGAGGCGCGCGGCATGATCCTGATGCCCGGCATGATCGACGGCCACCGCCACATGTGGCATGGCCTGGATGCAGGGCGCATCGTCAAGGCCGAACCCAATGCCTACGCCAAGGGCTACATCGGCTGGCAGCGGCGCACCATGGCCTGCATGACGCCCGAGGACAACTACCTTGCGGAACTGATCGGCGGCCTGCAGGCCATCGACGCGGGCGTGACGACCGTGCTCGACTACGCCCACGGCCAGCCCACCGAAGAAAAAGCGCTGGCCGCGGCACGCGGCGTCAAGGACTCGGGCGTGGCCGGCTGGTTCACCTTCCAACTCGGGCGCGCAACCGCCTTCGGGCCGGGCTCGACGATCCCGACGGCCCGCGTGCATGCCGACCTCAACACGACAACCGAAACCAACTGGAAGACCGTCGAGCGGCTGCAGAAGGAGCTGTTCTCCGACAGCAACGGCCTGCTGCAGCTGGGCCTGGCGCCCTCGAACGCCACCGGCCGCCCCTTGGCCGAGGTGCGCAGGGAATGGGAACGCGCCCGCGCCACCGGCGTGAAGATGCTTGCCGCGCACGTGCACAAGACGGCGCAGCCCCAGCCGGCCGGCACCATCGGGCACCGCGGCTCCGGCATCGTCGACCTGCACGAGGCCGGCCTGCTCGGGCCCGACTACCACGCGTCGCACGGCAACCGCCTCACCGATGAAGAGCTCAAGATGCTGCGCGATACCGGCGGCATGCTCTGCGCCACGGTGGTCGGCGAGTTCCCCTACATGATGACGCCGCACCTCATGGCCTCCGCGCACGGCCGCGCGCGCCATGCCGGCGTGGCCACCGGCATCGGCATCGACGTGAACTCGGTGCTGCAGCAGGACTACTTCGAGCACGTGCGCTGCGCGTTCCTCAGCCTCTTCCTCGAGCCCGAAGGCCGCGAGATCGTGCGCGACTACAAATCGGAAGACACGCTCGACTTCGCCACCGCGCTCGGCGCCAGGGCCGTGCGGCTGGGCGACGTCACGGGCAGCCTCACGGTCGGCAAGCGCGCCGACCTGGTGCTGCTGCGCACCGACCGCATCGGCTTCGCCATGCTGGGCAGCCTGGCCGACCGGGTGATGAACTTCGCATCGCAGACCGACATCGACAGCGTGTGGGTCGCCGGCACCGCGCGCAAGCGGCACGGAAAGATGCTCGGCGTCGACTGGGCGAAGCTCAAGGCGCAGCAGGTGGCCGCGCAGCAGCGCATCGGGCCGCAGCAGGCCAGCATCACCTTCACGACCTAGCGCGCCGCGCAGGCCACCCCGGCCTGCGGGCGCCGCGTGACGTTCTCGTCGCGCGCGCCCTCTTCACCTCTGCTCACTGAACACCTCCGTGCAGCCCGCTCCCGGGCTGTCGTAGCGCCGCTCGTCCTGCGCCTTCCCACTTTCTGGAATTCATGCGATGAACAAATCCCTGATCGCCCTGGCCACCGTCTCCCTGGCCGGTGCCGCATCCGCCCAATCCTCGGTCACCGTCTTCGGCGTGATCGATGCGATGGTCAGCAGCTATTCGAACCGCTCCGAAGACCCGCGCGGCCTCACGCCTGCCGTGACCGTGCGCCGCACCGCCCTCGGCCACTCCGGCTACAGCACCAGCCGCCTTGGCTTTCGCGGCACCGAAGACCTCGGCGGCGGCCTGGCCGCCAGCTTCTGGCTCGAAGCCCCGATCACCAACGACGACGGTGCCATGGGCATCGCGAACTTCTCGCGCCGCTCGACCGTGAGCCTCTCGGGCGGCTTCGGCGAGATCCGCCTGGGCCGCGACTTCACGCCGACCTTCTGGAACGACACGCTGTTCGACCCGATCAACACCAACGGTGCCGGCGGCAATCTGATCCTCGCGGCCAATACCGCCTTCGCGGGCAACGCGAACTACGTGCGGGCGAGCAATTCCATCGGCTACTTCCTGCCGCCGAACCTCGGTGGCTTTCACGGGCAGCTGCAGTACGCGCTGCACGAGCGCGACAGCTACGCTCCCGGCACCGCGACGCCACCGGGCGTGAACCCCGTCACCGGCGCGCGCAACCCCGGTACGGTCGCGCCTTCTCGTACAGGCCGCTACATCGGCGGGCGCCTGGGCTACGCGAGCGGACCGCTGCAGCTGGCCGTGGCCTACGGTGACAGCACCGTCGCCGACAACTACTACGCAGGCAGCACCGATTCGGTGAAGACGATGAACCTCGGCGCCTCGTACCGCTTCGGCAGCGTCAAGCTCTTCGGCGAGTGGTCGCGCTCGCGGCACGCGCGCGACCTGGCGCAGCCCGCGCTCGGCGGCGGCCTGCGCGAGGTGGACCTCAAGGGCTACGTCGTCGGCGTCACCGTGCCGGTCGGCGCCGGGCTGATCCGGGCGGCGTACTCGCACGTCACCTACGACCAGGACAACACCGGCGCACCGTTCGGCGCAGCAAAGAACCCGAAGGCCGGCAAGCTGGCACTGGGCTACGTGCACAACCTGTCCAAGCGCACCGCGCTGTACGCGACCGTGGGCCACGTGCGCAACAAGAACGGCGCGGCGCTCACCACGGGCGGTCCGGCCTTCGTGCAGAGCGCGGGGCTCACGCCGAAGACCTCCACGGGCTACGACTTCGGCATCCGCCACGCGTTCTAGCAGGCCGGGGCGTCTGGGCATCGGCACCGCGGGCGCCCGAAAACATCGGTGTTAACGGGGTTGATTCAAGCGCCCATAATGCCTGCCGGGCGGCCATGCCAGGGGTCGCCATCCACCCGGCACAAGCGGGTGCGCCGCCTTCCTGCCTGGCATCGACGGAACGACACCATGAGCGCTTTGCACATGTTTCTACCGGTCTCCGAGCCCGCGCGCAGCGAGGCGCTGGCGCTTTTCATCAAGACACACCACGTGCCCCGCCACCTCGTGAGAGGCACCTCGCGCAAGATGCCGGACGACTGCGGTCCCCCCGCACCGGTTCGCACCTCGCAGGAACAACCGCAGGCCGCACCCGCCCAGCCATCGGCCGCATCGGCCTAGGGCGGACAGACCGCAAGGAAGACAGCCCCCGCCGCGCCGGCCGCGCGCGGCGCGTGGTCGTGCGCCCTTCTTGACCCGCCTCCGGCGGCCGCCTGGCATCGCGTGCCACATCGCCGCGAGGCAGCCCGTCTTTCCATTCGCCTACACCGAAAGTCCGGGATAAAACCCACCTTCATCGGTCACACTGGCGACATCTACAAAAGAATGCGCGAGTTATCGCGACATACTGCACGAATGCAAAAAAATCACATGGAAACGAGCCGCCCCACGATGCGCTCGTTCCGCAGCCAGCCATGACGGAGTTGAGGGTCAGCTGGGAGCACACGTTCCCCGACGACGGGACGAAGCTGGTCATCCATTCGAACTGGGTTTCCAACACCCCCGCCACGCAGGCCTACCTCGAGGCCTTGGTCGCGCGGGTCGGGCAGATGGACCCGGCGCCCCACTGCGTTTTCGAGAAACGCCAGGCCGTCCCTTCGCGCTCGTTGCCGCCGGACCTCGGCACCTTCACCTCGGCCGAGTTCTGGCAGGTGGCCGAGCTGCTGCACCTGCAGGCCACCCCCTCCCTCGCCGCCGCGCGGCTGGTGCTGGTCGAGGGCATGCGTCCGGCCAAGGCGGCGAGGCAGCTCAACACGAGCCCGCAGGCGTTGACGAACACGTTGCGCAAGATCCGCACGGAGCGCGCGACCTCGTCGCGGCTGGGCAGGTTGCCCGCCGACCGGCCGCCATCCGAAGGCACCGCGCCGCAGGAGCCCTGAGCGGCCGACCGGCGCACCCTCCCCGGCTTGCATCGGCACGGTCAATCCCGTACGCTGGCCCGGCGTCGATGCGCAGCACCCGAGCCCTTGCGGGCCGCCGGGCCGGCCTTGCGGACGCGCAAAGGAGTCCCGCCATGCCAAGCCGATCGAACGGCCTCGCGGCCGAAATGGAAGCAGTGCGAACACTGGCGCTGGTGGGCGCGGCGGCCGCCGGCAAAACCTCCCTGGCCGAGGCCCTGTTGTTCAAGGCGGGCGCCGTCGGCGCGTGCGGCAGCGTCGAGCGCGGCAGCACCGTCAGCGACCACGACCCACTCGAGCGCCGCATGCTGCACTCGCTCAACGCCTCGGTGATGCACCTCACCCATGCCGCCACGCGCATCCACCTCATCGACACGCCTGGCGGTCCCGACTTTCTCGGCCAGAGCCTGCCGGCGCTGGAGGCGGTCGAAACGGTGGCGGTGGTCATCAATGCCGCCACCGGCATCGAGCCGATGGCAGTGCGCATGATGGAGTACGCGGCCTCGCGCCACCTGGCCCGCATGATCATCGTCAACAAGATCGATTCGCAGGGCATCTCGCTGGCGGGCCTGCTGGCCGACATCCAGGCCACCTTCGGCCGCGAATGCCTGCCGCTGAACGTGCCCGACGGGGTTAACCGGCAGGTGATCGACTGCTTCTTCAACCGCTTCGGGCGCTCCGACTTCGGCCCCGTCGAAGCGGCCCACCGCGCGCTGGTGGAACAGGTGGTCGAGGTCGACGCGGCCTTCGTCGACCGCTACCTCGAAGAAGGCGACGTGGACCCGTCCGAGCTACACGCGCCGCTCGAGCAGGCGCTGCGCGAAGGCCACCTGATCCCGGTGTGCTTCACCTCGTCGCGCAGCGGCGCCGGCGTGGCCGAGCTGCTGGA
Organism: Variovorax sp. GW458-11-26-14-LB1; assembly: GCF_059423965.1. NCBI lineage: Bacteria > Pseudomonadati > Pseudomonadota > Betaproteobacteria > Burkholderiales > Comamonadaceae > Variovorax > Variovorax sp. GW458-11-26-14-LB1. The sequence goes on from NZ_JBWKYW010000007.1 coordinate 107,574, forward strand.
CGTGATCGTCAAGCTCCTGCCCGACCCGACCGAGGCCAACCCGCCGGAGTTCCTCGTCGGCGAAGGCGCGCAGGCCCAGCCCATGCAGGCCCGGCCCGACCCGTCGCTGCACGTGCTGGCGCATGTTTTCAAGGTCACGATCGACCCCTATGTCGGCAAGATGGGCATCTTCCGCGTGCACCAGGGCACGGTCACGCGCGACAGCCTTCTCTACATCGGCGACGGCCGCAAGCCGTTCAAGGTCGGGCACCTGTTCATGCTCCAGGGCAAGGACCATGTCGAGGTGTCGCACGCGGTGCCGGGCGACATCGTGGCGGTGGCCAAGGTCGACGAGATCCATTTCGATGCCGTGCTGCACGACGCGGCCGAAGACAGCCATGTGCACCTCGCGCCGCTGCCGTTCCCGGTGCCGGTGTACGGCCTGGCCGTGGAGCCCAAGCGCCATGGCGACGAGCAGCGCGCCTGGGAAATCCTGGGCAAGCTCGCGGCCGAAGACCCGTGCCTGCGCATCGAGCATGTGGCCGCGACCAACGAGACGGTGCTCTACGGCCTCGGCGAGCTGCACCTGCGCCTCGTGCTCGAACGCCTGCGCGAGGTGTACCGCTTCGAAGTCCAGACGCGGCCGCCGCGCATCGCCTACCGCGAGACCGTGACCGCGCCGGCCGAGGGCCATCACCGCCACAAGAAGCAGACCGGCGGCGCCGGCCAGTTCGCCGAAGTCTTCCTGCGCATCGAACCGCTGGCGCGCGGCGCGGGTTTCGAGTTCGCCGACGAGGTCCGGGGCGGCGCCATTCCGAACCAGTTCATCCCCGCGGTCGAGAAAGGCGTGCGCGAAGTGCTGGCCTACGGCGCGATCGCCGGCTACCCCGTGGTCGACGTGCGCGTGGTGGTGTACGACGGCAAGCACCACAGCGTGGACAGCAAGGACATCGCCTTCGCGACCGCCGGCCGCAAGGCCTTCATGGCCGCGATCCGCGAGGCGCAACCGGCCGTGCTCGAGCCGATCGTCCAGATCGAGATCGCCGTGCCCGAGCATGCCGTGGGCGACGTCACGAGCGACCTGTCGTCGCGGCGCGGCCTGGTCACCGGCACGTCGGGCCTGGGGGCCGGCACGGTGGCCATCGGTGGACAGGTGCCCGAGGTCGAGCTGGCCAACTACCAGTCGCGCCTCAACGCGATGACCAGCGGCCAGGGGCGCTACACCATCGCGCTGTCGCACTACGAGGCCGTGCCGCCGACCGTGCAGCGCACGCTGATGGGGCAGTACCGGGTGCGCGACGACGACTAGGAGTGCACCGGGGGCATGACGCTGCCATGGCCTAATGGCCGGCATCCGCCATTCATCCCGCACGGGCTCCCCGATGAAGAAACTGCTGCCGCTGGTCCTGTCCACCCTGTTCGCCCTGCCCGCCTCCCAGGCCCACGCCGCACCGCGCCAGCCGTACACCCCGGACCAGGCGCGGGCGCTGCTCACGCAGCTCGGTGCCCACGTGATGGTCATCAATTCCGACCAGACCCTGATCCGGAAAAAACCGGCGAGCACGTTCGACGTGCTGACCTACTACCCGCTGCCCAAGGCCAAGGTCGACGAATACAAGCGCAGCGGCCACATCGTCAACACGAACGACGACATCGCCGACGTCGCCACCTACCAGATCAAGGACTACGCGCTGACGAACGAGAAGAACGAGAAGCTGCGCCTGAAGGACGACGGCGGTGCGCCGTCGCTGCAGGACTTTTCGCTCTGGACCTACGACAACGCCCTGAGCAGCCAGCGGGGCTTCTACGTGAAGCTGGACAAGCCCTTCGAGCGCGTCAAGGGGCACCTCACGGTGGTGTTCGAAATGCCCGGGAACCTCCGGCACGAGACGCGGGTGCCGGTCGACCTGTCCATCACGGACAAGGACCCGCGGCCCGGCACCTGATCCTGCGGTCGCTTCACGGCGATCCTGGCTCGAAGAGCTCGCGCTGCGACGTCGTCAAGGCCGCGAAGCTGTCTCCCATGGGCTGAAGAATGGCGTCGGCGATCGGCTGCAGCTGCCGGGTGAGGTAGTGCTCGTAGTCGATGCGCGAGTGGCGGGTTTCCAGCGGCTCCGGCCCGTTGCGGGTCATGACGTACTGGATCCAGCCGCCCTTCTGATACTGCTGGGTCCGGCCGACCCGGGCGTTGTGCTCGTCGGCGATGCGCGCGGCCCGCACCTGCGGCGGCACGTTCACCAGGTAGTCGTCGAGCCGATGGCGCAGGCGCTTGCGGTAGATGAGCAGGTCGTCCTTGGCGCCCGCCAGCGTCGCCTTCGCATAGTCGGTCACGAAGGCCTTGTACGGCTCGCCCTGGAAGATGCGTGACAGCAGGCCCTCCTGGAACTGGCGCGCCAGCGGGGTCCAGTCGCTGCGCGCCATCTCGAGGCCGCGATACACCATCTCCTCCTTGCCCGCGGCATCCACGCTGAGACCCGCGTAGCGCTTCTTGCTGCCCACCTCCGAGCCGCGGATGGTGGGCATGAAGAACTTCTTGTAGTGCGTGTCGACCTCGATCTCGAGAAAGCTCTGCAGGCCCTGCTCATCGCGCAGCGTGCGCGCCCACCAGTCGTTGATGTCGCCCGCCAAGCGGGCCGCGACGGCGTGCGCCTCTTCGTTGGTGTGGGTGCGCCGGAGCCAGATGAAGATCGAGTCTGTGTCGCCATAGATCGCCTCGTAGCCCCGCTGCTCCACGAACTCGCGCGTGAGCTTCATCATCTCGTGCCCGCGCAGCGTCACGGCGGACACCAGCTTCGGGTTGAAGAACCGGCACTCGGACGCGCCCAGCACGCCGGCGAATGAGTTCATGAGCAGCTTCAGCGCCTGCGACAGCGGCTCGTTCCTCGCCCGCTTGGCCTCGTCCCGCGCGTGCCACAGCGTGGTCACGATCTGCGGCAGGCAGTGCCTGTCGCGCGAGAAGACGGTCTCCTGCGGTCCGTGGATGAGCCCGGTCGGATCGGCGGCGTTCGAGCCCTCGACGAGGCCCACCGGATCGACCAGGAAGGTGCGGATGATCGAGGGGTAGAGGCTCTTGTAGTCCAGCACCACGACGGAGTCGTAGAAGCCCGGCTTCGAGTCCATCACGTAGCCGCCCGGATAGGCCTTGCTCGCGATCTCGCCCACGTTCGGCGCCACGTAGCCCAGGCGATGCATCCGCGGCAGGTAGTGGTGGCTGAATGCGGCAATGGAGCCGCCGAAGTGGTCGGCCTGCAGGCCGGTGACCTGGGCACGCTCCATCATGAACTGCAGCAGCTTCGCCTTCTCGAAGATGCGCAGGACCAGCTCGCAGTCGCGGATGTTGTACAGCGCGAGCGCGGGCTTATCGTGCTGGTAGCGCCGCTCGATCTCCACCATCTTGTCGTACTCGTCGCCGATGGCCTTGCCTTCGCCCAGCAGCGTCTGCGAGACGTTCTCGAGGCTGAACGACGGAAAGCTCCACACCGCGGCCCTGAGCGCCTCGATGCCATCGAGGACGATCCGCCCCGGCGTGGGCGCGAACAGGTAGCCCTGCTTGCCCGGGTGCGTGCGCCACTCGATGGGCCGGCGCTCCCGCCCCAGCAGCAGCGGCACGCCGCAGTCGTTGGCGGCCTTCTGCAGCACGCGCAGGTCGAACTGGACCACGTTCCAGCCGATGAGGACGTCGGGATCGTTGCGCTCGAACCAGTCGTTGAGCTGCTCGATCATCGCCTTGCGACTCGGGCAGTAGACGAGCGAGAAGTCCATGGGGTCGCCCGGCTCGGGCGGCGGCTCGCCGAGCATGAAGACGACGCGCTCCGGCATGCCGTCCAGCGCGATGGAGTAGAGGCCTTCATGCTGGCTCGTCTCGATGTCCAGCGACACGACCTTGAGTACCGGCCGGAACTCAGGCGCGGGGCTGAGCTTGCAGTCGACGAGCGTGGCGCGCTCAGCGCGCCCGCCTTCCACCCGCACACCGGCGGTGATGAAGCGCTCCATCAGGTAGCGGTCGTGCGGGCGCACGTCGGCTTCGAGCAAGGGAATGCCCTGCGCCTGCAGGGCGCGCGCCAACCGGCCGATCTGGCGAAAGTGCGTCGCATAGACGCCGAGCACGGCTTCCTGCTGGAAATTCTGGAGTTCCAGCTCACGCAGCTGCACGCCCGGCATGGCCGCGAGGTGGACTTCCACCGCCGCCCTGTGCCGGGCGGCGACGAACGCGACGCTGCTGCGGGAAGTCAGCACCACTTTCCTCGGCCCTGCCTCGGTGGCCAGCCAGTACTCGATCTCGGTGCCGGTCGGTGCATCACGCCAGTGGCGCGTGAGGATGAAGCCCTGGAGGTCGGTGGAGGTCACGGGCGTTCGAAGATCGGGTCGAGGGAGAAGGCGGACTTGGGATCAGGAGATTCTCGCCCGGCCGCGTGCGAGCTGCAGCCGGCGTGGTGGCTTGCCATCCGCAAGGGGGCGCATCCGCCCCGCCCCCTCAGAGCACCCCAGCCTCATCCCCCTGCACACCATCGTCCAGCACCGGCACCTCGCTGGCCACCAGCGGCTTGCCGATGGGCGCGCCGGCTTTCCCCACCTGCACCGCCGCCATGTCGGCGTCGTTGGGGTACTGCCCCGCAATCCAGTAGTCGAACACCCGCCGAACGATCGGCGCCGCGTGCGCTGCGCCGAAGCCCGCGTTCTCGACGATCGCGGCCACTGCGATGGTCGGGTCTTCGGCCGGGGCGAACGCCATGTACAGCGCGTGGTCGCGCTGGCGCGCATCAAGTGCCTTGCCGCTCGCGCGCGCCTTCGGGCTCAGGCCCACGGCCTGCGAGGTGCCGGTCTTGCCGGCCGAGGTGTATGCAGCGCCCGCAAACACGCGCGTGCCGGTGCCGCCCTTGGTGACCGCCACCATCGCGTCGCGCACCACCTCGACGTGCTTGCGCGCATAGCCCAGGTCCTGGGCCGGCGGCTGGACCTGCCGTACCACCTCGCCGGTCGCCGTATCGCGGATGGCCCGCACCAGGTGCGGCTGGTAGCGCACGCCGCCGTTGGCCAGCGTGGCATTGGCCGAAGCCAGCTGCAGCATCGTGAAGCTGTTGTAGCCCTGGCCGATGCCCAGCGAAATCGTCTCGCCCGGGTGCCAGGTCTTCATGTCGGCACGCCGGTAGGCCGCGCGCTTCCACGCCCGGCTGGGCAGCACGCCGCGCGACTCGCCCTGCAGGTCGATGCCGGTGAACTGCCCGAAGCCCAGGGGCGCCATGAAGTCGTGGATCAGGTCCACGCCCATCTCGGCGGCCAGCGAATAGAAATACGTGTTGCTCGAGAACTGGATGGCGCGGTGCATGTCGACGCCGCCCAGCCCGCCCCGGTGGCTGCGGAAGGTGCGCCCGCCGAAGTTGTAGAAGCCCGGGTCGTTCTCCACCTTCTCGGCGCTGCGCTTGCCGGTCTGCAGCGCCGCCATCGCCATGAAGGGCTTGTAGGTGGAGCCCGGCGGGTAGGTGCCGCGCAGCGCGCGGTTCAGCAGCGGGTTGTCGGGCGACTCGGTCAGCGCCTTCCAGTTCTCGGTGTCGATGCCCTCGACGAACAGGTTGGGATCGAACGTGGGCTTGCTCACGAAGGCCAGCACCTCGCCGGTCTTCGGGTCGATGGCCACGAGCGCGCCCCGGCGCTCGCCGAACATGTCTTCCACCAGCTTCTGCAGCTTGATGTCGAGCGACAGCATCACCGTCTGACCCGGCTTGGCAGGGTGGCGCGACAGGCGGCGCACCGCGTGCCCGCCGGCCGAGGTTTCCATCTGTTCCACGCCGGTCTGGCCGTGCAGCGCCTTTTCGTAGCTCTGCTCGATGCCGACCTTGCCGATGTAGTCGGTGCCCCGGTAGTTGGCGCGCTCGTCTTCTTCCCAGTCGTCCATCGCGGTCTTCTCGCGCTGGTTGATGCGACCGATGTAGCCGATCACGTGCGCGCCCACCTCGCCGTGCGGGTAGGTGCGAAACAGCCGCGCCCTGATTTCCACGCCGGGAAAGCGATAGCGCTGCGCCGCGAAGCGCGCCACCTCTTCGTCGCTCAGGCGGGTGCGGATGGGCAGGGAGTCGAAGCTGCGCGAATCCTCGCGCAGGCGCTGGAAGCGGCGGCGGTCCCTGGGCGTCACTTCGAGCAGCTCGCCCAGCTCGTCGATGACGGTGGCGATGTCGCCCACCTTCGACGGCGTGATCTCCAGTGTGTAGGCGGCATAGTTGGACGCCAGCACCACGCCGTTGCGGTCCAGGATCTGGCCGCGGTTGGGCACCACGGGAACGATCGCCGTGCGATTGCTCTCGGCCCGGTCCGCCAGCGTTTCATGGCGCACCACCTGCAGGTAGACCAGCCGCGCGCCGATCAGTCCGAATCCGAACAGCACCGCGCAACCGACCACCACCACGCGGCGGCGAAAAAGAGCGAGCTCGGCGGCGGCATTGCGGATTTCATTCATCGGGCGAAACGGGGTGGGGAAAGAAGCGGAGAAGCCAGATAAGAGGCCCTGCTCGCCCGAAGGTTCCGCGTCGGCGGTCGACGAAACGCGATCGTCCGGTCAGGCCCACGCCTCTTCGGCACCGATGCGAACCTGGCGGGTCGGCACCACCTGCTTGAGGCCGTACCCCGTGCGCTCGTCGCCTTCGGAGATCAGCCGCACCATGGCCTCGCGCAGCGCGGGGCACACGCCTGTGCCTGCGTGCAGGTCACGAAAGAACCGCATCGTGGCGCCCGCCACCACCTCGGCCATCTGCACACCCGCCGCTTCGTGCGATTGCCTGAAATCGAGCGCGGCCACTTCCTCGAAGCGGTGGTCGGACGGAGGCGTGCACAGCAGTTCCATCGCACGGTCCGGTCCTTCGGCGGCGGACTTTCCCTGACCCAGGATGCGCTGCACTTCGAAATTCTGGTCATGCACCAACCGGACATCGGCCAGGCAGTGCCGGTAGTAGAGGTGGATCCGGGCGTAGATGCGCATGAACGACGTCAGGTTCGGCAGCGTCCAGGCCTGCGTCGACGACGTGTTGAGCTCGGGAGGCGGAAGAAACTCCAGCCAGGGCTGGTGCTGGGCCCCACTCAGCGCGTGGTACTCGGTGTTCGCCGCTTCGACGATGCGGCCGAACCCCTTGGCGACCTGCGCCGCGGCCTCTTCCTCCTCGGCGGTTTGCACGGCCAGGTCGCGCAGGCTGGCAAACGATGCGTGAAGTGTTTCGGCCTCCGGCGTCAGGCAGGACGCGACGAAGCTGTCCAGCACCTGCGCATCGGCATGCGCGTGCAGGAAATCCGCGACGGCGTTCCTGAGGAAGTCGAGCCGCATCGACTCGGGGTAGCCCAGGCAGGACGGCAGCAGCTGGAACGACGTGATGCAGCTGCAGATGAAGTAGCGCTTGTCGACCAGCTCGACGAAAAGCGGGGCCCGCCGGTCGAGCAAGGCGTGGATCACGGCAGCGGAGAACTCCGGCCTGGATGCCAGCGATCGGGCATCGCGTTCGCCCGAGGGAATGCGGTGGCGATCGCGCAACGCCTGGAGGCGCGCATCCCACTCCTCTTCGTCCTGAAGCCCGACGCCCGCCAATGCAAAGTAGGGTTGCCGCTTGAAGTCGTAGCCCGTGCCGCTGTCGACCATGTCGCCACTGTGGCCGCTTTCGTCGATGTAGATGGTGGTCATGGCGCGGGGCGAACGCCTCGCGTCGGGTCTCCCTTCGCCCTCGCGAGGTGGAGCGGGACGTCGGCGGGACGAAGCGCCTTCAGTTCTCCGTCAATGCCGAGCAAATCGTTCAGGACGAAGCGCAGTTCGCGCAAGGGAGCTTTGTAGGACGCAGGAGGTGACATGCAAGAATGACGAGTGCGCGCGTTGGCCTTGGGTTGAAGTGAGGTTCGGGGCTCGCGGCCACCGGCTGCCTTGGGTTGGAAGAAGTCTAGGAAATCGACCGGGCAGGCATGTTCAGTTTTCGGGACGCGCCCCGAGGCGTTGATTTCCCTCTGCAACGAGGCCCTCCTCCTTGCGTGCGCCGTCCCGGTGTTCGCTTTTCAGCCATGACGACCGCCCTCAAACCCCGACGCAAGCCCTCCCAGTCACGCGCATGGATGACGTCCATCGCCATCCAGGACGCGTTCGTGCTCCTGCTGCTGGAAAAGGGTTACGAGAAGACGTCGATGCGCGACATCGCCAACGTGGCCGGCGTCAGCGTCGGCAGCGTCTACCAGTACTTCCCCGGCAAGGAAGCGGTCGCGGCCATGACCGTGCGCACCTGGGTGCGCAAGCTCTCGACCGCGCTGTCCAGCGCGGTGGACGACGTCGTCCAGGCGGAAGGTCAACGCACGCTGCGCGAGATCACGCGCCTGCTGGCGCAGACCCAGGTGCACACGATGCTCGAGGGCGGCGGACGCTGGCGGGTGCTGAGCTCCATCGAGCGCCGTGTCTCGCCGCAGCTCGTCTACAACCGCCTGTACCAGCACAACGTCAACCTCTTCGGCAAGGCACTGACGAGCGCGGTGGACTGGCCCGAAGGGCTGCACGATGCGCGCGTCGCCTTCGGTGCCTACACCGTCGTCGATGCGTTGGTGAAGCAGACGCTGCTGGTGAGCGCGGTGTTGCCGAGCGCGGACGTCATGGTTCAGGAGGTCCTGCTGGCATTGGACGGGTACCTGCAAGCCGTGCGCCAAAGCAACGCGCGCCAAGAATGATCGCTGGCCCGAATATGCGAGTGGGGCTGCCCAAGCCGGTCAGTGCGGCCATGCTCATGCAGGCCGTCTCCGAATTGATGAGTACAGACGTCACCTCGCAGTTCAATGCGACGACCACACCAAGGGTCGCGATGTCACCGCCACCATCCGCCATCGTCCCACAGGCCTGAATCCTCGATCGCCTGCCGCGCGAGCTTGTGCTCGCGGGCGCTTTTCAACCCCACCATCAGGCGCCTCAGGGGGCCAGGCTGACGCAGGAGACTCTGGATGTCGCCGTGCACCAGCGTTGGCATCTGAAACATGGCCAGGCTTTCGAGCGCCGGTGCAGAGGCCACCCACCTCAGCTCCTTCAGCCCCACGTTGTTAAGGACGATCAGCGCCAGATCCTCGAGCGCAGCCAACGAGGGCAAGCTGGCAAGGTGTGGCTGATCTTGCGCGGTCAACCTTTGCAGCGTCTCCAGTTGGCTGACGACCGACAGGTCCGACAAATCCCTGATCCGCAACAGTGCCAGGTGTCTCAGGGCGTTCATGCCCGCAAGCGTGTCCAGGTTCTGCGCGCTTCCGAATCCCAGTTGAAGCGTATGCAGGTGAGGCAGATGCCGTAGAAAGACCAGGTTCGACAGAGGCATCCCCATGAGGGACACCTCATTCAAGGTCGACAGCTTTCCAATCACCTCGAGGCCTCGCGTGTGGCCGGCAACCACGAGTTGTCTCAGATGGGAAAAGCGCTCCAGCCCGAAAAGATCGGTCTTCTTCGTTTTCGTCTTGCCGATTCTGAGTCTTTGCAGGCCTGTGGGCACTGCGTTCAACACGCCCAGCGAATCTGCTTCGTACACATCAAAGACGAACTCCTTCAGCTTCGGCAAGGCCTCTACGGCATGCGCATTGCTGACCCGGGTGAGGCAGTCAAGGCTCAACCTTTCGACATGGGGCATGAGCCTCAGGCAAGAAAGATCGCACACACGCGCGTAGCTTCCATACATCCGCCATGTGATGTCCGGCCGATGCCTGAAGAGATCTTCGTTCAGGATTTCCAGCAGCGAAGGCGGCACCTCCTGTGCGGCGGCAAATTGCAGGATGGACACCTCGCCGTTTGCGGCCAGTTGCCGGACCTGTTTTCTTGTCCAATCAAGCTTCAGTTCGATTCGTTCCGACATGGGGTTGACGTTTTCAATGGATCAAAAGCCGGCGAGTGACCGGCATGCGCTGCCGACGACGATTCAGCGCCCGCACGGACCGGCCGCGCCCGATGCCGTAGTACGCGATGCCGGCGGCTTCGACTTCGGCGGCGTCGTAGAGGTTGCGGCCGTCGAAGATCGCGGGCGCCGTCAATGTGCGGGCGATGTGCGCCAGATCGGGGCGGAGGAATACGGGCCATTCGGTCACGAGCGCCAGCACGTCGGCACCCTGCAAGGCGTCTTCGGGCGTGTCGCACCAGCGCACATCGGCGCGCTCGCCGACGATGGCGCGCGCATTCGGCATCGCCGCCGGGTCGTGCACCTGCACGTGCGCGCCCGCCACCCACAAGCGCTCCAGCAGCACGAGGCTCGGCGCATCGCGCATGTCGTCGGTGTCGGGCTTGAAGGCCAGGCCCCAGAGGGCGATGGTCTTGTTCGCGATGCGGCCTTCGAAGTGGTGCGTCATCAGGTCGAAGAGGCGCCCCTTCTGCTCATGGTTCGCGGTCTCGACGGCCGCGAGGATGCGCAGCGGCTGCCCCTCGCGATCGGCCGCATGCCGCAGCGCCCGCACGTCCTTCGCCAGGCACGAGCCGCCATAGCCCGCGCCGGCCTGCAGGAAGTCGGGGCCGATGCGCCGGTCCGAGCCGATGCCGCGGCGCACCATCTCGATGTCGGCGCCCGCATGCTCGGCCACGCGCGCCATCTCGTTCATGAAGCTGATGCGGGTCGCGAGCATCGCGTTGGCGGCGTACTTGGTGAGCTCGGCGGAGCGCCGGTCCATCACCAGCAGCTGCTTCGCCGGGTCGCGCATGAAGGGTTCGTAGAGCCGTGTCAGCAGATCGATGGCCGCGGGGTCGGCAGCACCGATCACCACGCGGTCGGGCTGGCGGCAATCGCGCACGGCCGAGCCCTCGCGCAGGAACTCGGGGTTCACCGCCACAGCGACGCGATGCGCCGCACCGCGCTGCGAAAGCGCCGCGTGCAGCACGGCCTCGACCTGCTCCGCGGTACCGACCGGCGCGGTGGACTTGCAGACGACCACGGCGTCGCGGTCCCGGTGCTGGCCGATGCTGCGGGCCACGGCCATCACATGCCGCAGGTCGACATCGCCTTGCGCATCGGCCGGCGTGTTGACCACGATGAAGAGTGCGTCGCCATGCAGGCTCGCCGCACGCTCGTCGGCCGTGAAGCGCAGCTTCCCCGTCGAGAGGCCTGCGGACACCAGCGCCTCCAGCCCCGGCTCGTGCAGCGGCATCAGGCCCTGCTGCAGGCCCTCGATGCGGCCGGCATCGGCGTCCGCGCACAGCACCTCGTGCCCCGCTTCGGCCATGCAGGCGGCGAAGCTGAGGCCCACATAACCGGCGCCGAAGATGGCGAGCTTCATGCGCAAGTCCCTCCCTTCAGGCACTGGCAGCGGCGGCGGTTGTGAGATAAAAGCAGGATGCAAGCCTTCAAAACAATGTCCCGACAGGAAAATTCGATGATGCCCGATCACGTTGCCGCGCGTTGCGCGCTGGTCCTGGAGACCAACAACCTGCGCGGCGGAGCGGATGCCGAAGCCGCCACAAGCACCAGCCTGCAGCGCCTGATCGCCCTGTTGGCCAAACAGAAGCTGCCGCTCACGGCCCTGGCCCAGGTGGTCATCACGCACGACGGACTGAGCGCCGCATCGTGCGAGGCCGTCACCGTGCTGGCGGGCCGCCCGATCGACTTCGTGCGCATCGACGCCGCCACCGGCTACTACGACGCCAAGAACGTCGGCTTCGCGGCCACCGATGCGGCGCGCTGCGACCACGTGGTGTTCGCCGATGCCGATTGCCTGCCCGACGACGACTGGCTGCTGCAGATGCTCACGCCCTTCACGCGCGGCGCCGATGCGCCCGCGGTGGTGGCCGGCCGCACGAGCTACGCGGCCAGCATCGTGGGCACCGCGCTCACGACCATCGACTTCATGTACTTCCCCAACGCCGACCACGCGGGCGCGACGAGCAACTTCTACGCGAACAACGTGGCCTTCCGCCGCGACGTGTTCGAGCAGCACAGCTACCAGGCGCTCGATGGCGTGTACCGCGCGCACTGCCAGGTGCTGGGCATGCGACTGAAGGCGGCCAACGTTCCCATCCACTACGCGGCCGCGGCCCACACCGAGCACCGCCTGCCCGACACGCGCGCCGAAGCGCTCAAGCTGCGCTGGATGCGCGGGCAGGACACGTATTCGCTCACGCCGCACCTCCTGCGCAGCTATGTGTCGGCGCGCTGGCAGTGGCTCGCGAAGAGCGGGCCGATCGGACCGCTGTGCGTGCTGTTCACGCGGCTGGGCTTCAGCGTGCGCGCGCTCAACCACCAGGACCTGCCTCCCCTGCGCGGCCTGCGCTGGCTCGCGGGCGTGGCGCTGATCGTGGGCTTCTCGGCCATCGACATGCTGGGCGCCTTCGCGCGCGGCATCGGCCTGCACACGACGGGCCGCACGAACGCGGATGCACAGGCGCTTTCCTACCATCGCCCGACATGAACAAGAAAAACATCCTCATCGGCCTTCTCGTGCTGGCCGGTGCATGCACCGCGGCGGGCGCCGCCGACTTCACCGGACGCGGCGTCTTCAATTTCAAGTCCGACAGCGGCTGCCCCTTCTCCGCGCTCGCGGGCCCCGCCAACGAGTGCAACCGCCTCGCGCTCGACGACGCCGACACGCGCGCCGCACTCGACAGCACGGCGCACACCCTGCGCTTTGCGAACCCACGCAGCTACGGCCGCAAGACCGTCGTGGGCGACGTGCTGCTGCAAGGCTCCGGCCAGTCGCGCCACAGTGGCCAGCGCGTGCCGCTGACCTTCCATGCGCTGCTGAGCCGCTCGGGCAACGACTGGTCGGTGAGCAGCCATGCGCACTCGCCCGTCGGCGGCGAGTTCAGCGACATCCGCATCGACCCGTACCAGGTCGTGGTGGTCGAAGGCGGCGCCGAGCGCGTGGTGTTCACGCCGACGCAAATCGCCGAGACGCTCTCCAGGCCCTCGATCGCCGCGCGGCTCGCCAACGAATTCGTGCAGGTGCGGGACAACCGCAAAGGCGGCGCCACCGATGCGGACATCACCGTCGGCCTGGGGTTGGGCCGTGCCTCCAAGTCGGTGGCGCGCGCGCATTTCCACGCGCCGGGGGCCAAGGGCGGCGAGCTGTCCGAAGTGATGCGGCAAGGCGACTGGTCGCTCGAGCTACAGGCGCTGAGCGGGCAGATTCCGCGCCAGGTGGTGCAGCGCGACCTGTTCCTCTATGGCCTCGAATCGCAGTCGCTGCTGCTGCCGCTGATGCAGCGCGGCTTCCACAAGAACGAGAAGCTGGTGCTCGGTGCCGCGGGCGGCAAGGGCTACGTGCGCTACGACGGCCAGCAGCGCGAGTTCGCCGGTGCCGATGCATCGGCGCGCGCCTTCCTCCAAGGCAGCTTCATCGGCCTCGTGCTCGGTTGGCAGCAACTGCAGCCGCAGACCCCGGTGGCCAAAAAAGCCGATGGACGCTGACACCGCCCCGGCGAACGCGGCATTCGACTGCCTCTCGCCGCCGCAACTGCGTGGCTGGCCGGCGCTGCAGGCCCGGCTGGTGCACCACATCAAGCGCGCCGCATTGCGCCAGATGCATGCGAGCCGCGCCGGTGAAGTGATGTTGCTGCGCCTGTATCTGATCGGCGAGGAATCTTCCGAGCAGGCGCTGCAGCGCGAGCTGCGCACCAACGCGCCCGAGTGGCTCACGCGCCAGCTTGACCAGCACCTGGCCGACGAGCAACTGCATGCGCGGCTTTTCGCCGATGCCATCGTCAAGCGCGGCGGCGTCGCGCAGGCGGCCGCATCACCGGAAGAGGCGCCGAAGCCCGACTGGCTGAGCCAGCGCAAGCTCGCGCGCTGGCAGCGCCTCATCCAGCGCCATGCGCCGCACTTCGCGCACGGCGGCCTCGTGCCGGCGTATGCGATCGGCCTCGCCGCCGAGCAGATGGCCTCGCGCATCCTGCAGCGCCATTGCGCGCTGATCGGCCCGCGGCACGCGCTGCACCCGTTGCTCACGCGCGTGTTGGCCGACGAAGACCGCCACATCCGCCTGTGCAGCCACACGCTGCAGCGCTGCGTGGCGCCGCATGAGGAAGCACGGCTCGCACAGCTGATGCGCGAGGTGCGCGACACCGAGCGCGGCTTCGGCATCACCGGCGCGCTGGGCATGTACCTCGCGGGCGTGGTCTTGCGCCTGCGCCCCGGCCGTACGCGGCCGGTGGCGGCCTGAGTCCGTCGATGCCGCCGCGCATCGTCTACCTCGCGACTGCGGACGCGCGCGGCCACCTGATGCGCGCGCAGCTGCTCACGCATTCGCTGCGCGCCGCGGGCGCCAGCGTGCAGGTGCTCACCACCTCCGATGAAGGCGCGCGCTTTCTTGCCGGCTTCGGCATCGAGGCGCCGGTGCTCTCGCGCCATTACGCGGTGCAGTTCGACCGCGAGCAGAACATGCTGCGCCGCGAAACCGACCGCAACGTGGCGCACTACGTGTTCCGTCCGGAGCGCATGCTGCGCGACATCCTTCGGCTGCGTGCGTGGTTTCGCGATGCGGACCTGGTGGTGAACGACTCCTTCCACCCCGCGCTGCTGTTCATGGGCTGGATGCCGGTCTGGCGGCGCAAGGTGGTGCATGTGTACGGCGCGAGCCTGCGGCATGCACTGCAGACCAACTTCAGCGGGCGCATGCCGGCGTGGATGGCGAACATCTTCGGCCGCATCGTCGCGTGGCAGATCGACCGCAGCCGCGCGCGCATCGCGCACGATTTCGCCTACGGCGAGCCGCAGCCCGAAGGACGCGGCGGCCACCGGCTCGCCACGCCGGTGGCCATCGTGGGTGCCGACACGGACTCGCACGACGACTTCGCACCACAGGCCGCGGTGTACCTCAACCCGCATTTCAAGGAAGTCGCACTGGCCGACGGCCTGGAACGTGGGCTGGCCGATGCCCGCACGCCGGCGCACCTCGTCGGCGAAGGCTATGCGCAGCGCGCAGGCTGGCACGCGCAGGACGAGCACTGGATCGAGCGGGCCGCGCGCAGCGCCTTCATCGTCTCGGCACCCGGCATGGCGGCGCTGTCGGTCGCGGCGGTGTACCGCAAGCCGATCCTCCTGCTCCTGACCGACCAGCCCGAGCAGGCGATCAATGCGCAGCGCGCCGCGCAAATGGGCCTGCACCATCGCATCGTGGTGTGGCAGGGCCGCACCGAGGATTTCGCGCGGGCCGTGACGACGGCTGCCCACGAACTGATCGCGCTGGCCGACGACGGTAGCGGTCCACAAGCTGCGCAGAAAGGCCGCGAGGCCGCCATGGCCCGACTGCAGCACTGGACGGTGCTGCTCCACGGCCTCGCGGCTGCGCCGCCTGTTCGATGAATGAAGCACCGAGGAAGATGCGCCCTTCGACGCAGAAACTCCTCGACGGAAATTGCCGGGTTCAGGGACTCAATGACATCTGGATTCACCGGGGGATGAGGATCGACGTTGCTGTATCAGCATCGCCGTCATGCCGCCTGTGACGATGACAAGCCCCGCAATGGCTGTGGCGCTGGGCCGCTCGTCAAGAACCAGCAGGGCCAGCAGCGTCGCTGCGCCGGGAACGAGTGCAGCGAACGTGGCACCGACAGCTGCGCCCAGAATCTGCACCGACTTGCTGAAAAAGAACAAGGCCACCGTGGAGACCATGACCCCCTGATAGAACGCCTGCACACCGATGTCGCCCAGCGGCGCTTGCAACAGGTGCAGCCCGCGCGTCGCGAGGTAGGCGGGCAGGTAGATGATCATCGAGAACACCGAAACGATGGCGGTGGCGTGCAGCGCCGATGCAGAGAACTGCTTGGACGAGACGGTGTAGATGGCCCACAGCAGCCCGCCCAGCAGGAAGATCAGGTAGGCCCACGGCGAGGAGCGGACGGCGCTGAAATTGTGGAAGCCGACCAACGCGACCCCGAGGATGATCAGCGCAATGCCCGCCGTCTCCCTGCGCGAGAGCCTGGCGCCTAGTCCCCAGGCACTGATGAGCGCCGAGAACAGGATCATGCTGCCAGGCGTGACCACGGCGAACTGCTCCACCGGCGCCATGCCGAGGCCGAAGGCGACCACCAGCATGTAGGGCGCGCCAATGCCGGCGGTCATGAGCGCGATGGCGGTCCAGCTCAGCCCCATGAGGCCTCGTCGTACGAGAAACGGCAACAGCATCACGCCCGAGACCGTGTACCGGATGCAGGTGATGTCGTAGACGTCCAAGGCCGTGTGAGTCAGCCCGAAGCGAGTCACGAACGGAAAAGCGCCCCAGATCAGGGCCGAAGCGAGTCCGAACAGCACGCCCACCCATCGACGATCGATGCCGAGTTGGGGAACAGGCGGTGAGGCAGAAAGCCGAGTCATCGGAGTGGGTTCCTTCAAAGCGATGCCAGTGTCTTGCCTGGCGCCGCGGGCATCGCCTACGTGGCGGACGGACTATCATTGACAGTATTGTCAAGTTTGACGTCGTTGTCAAAAATAGAAAGCGCGAGGATTTCTCATGGCAGGAGTCAGGCAGTTCGATGAGGCCAAGGTGCTGGACGCCGTGCTGGACGTGTTCTGGCAAAAAGGCTGGCGAGCCACGTCCATGGCCGATCTGGCAGAGGCCGCCGATGTGCAGCGCGGTTCGCTCTATCACGCCTATGGCGGCAAGGAGGAGCTGTTCTTGCTGGCCTTCGAGGCGTACGCCACCAGGTTTCTGGACAACGCGCGCACAGCCCTCGACAAACCGCGCGCAGAGGCGGCGTTGCGCGCCTTCTTCAAGGTCGCGATCGCCAACATGACGCAGGGCGTACCGCCTCGGGGCTGTCTCACCACGAAGACGGCAACGGAGGTCGATGGTGCAGGCCCGCGCATCCAAGAGCGGCTGCGTCAGTTGCTCGACGAGCTCCAGGTCGTTGTGTCAACCGCCATGTCGAAGGGGGATATGTCGACACAGCTTTCGCTGTCCCCCAAGGAAACCGCGCAGGTTGTCATCACATTCACCCGAGGCCTGGCAGTGATGGAGCGGGTTTATCAGAACGCGCCTTCTCTTCATCGGATGGCCGACGCGGTGATCAAGGCCTTGGTTCCGAATGTGAAGCGCCGAACGAGCTGACGCCGTTGCACGGAGCCGCCGGTTGCAGGCGTCGACCGGAAAGGCTCAGCGGTTCGAGCATCGCCTGACTCCGCGCGAACAAACGGTCATGCGCTGGACGGCTGCCGGAAAGCGGCCGGCGGAAGCCGGCATCCAGCATGGGCCTTTCCGAACGCAACATCGAGAATCACCTGCGGCGCGTCCGCCGACGTTTGGGGGCCACGACGACAGCCGGAGCTGTTCGCATGGCCATCCGATCCGGAGAGATCACTCCTTGAACTCCAGCCCCTCCGTCAGGCTTCGAGTGACCGCCACCGGCAGTTGCTCGACAGCCGAAGCCTGAAGGGGGAGGAAGGCGCGCCGCTGGCCAGGCACTTGGCCCGCGAGGCGCTCACTGTCATCATCCGCTTCGCGGGCCCGGCGCCTTGGCGGCTGCGGCCATTCGGACACCCGAATGAGAGGAGTCAGCGATGGCAACCTACAGGAGCGCATTGCCGCAGCTCGGCGATGATTTCTTCATGACCGACGGCGGCATCGAGACCACCCTGATCTTTCTGGAGGGGCAGGAACTTCCCGACTTTGCCGCCTTTCACCTGCTCCGGACGCCGGAAGGCGAAAGAGTGCTGCGGAAGTATTTCCGGACCTACGCGGCGCTGGCCAGAAGCTTTGACGTCGGGCTGATTCTGGAAACGGCAACCTGGCGGTCCAATCCAGACTGGGGGAGCAGGCTGGGCTACAGCCCCGAGGAGCTCGCGGCGGTCGACCGGCAACTGGTGGGTCTGCTGGAGGACATCCGCGATGCCTACCAGACCCGCCGGACGCCGATCGTCATCAGCGGATGCCTTGGACCTCGCGGCGACGGCTATGTCCCGGACCGTGCCATGTCGGTGCGCGAAGCGCAGGACTACCATCGTGCGCAGGTCGAGACCTTCGCCGGCACCGCGGCCGACCTGGTGACCGCCATCACCATGAACTATGTCGAAGAGGCGTCGGGGATCGCGTTGGCCGCGAAGCAGTCGAGCATGCCCGTCGTCATTTCCTTCACGCTGGAGACCGATGGCAGGCTGCCGACGGGGCAGTCCCTGGCGGACGCCATCCAGCAGGTGGACGGCGCCACCGCGGGTTATCCGGCCTACTTCATGATCAACTGCGCCCATCCCAGCCACTTCCAGCAGGTGGTGCATGGCGACGCGCCGTGGGCTGGGCGGATTCGCGGTCTGCGCGCGAATGCCTCCAGGATGAGCCATGCCGAGTTGAACGAGGCGCCCGAACTGGATGCGGGCGACCCGGTGGAGTTGGGGCAGGCCTATGCCGCGCTCAAGATGCACCGGTTGAAGCGCCTCAATGTCATGGGCGGTTGCTGCGGCACCGACGACCGCCACGTCAAGCAGCTTGCAATGGCCTGCCTGCCCTTGTTCCGGGGCGTGGTCTAGCCGTTCACCCAGGGTTTGCACCCGCCCGCCCATCCGGCGATTCAGACGGCCCCTGCGTCTCCGCTCCGGATCGTCGGCCAGTCGCGCCACACGCCGATGCATCAAGCCTCGTGAAATCAACGCAGGCGCGGGCTCAGCCCTCTCTTGACGCCGGGAGCCGTGTGCACAGCTACGTCCGCTTCGCAGCTCTTGCGGTGAATGTCCAGTTTGTCCAGAGATAGTGGACCTGGCCTGTGACGCCGCCAAGTGTCCGACCGCCGTACTTCGCACCGTCGCCTCAGTCCCCATGCGCTGAAGCCGACGAACAGTGATCCATTGCGGCCGGCCTGGCGTAGGAGGAAGAGACTCTCTCCTGCACCCACCGCCATGCCCCAAGCCTCGAGCACCTCCACTGCCATCCATTGGGTTGAACAAGGCCTGGTGCCCGACGGCGCCGTTCGGCTGGGCGTGCGGCGGCTGCTGCGCCAGCGCCTGGTCGAGCTGGACAGCGGGGCCCCGGAAGCCGTTGCCCTGCGTTCGGAGAAATTTCTCGATGGGCTGCGGGAGGCACCGTTGGCCCTGCTGCCCGAGAAAGCCAACGAGCAGCACTACGAACTGCCCGCCGAGTTCTTCACAGGCGTGCTGGGGCCTCACCGGAAGTACAGCTGCTGCTGGTGGCCTGAAGGAGTGCAGACTCTCGAGCAGGCTGAGGCGGCGGCCCTGGCCGAGACCTGCGCCCGCGCCGGCCTGGAAGACGGGCTGCGCATTCTGGAGCTGGGCTGCGGCTGGGGCTCGCTGAGCCTGTGGATGGCCGAACACTTCCCACGCTCCCGCATCACGGCGGTCTCCAATTCGCACTCGCAGCGGCTGTTCATCACGACCGAGGCCGCCGCACGCGGCCTGGACAACCTCGAGGTGATCACCTGCGACTTCAATGATTTCGAGACCGGCGAGCGCTTCGACCGGGTGGTGTCGGTGGAGATGTTCGAGCACCTGCGCAACTGGCCGCGCGCCTTTTCGCACGTGGCCCGCTGGTTGAAACCGCAGGGGCGGTTCTTCATGCACGTCTTCGTCCACCGCGAAGCGCCCTACCCGTTCGAGGAGCGCGATGCCAGCGACTGGATGAGCCGCCACTTTTTCTCCGGCGGCATGATGCCGAGCGACGATCTCGCCCTGCGCTGCCAGGACGACTTGCGCCTGCTGCACCGCTGGCGCTGGGATGGCCGCCACTACGCGCGGACCTCGGCCGCCTGGCTGGCGCGCATGGACGCCCGGCGGACCACCCTCATGCCCCTGCTGGCCGCCGTCTACGGAGCGCGCGACGCGCCGGTGTGGTGGACCCGCTGGCGGCTCTTCTTCATTTCGGTAGAAGAGCTGTTCGGCTACGCCGAGGGCGGCCAGTGGTGGGTCGGTCACTACCTTTTCGAGAAACGGTGATGCTGTCGCTCGCATGCCTGGGTCTGGCGATCGCCCTCGGCCTGGCGTTGCCGGTCTGGGTGTTCAGCCTCGTGGTGCGCGACGCCAGCCTGGCGGACCGGATCTGGCCCCTGATGATCGCGGCGCCGGCCCTGGCCTACGCCGGCGCCCATGCCCGCGCGCTCGACGCCCGAAGCGTCTGGATGCTCGGGCTGCTGCTGATATGGACTTTCCGGCTGGGGCTGCACATCGGGCGTCGCAACTGGGGCCACGGCGAAGACCGCCGCTACCAGGCCATGCGTGCGCGCAACGAACCACACTTCGGCCTGAAAAGCCTTTACCTCGTGTTCGGGCTTCAGGCGGTGTTGGCATGGATCGTCGGCTGGCCGCTGCTGGCCGCGTTCGCGCACCCGTCGCCCCTGTCCTGGCTGGACGTGCTGGCCCTGCTGCTGGCCGGCGGCGGTGTGGTCTTCGAGGCCGTGGCCGACGCCCAGCTCGCCCGCTTCCTGCGCAACCCGCGCCGCGAGGATGCGGTGATGGACCGCGGCCTCTGGGCCTGGTCGCGCCACCCCAACTACTTCGGCGAGGCCTGCGTCTGGTGGGGCCTCGGGTTGGCAGCGCTGTCGGCGGGCGGAGGGGCGGTGGCGTGGAGCCTTGTGTCTCCGCTGCTGATGACCGTCCTGCTGCTCAAGGTGTCGGGCGTCGCGCTGCTGGAGCACGACATTGCCGAGCGCCGGCCCGCCTACCGCAGCTACGCGGCACGCACCAGTGCCTTCATCCCCTTGCCGCCGCGGCGTGGCGCCCGTCCATGAAGCACCGGGCCTTGGGGCTGATGCTGGCACTGGCGACCTGCCTGGCGCTGGCACAGGAAGGTGACGAGGAAGCGGGCGAATGGCACTTCACCGCCATGCTCGATGGCAAGCCGATCGGGACCCATCGCTTTGTCGTCGGCGGCACGGCGGCGACGCGCAGCGTCGACAGTCGTGCCCTGTTCACCGTGCGCATGCTCGGCATCCCTGTGTACCGCTACCGGCACCAGGCCGAGGAGCGCTGGGCCGGCGACTGCCTGCGTGAGCTGCGCGCCGAGACCGACGACGACGGCACCCGCCAGCAGATCGCGCAGCGCTTCGACGGCGACTGCCCGATGAGCTTTGCCTACTGGAATCCCCGGCTGGTGAAACAACAGCGCCTGATCGATCCCCAGACGGGCAAGGTCGAGCCGGTCCGCTTCGAGCCGCTGCCCGATGCGACCCTCGAGGTCCGCGGTCAGCCCGTGCGGGCGCGCGGCTGGCGACTGCAGGCGGCGCAGCAGCGCATCCGCATCTGGTATGCCGCCGACAGCGGACGCTGGATCGGGCTCGACGCTGACACCAAGGGCGATCGCCAACTGAGCTACCGACTGACCTCTCCTGCACGGAGCACCCCATGAAGCCATCCCCGCGTACCTTGCTCGCTGCCTACCTGTGGGCGCTCGTGTGTTTTCTGGTGCTGGATGCCGTCTGGCTGTCGGTCATGGGACCGCGCCTGTACCAGCCCGCGCTCGGTGCGCTGATGGCGCCGCAGGTGAACTGGACGGCGGCGGCGCTGTTCTATGCGCTCTACCTGATGGGCCTGGTCGTCTTGGCGATCGCGCCGGCACTGGAGGCTGGCGAGCCCGCCGTGGCGTTGCGTCGCGGCGCGCTGCTCGGGCTCGTGGCCTACGCGACCTATGACCTGACGAACCAGGCCACGCTGCGCGACTGGCCCTGGGCCGTCACTGCCGCCGACCTGGCATGGGGCACGGCCGTGAGCGGCGTGTCGGCGTGGGTCGCGGCGCGCCTCACATCCCGACCAGCGCGCCGAAGAAGCGTGCAATAGCCCCGTCGAAGCGCAGCCGGCCGTCCAGCGAGGCGAGGCAGATGCACTCGCTGCCGTCCTGGACCACCGGCTGGTGGTTGATCTCGGCATCGGCCGCATCGAAATCGCCGGGGCCGAACAAGGCCCGGCCATCGTGGAAGCAGCCATGTAGCACCTGGGTGAACTCCTGCCCCTGATGCGTGTGCTGCGGCAGGTACTTGCCGGCCGCGATGCGCAGCAGAAAGACATTGGCCTCCGGGGCCTCGGGCACGGTCACACGGCTCCAGCGCATGCCGGGACCGATCCAGCGCCAGGGCGTGGCACTGCAGTGAGCGAGCGCACGCGGCCAGCGCGCGCCGGGCGGCAGCGGTGGGGGCGCGCTGACCCGCACGGGGGCGGGTTCAGCGCCTTCGTGCGCATCGATCCGGGCCCAGGTGCGCGACAGCGCGTCATCGGCAAGCGGGACCGCTTCCAGGCCGTCGAGCAGGATGCCGCCCACGGCATCGAGTGCGCGCGCCCGCTCGCGGCACAGCGGGCACAGTTCCAGGTGGCTGGCCAGGACCAGTCGCATGCCAGCCGGCAAGTGGCCGGAGGACCCGGCCAGCAGCAGGTCGTCGTCGGGGTGGTGTCGGATGTCCATCGTCAATGTTCCAGCAGGCGGCGCAGTTGGGCGACCGCCAGGCGCACGCGCGACTTCACCGTGCCCAGCGGAATGCACAGCTGGGCCGCGATGCGGGCATGCGGCGCGTCTTCAAAATAGGAAAGATGCAGCACCTGCTGCTGCTCGGGCGGGAGCAGGCGCAGCGCACCGCGCAGGCGCTCGTTCAGGCGCGCGTCGTGCAGCTGGTCTTCGACGGCCGGGTCATCCGAGGGGAGCAGGTCGAAGTCGAACGCGTCCACAGACGACTGCACACCCTGGCGCCGCCGCAGCGCGTCCACACGCAGGTTCCGCGCGATGGCGAAGATCCAGGTCGTGGCGGCCGCCCGGGCCGGATCGAACAGCGCGGCCTTGCGCCAGACGGTGACCAGGGCTTCCTGGGCCAGTTCCTCGGCCTGGATGGCCGGGCTGCCACTGTGCATCAGGTAGTGCTTGATGCGCGGCGCGAAATGCGAGAACAACTGCGCGAACGCGTCCCGGTCCTGTCGCTGCGCCACGGCGGCCATCGCCTCGGCCCAGAGTTCGTCGGCGCGGGGAGACGGCTGGGAATCGGGGGAGACCACGGTCAAGATGGACGCTCGGCGACTGCGGGGCAACGGAGTGCCCGCACTGGGGTTGGACGGATCGGGAGCAACGGCCATGTCCTGTCATACGCAAGGGAGCGGCATTCGGATCATCGCAGCGACACGCGGGCAATCCAAATGACCGTTTTCTGCGTACAGGGCAGCAAGACTCGCCAAAGGCTCCCCATGCTGCCACTTCTCGCCCCGCCTGCCGCCTTGCCGACGCCTGCTTCGGTGCCCGGCGGCCAGCGCATCGCCGTCGTCGGCACCGGCATCTCGGGCCTGTCCTGCGCCTGGCTGCTGTCCCAGCGCCACGAGGTCACGGTGTTCGAGAGCGAGCCCCGGCTGGGCGGCCACAGCCATACCGTGGACGCGCCGGGCCGGGAAGGCCCGGTGCCGGTGGACACCGGCTTCATCGTCTACAACGAGCCCGCATACCCGAACCTCTCCGCGTTGTTCCAGCACCTGGCCGTGCCGACCGCGGCCTCGGACATGTCGTTCGCAGTGAGCCTGGACGCCGGCGGGCTCGAATACGCCGGCACCGACCTGGGCGGCTTGTTCGCGCAAAAGCGCAACCTGGCGCGCCCCCGCTTCTGGGCCATGCTGCGCGACCTGCTGCGGTTCTACCGCGAGGCGCCGCGCGATGCGCAGGTCGCAGGCGACCAGGCGCTCGACGACTACCTGGATGCCCACGGCTATGGCCGCGCGTTTCGCGACGACCACCTCTATCCCATGGCTGCGGCCATCTGGTCCACGCCAGCGGCGCAGGTGGGGCGCTATCCGGTTGCCGCCTTTGTGCGGTTCTGCGAGAACCATGGGCTTCTGCAGATCAGCGGCCGCCCCATCTGGCGCACGGTGGTGGGCGGCAGCCGCGAATACGTGCGGCGCCTCAGCCAGCCTTTCGCCGACCGCATCCAGCTGGACCGGGCCGTGCTCGAACTGCATCGCGAGCCGGCAGGTGTGCGGCTTCGCACGAGCGCCGGCTGGTGGCCCGAGCGCTTCGACCAGGTGGTCCTGGCCACCCATGCGGACCGCTCGCTGGCGCTGCTTGACGCGCCCACCGGTGCCGAGCGTGCCCTGCTCGGTGCCCTGCCCTACAGCCGCAACCTGGCCGTGCTGCACCGCGACCCCGCCCTGATGCCGGCGCGGCGCGCCGTGTGGTCGAGCTGGAACTACCTCGGCACGCGCGGCAGCGGAGCGGCCCCGACGGTGACCTACTGGATGAACCGGCTGCAGCCCCACCTGCCGCAGGGCGCGGCGGCCGAGCCGCTGTTCCTGACCCTGAACCCGGCGATCGACCCACGGCCCGAGCACCTGATCCGCACCGAGGTCTACGACCACCCGCTGTTCGATGCCGCGGCCATGGCCGCGCAGCGCCAGCTGTGGCAGCTGCAGGGCCAGCGCCGCACCTGGTTCTGCGGCGCCTACTTCGGCGCCGGCTTCCACGAGGACGGATTGCAGGCCGGCCTGGCCGTCGCCGAAGCGCTCGGCGGCGTGCGCCGGCCCTGGTGCGTGGCGCAGGAGTCCGGGCGCATCCATCTGCCGCAAGGCGCGCAGACCGTCGCCTCATGAACGCACACGAAGGCTCGGCGCTCTACATCGGACGCGTCATGCACCAGCGGTTGCGGCCGAAGCGGCACCGGCTGAGCTACCGGGTCTACAACCTGCTGATCGACATCGGCGAACTGCCGCAACTGCACGCCCGGTTGCGCTGCTTCTCGGTGGACCGGTTCAACCTGTTCAGCTTCCATGCCGCCGACCATGGCGACGGCTCGGGCCGCGACCTGCGGGTCCAGGTGGAGGCGCGGCTGCGCGAGGCCGGCCTTGCGACCGGCGGCGCGATCCGGCTGCTGGCCATGCCGCGGCTGCTCGGCCATGTGTTCAACCCGCTCAGCGTCTGGTTCTGCCATGCACCCGACGGCGCGCTGCAGGCGCTGCTGTACGAGGTCAACAACACCTTCGGGCAGCGGCACAGCTACCTGATCCCCGTCGCTGACGACGGCGCGTCCATCGTCGAGCAGCACTGCGACAAGCAGATGTACGTCTCCCCCTTCAACGGCATGGACCTGCACTACCGGTTCCGCGTCGCACCGCCGGGCGAGGCGGTCTCGGTCGGAATCAGCGTGCACGACGCGGCCGGCGCCGTGCTCAACGCGCGGCTCGACGGCCAACGCGCCCCCCTGAGCGACCTGGCGCTGCTGCGCGTGTTCATCACGCATCCGTTGCTGACCCTCAAGGTGGTGGCCGCCATCCACTGGCAGGCCCTGCGTCTGTGGATCAAGCGCGTGCCGCTGCATCCGCGACCGGCTGCCCCCGACCACGACCTCACCATCGTTCCTTCGAACAAGACCCCATGAGCCTGACCACACCTTCCGCACCCGCTCTCGATGCCGCTCCGGTTTTCTCGCCGCTGCGCCGGCTGCTGGCCCGCACGCGTTTCGGCCGGCTGTCCTTGAGCCTTCCGGGCGGCCGATGCATCGAGGTGGCCGGCCGCGAACCCGGGCCGCACGCGAGCCTGCGCCTGCTGAGCTGGCGCCCGCTGCTGCGCCTGGCGCTGCAAGGCGATCTGGGCCTGGCCCTGTCGTTCCGCGATGGCGAGTGGGAAAGTCCCGACCTGCTGGCCTTGTTCGAATTCGGCCTGGCCAACGAGTCGGCCTGGGGATCGCTGCTCAAGGGGCGCGGGCTGGCGCGCTGGGCGGCGCGGCTGCGGCACCTGACCCGCAGCAACAGCCGGCGCGGAAGCCGGCACAACATCGCGTTCCACTACGACCTGGGCAACGCGTTCTACCGGCACTGGCTGGACGACAGCATGCTGTACTCGAGCGCGATGTTCAGCGACGCCGACGACGACACGCTGGAAGCCGCCCAGGCGCGTCGCCTCGCTGCCATCGCCGACATGCTCGACACCCCGCAAGGGGGCGACGTGCTCGAGATCGGCTGCGGCTGGGGAACGCTGGCCGCGAGCCTGGCCCGCCGGCACGAGGCGCGCGTCACCGGCGTCACGCTGTCGAGCGAGCAACTGGCCTTCGCCCGCGAACGCGCGCAGGACTGGGGCGTGGCCGACCGGGTCGACCTGCGGCTGCAGGACTACCGCGACGTGCAGGGCCGGTTCGACCGCATCGTGTCCATCGAGATGATCGAGGCCGTCGGCGAGGCCTACTGGCCCACCTACTTCGCCACCTTGCGCGAGCGCCTCAAGCCCGGTGGCGTGGTGGTGCTGCAGGCGATCACGATCGCCGATGCGCAGTTCGACAGCTACCGCCAGGGGACCGATTTCATCCAGCACTGCATCTTTCCCGGCGGCATGCTGCCCAGTCCGCGCGTGCTGCGGGAACAGGCGCAACGCGCAGGGTTGGTGATCGAGGCTTCCCACTGCTTCGGCAAGGACTACGCGCGAACCCTGGCAGAGTGGCGGCGCCGGTTCCTCGCCGCCTGGCCGCAGATCGAGCCACTCGGCTTCGACGCCGCGTTCAAGCGCTTGTGGACCTACTACCTCTCCTACTGCGAGGCCGGCTTCCGCGCGGGGCTCGTCGACGTCGGCCTCTACCGGTTGCGCGTGGCTGAAGCCGGAACTGCCTGATCGGTCGGCGCAGTGCGAACCGCCCCCTTCCTTCTTCTTAACAGGGTGACACACCGCAATTCCGGCTGTTCTGAAATATCCTGTGCGAACGCAGCAACTGCTGCCCGTATTGCGCGGCCTGCCGGGACAATGCCGATGAGGCTGCCAGAGACGCGGTCCTGGACGCGATTCTTCTGGCTTGCGATAAGCCCGCCTTCGGCGACTGGGTGACAACTGCCGGTAGCTGTCGCTCACCCCACGCCTGCCATGCGTGTCGCAGGAAGCGGCCCACTCGAAAGCTACAGCGGCTCGTCATCCGTCCGCGGTTGTGATTCTCTCGTCAGTGTCTTGGCCAGCAACCGCAAGGTACTCGCAGAGGCTGCCGTGGCCTCGGAAAGAACGGCCCCGCGCCGATAAGCCAGTCCCAGGTCCATCGAGGGCACCGCGCTCGACACCACCGTCCTGCGAATGCGCCCACCATCGTGTGACCAGGGGCGAAACACCAGGTCCGACAGGATGGTCACACCCACGTTCTGTGCGACGAGGCTGCGCACGGCCTCGATCGATTTGGTGCGGAACACGACCTTGGGCTTGAGCTTCATCGCGCTCCAATAGCGGCCCACGGTGTCCACGTGCTCGTCCATGTCCAGCAGCACGAAGGGCATCTGCGCGATCTCGCGCAGCGACACCGATTTCTGCGCCACCAGCGGATGGTCGAACGAAGTCCACAGGCGGCGCGCCGACTTCAGCAGGTTCTCGCGGCGGATGTCCGGCGCGCGAGAGAGGTTCGACACCAGGACCACGGCCAGGTCGAATTCGCCGCTGCGCAAGCCGTTCTCGATCTCGAGCCGGTTGCGCTCCACGGGCTCGAATTCGACCAGCGGCAGTTGCCTGCGCATCGCGCCGATGATCTTGGGCAGCATGTATTCGGACACGGTGTCGGTGATGGCGATCTGCACCCGCCCCTCGACCGAGGACACCGAGTTGCGCGTCTCCTCTACCGCCGCATCGAGCGTATGCAGCATGTGCTCCGCATGCCGAAGGAAGCCCTCGCCCTGCACGGTCAGCCTTAGCCCGTCGGAGTGTCGCGTAAAGAGCTGCACCTTCAGCGTCGACTCCAGGTTCTTGAGCGAAGTGGTCAGCGACGGCTGACTCACATAGCAGCGCTGGGCTGCGCGGGACACCTGCCCCGTGTGCGCTGCGGCCACGAAGTGCTGCAGCTGCTTGATCGTTATCGACATAGATACATCCTATATCTCTCTATTGAAAATAGAGATTATGAATTGTCGATGGCAATTCCTAACATCCGGGCAGCACGCCATGTCAGGCGTGTGACGAGGACGCCCACCGTTCCAGCAGCAGTAGCAGGAGACCCCCATGCCATCGACATCACACACTTCCGCCGGACACGGCGCCCACCCTCCTGTACCCCAAGAGGCCTCGACCGATGCCGGGCTGTTGAGCCGCCTGGGCCTGCGCTTCACCGCCTGGGCCGAGCGCTGGTTTCCCGACGCTTTCGTGTTCGCGGCCATCGCCGTGGTGGTGGTCGCGGGCGCCGCGCTCCTGAACGGGTCGAGCCCGCAAGCGGTGGCCAAGTCTTTCGGCGACGGCTTCTGGAGCCTCATTGTTTTCACGATGCAGATGGCGCTGGTGGCCGTCGGCGGCTACGTGGTGGCGACCTCGCCGCCGGCTGCGCGACTCATCCGCAAGCTGGCCGCACTGCCCGTGTCGGGGCGCCAGGCTATCGCGTACGTGGCGGCGATCAGCATGATCCTGTCGCTCTTCAACTGGGGCATTTCGCTGATCTTCAGCGCGCTCTATGTGCGCGCGCTGGCCGGCCGCCTCGACCTGCGCATGGACTACCGCGCCGGCGGTGCAGCGGCCTATCTCGGCATGGGCGCGACCTGGGCGTTGGGGCTCAGTTCGTCGGCGGCGCAGTTGCAGGCCAACGCCAGCAGCCTGCCCAAGAGCATTCTGGACATCACCGGCGTGATCCCGTTCAGCCAGACCATCTTCCTGTGGCAGTCGGTCGCCATGGCGCTGGTGTTGATGGTCGTGTCGGTGGCCATCGCGCTGTGGTCGGCGCCTGACGCGAAGCACGCGGTCACGGCGCAGGACCTGGGCGTGGACCTCACGGAAGCCAATCCCGCTTCCGCCGAGTCCGCCGAGCGCCGCCCCGGCGAGTGGTTCGAGCGCAGTCCGCTGCTCACGCTGCTCCTGTGCGCGCTGGGCTTCGGCTGGCTGGCGCAGGAGTTCATGGCCAAGAGCCCTCTGATCGCGATCTCGGGCCTCAACACCTACAACCTGCTGTTCCTCATGATCGGGCTGCTGCTGCACTGGCGCCCGCGCAGCTTTCTCGACGCGGTGTCGCGCTCAGTGCCGTCGACGGCGGGCGTGATCATCCAGTTCCCGTTGTACGGTGCCATCGCGGCCATGCTGACCAGCGCCAAGGGCGACGCAGGCATCACGCTGTCGGACCGCGTCGCGCACCTGTTCGTGAGCATTTCCAGCGTCGACAGCTTCGCCGTGGTGATGGGCGCGTATTCCGCCGTGCTGGGCTTCTTCATTCCTTCGGGTGGCGGCAAGTGGATCATCGAGGCGCCCTACGTCATGCAAGCGGCCAACGACCTGAAGGTCCACCTGGGCTGGGCCGTGCAGGTCTACAACGCGGCCGAGGCGCTGCCCAACCTGATCAACCCGTTCTGGATGCTGCCGCTGCTGGGCGTGCTGTCGCTGAAGGCACGCGACATCGTGGGCTTTACCTTCCTGCAATTGCTGGTGCATGCGCCGCTGGTGCTCTTCATGCTCTGGGCCTTCGGGCGCACGCTGAGCTATGTCGCGCCGGTGATGCCTTGAGCCGCGCAGATTCCGGATGCAAGTGATGACGACGACGGCGCCCACGCAAACCAGGCAGGGCTACTGCACGCTCTGCCGTTCGCGCTGCGGCACGCTCAACGAGGTGCGTGACGACATGCTGGTGTCGGTGAGGCCCGACGCCTCGCACCCCACCGGCCAGGCGATGTGCATGAAGGGCAAGGCCGCGCCCGAGCTCGTGCACAGCCCGCACCGTCTGCGCTACCCGATGCGCCGCACGAGGCCCAAGACCGAAGCGGATCCGGGCTGGGTGCGCATTGGCTGGGACGAGGCACTGGCCGAGACCGCCAAGCGCCTGAGTGCCATCAAGGCCGAGAGCGGTGCCGAGTCGGTGGTGTTCGCTGTGACCACGCCCAGCGGCACGCCATTGACGGACAGCATCGATTGGATCGAGCGCTTCGTGCGCCTCTTTGGCAGTCCCAACATCTGCTACGCGACCGAGGTCTGCAACTGGCACAAGGACTTCGCGCACGCCTTCACCTTCGGCTGCGGGATGCCTGCGGCCGACTACGCGCAGGCCGAACTGATCGTGCTGTGGGGGCACAACCCAGCGAACACCTGGCTGGCGCAGGCCAACGCGATCGGCCGAGGCCGCGCGAACGGGGCGAAGATGGTGGTGATCGATCCGCGCCCCACGGCGCTCGCACGGCAGGCTGACACCTGGCTGCCCGTACGGCCCGGCACCGATGCGGCACTGGCGCTGGGGCTGGTCCACCTGCTGATCGCGGACGCGCGCTTCGACGAAGGTTTCGTGCGCGCATGGACCAATGCCCCGCTGCTGGTGCGCGGCGACAACGGACACTTCCTGCGCGAGCAGGACCTGTGGCCCGAAGGCCAAAGCAACCGCTTCATGGCGTGGAACGACGCACTGAACCGCGCGGTGCCTTACGACACCGAGCAGGCGGCGCAAACCCAGGACGCCGCCCACTTCCGCCTGCGCGGCGCGGTGGAGGTCGACGTGGGCGCGCATCGCTTGTCGTGCGCGCCAGCGTTCGAACTGCTGGCCCAGGGCTGCGCGGCCTACACACCGCCGAATGTCGAACGCATCACCGGCGTTGCTGAAGCTTCGTTGCACGCAGTCGCCGACCTCTTCGGCACTTGCCGCCGCGTGGCCTATCACGCCTGGACTGGCATCGGCCAGCACACCAACGCGACGCAAGCCGAGCGTGCAGTCGCCACGTTGTATGCGCTGTGCGGCAGCTTCGACCGCATCGGCGCGAACCGCGTTCGCGTCGGTCCGCGCGTCAACGCCGTCAACTCGCTCTCACTGCTGCCCGACGCGCAGCGCGCCAAGGCCCTCGGTCTGGCGCAGCGCCCGATCGGCCCTCCCGCGCACGGCTGGGTGACGGCGCGCGACACCTACCGCGCGATTCTCGAAGGCGAGCCTTACAAGGTGCGCGCGATGATGGCCTTCGGCACCAACCTGCCCGTATCGCAGGCCGACACGGCGCTCGCGCACCGGGCGCTGTCGCAGCTCGAATTCCACGTGCACTGCGACTTGTTCGAAACACCCGCCGCCCGGTACGCCGACATCCTGCTGCCGGTCAATACACCCTGGGAACGCGAGGGCCTGCGCATCGGCTTCGAGATCGACGACCGTGCGGCCGGCTGGGTGCAGTTGCGCCAGCGCATGGTGACGCCACGCGGTGAATCGCGCGCCGACAACGACGTGCTGTTCGACCTGGCCGTTCGCTTGGGCATGGGCGACGACTTCTTCGGCGGCAGCCTCGACGCGGGCTGGAACCACATGCTCGAGCCGCTCGGCCTCACGGTCGACCAGTTGCGTGCCCGGCCCGAAGGCATGGCCTGCGCCATCGACGCGAGCGAGCAGAAGTACGCCCGCGCCACGCCCACCGGCGTGCGCGGCTTCGACACCCCGACGCGCCGCGTCGAGCTCTATTCCGAAACCCTGCTGCGCCACGGCCAGCCGCCGGTCGCCACCTTCGTCGAACCGGCAGACACGCCGCGCGATGCGAAGGCCACGCGCCAGGGCCGCTTTCCCTATGTGCTGAGTTCGGCCAAGAACGGCTTCTATTGCCACAGCCAGCACCGCAGTCTGGCCTCGCTGCGCAAGCGCGCGCCCGATCCGGTGGCCGAATTGAGCCCCGCGCTCGCGGCCGCCAAGGGCATCGTGGACGGCGACTGGATGCGCATCCGCACGCGCGTGGGTGAGGCCCGCTTCGTCGCCCGCGTCACGCCCCAACTGGCGGACGACGTCATCGTGGCCGAGTTCGGCTGGTGGCAGAGCTGCCCCGAGCTCGACCGCGACGGCCTGCCGATTGAAGGCGCGTTGGGCAGCAACTTCAACGCGCTGATATCCGCCGACAGTTGCGACCCGGTGAGCTGCTCGGTGCCGCATCGCTCGTTTCTCTGCGACATCGAACGCGACCCGGCCACAGAGGTGCGGCAGCGCAAGTGGTCCGGCTACCGCCCCTTCCGCGTCAGCGCGCTGAGGCCCGAGGCCGACGGCGTGCTGGGCATCCACTTCGAGCCAGTCGACGGCGGCGAACTGCCCGATTACCGACCCGGTCAGCACATCGAGATGCAATTGCATCTGGACGATGGCACGCAGGTCACGCGCGCCTACTCGCTCACGGGCGCGGCCGAGGTGCCGGGCCGGCGCAGCTACAGCGTGGCCGTGCGCCACCAGCGCGGCCGCTCGGCCGACGGCACGCCGCACGAGGGGCGCGTGTCGAGCCATCTGCACCGCGCGTTGAAGGTCGGTGACACCCTCTCGCTGCGGGCGCCGTCCGGCGGCTTCGTGCTGCCGCGCCACTCGCCGCAGCCGCTGGTCTTTTTCGCGGGCGGCATCGGCATCACGCCCTTCATCAGCCTGCTCGAATCGCTGCCCGACGGCGCGCAGGGGCCGGCCATCTGGCTCTACTACGCCAACCAGAACGGCACGACCCACGCGTTTCGCGAGCGCATTGCGCAGCACTGCGCGCGGCTGCCGCAGTTGCAGGTTGTCGACCACTACAACGTACCACAGCCGCAGGAGCGTCAGGGCATCGACTACCAGTCGGATCGCTTCATCGACGCGAGCGTGGTGGACGACGCGTTGATCGCGCAGCGCGCCCGTTTCTACCTGTGCGGACCGCCGGCCATGATGGACGCGGTGACCGCCGGCCTCGTGGCGCGGGGCGTTCCGCGCTTCGACATCTTCAGCGAGGTCTTCCGCTCGCCCACCACGCCGCCCACCGACGGCGACCAGCGCTTCACCGTCAACTTTGCGCGCTCGGGCCGCGCCCCCGCGACGTGGACGCCCCGGCAGGGCACGTTACTGACCTTTGGCGAATCGCTCGGCGTGCAGATGGCCAGCGGCTGCCGTGTGGGCCAGTGCGAGAGCTGTGCGGTGCGCGTGCTGAGCGGCAAGGTGCGCCATCTGCACGGCAGCGAACCGGAAGACCCGGCCGTGTGCCTTGCCTGCCAGGCCATCCCGCTCGAAGACGTGGTGCTCGAGGCATGACGGCCGGCACTTTCATTCACCTGATTCCATTCGCGACCTCATGAAAATCATCGATACCGAAAGCACCCGCCGTGCATTGCCCTTCGACCGCCTGATCCCGGCCCTTCGGGAGATGTTCATCGCTGGCTGCGAGGTGCCTCTGCGGCACACGCATTCGCTCCAGGCCGAAACGGATACCTCACCCCGCACCGTGCTGGTCATGCCGGCGTGGCAGCGCGACCGCTACCTGGGCATCAAGACCGTGACCATCTTTCCGGACAACGCGCGGCGCGGCCTTCCCGGACTGTTCTCGACCTATGTGCTGTACGACGCAAGCACGGGCGAGCCGCTGGCGCAGATCGACGGCAACGAGATCACGTCGCGCCGCACCGCGGCCGCCTCGGCCCTGGCCGCGTCCTATCTCGCGCCTGCCGATGCGCGCAGCCTGCTGGTCGTCGGCTGCGGACGTGTCGGCAGTCTGATTCCCGAGGCCTACCGCGCCGTGCGTCCGATCGAACGCGTGGTGGTGTGGGACCGCGACGAATCTGCGGCGAAGGCACTCGCTGCGCGGCTGTGCGCGCAGAACATCGAGGCGGCCGTTGCGCCGGACCTTGCCCACGCGGTGAACGACGTCGACATCGTGAGCTGTGCCACGCTCGCCACGCAGCCGGTGGTGCAGGGCGCGTGGCTGCGGCCTCGCAGCCACCTCGACCTGATCGGCAGTTTCACGCCGCAGATGCGCGAAGCAGACGATGCCTGCTTTGCGGGTGCACGTCTGTTTGTTGATACACAAGAGGCGTTGCAAAAGAGTGGCGAATTGCTCGGGCCCATGTCGCGCGGCGTGTTCGCCGCCGACGATGTGGCAGGGGAGTTGGCCGACCTGGCCACGGGCCGGATCAAGGGACGCGCCGATGGTGACGGGCGGACCGTCTTCAAGGCCGTGGGCACCGCCTTGGAGGACCTGGCCGCGGCAGTGGTGGTCTACGAAGCTTCCGATTCGACCTGAGACACTTGCCTTGGCGGGCCGCTAAGCGCTGGGCGCCTCCTGCACGTGTGCGGCAGGCAAGCCCCGCGCATGCGCCTTCAGGCAGGCAATGAAATCCATGAGCGTGGCCGAGACGTGCTCGCGGTTCCACACCACGGTGATGGGGCCGAAGCGGATGTTCGAATCGACGGCGACCTTGCGGAACAGCCCCAGCGAGGCCATGTAGTCCGCCATGGATTCCGCACACACGCCGACATAGTCGCCCTTTTGCAGCAGCGCCTGCATCATGGCCAACGAGGCGGTTTCTGCCTTGGGCACCAGCCACGATGCCTGTTGCTCGATGAGGTAGGCATCCATCTGGATGCGGGTGAGCGTGCCAAGGGGCGGCATCACCCATTGCTCGCGCAACACATCCGCAAAGCCGAGCGGCTGGTCGTTGTTCCAGTGTTTGCTGCCCTGGCCGATGACGATGCTCACCTGGTCGTCGAAGAGCACGTGATGCGCCAGTTGCGGCTGGTGCGCCCGCGCATCCAGAACGCCGATCACGGCATCCATGGCACGCGTGTCCAGGCCTTTGAGCAGGTCGTCGAACAGGCCGTCGTGGATGGACACGGCCACATCGGCATGGCGCTGCTGGAAGGCGGTCACGGCTTCGGGCAGGCCGCCGGCGATGCCTGCCCAGACGCTGCCCACGTTCAGTCGCGGCACGCGTCCCGCAGCCACCGCATGCATTTCGAGGCCGGTGCGGGCGATATCGCCCAGCACCGTGATGGCCAGGCGTTTGAGCAGATGCCCGGCAGGCGTCAGCTGCACCTTGCGCCCGCGCACCACCAGCGGCGTGCCCGCCACGCGTTCGAGCTCTGCCAGCCAGTGCGACATGGCAGATTGCGTCATGTGCAGCCGCGCCGCCGCTTCGGTCAGCGTGCCCGCCTCGTCCAGCACCAGAAAGGACTCCAGATGCCGGACCTTGATGCCTCGTGCCCATGACAGGCCTTCCGAACGCTCGATCATGAGTAAACCTTCATGCATCCATTTTGCATTTTCACTAGGCAGATGGCAGGGGTTGTCATGAAAATTACTTCATCTTCCATGACAGACCCTCTGAGGAATCCCTGTGCCCAAAGCAATCACGAACGTCTACAAGATCCTGATGGGTGTCGCGGTCGCAGCCGCCACGGCCACCACCGTGTTCGCGCAAGCCTCCTACCCCAGTCGTCCCGTGCGCCTGATCGTGTCGCAGGCCCCGGGCGGCAGCAGCGACACGATCGCGCGCATGTGGGCTGAACACGCAGGCAAGGCCATTGGCGCCACCATCGTGGTGGAGAACAAGCCCGGTGCGGGCGGCCTCATTGCCGCACAGAACGCGCTGAATGCGCCCGCCGATGGCTACACCTTGCTGCTGGGCAGCGTGTCGCTGATGGTGCTCAATCAGTTCACCTACAAGCCACTGCCCTACAACCCCGAGAAGGATTTCGTTGGCGTGACCATGCTGACGACGGTGCCGTTCGTGCTGTCGGCCAACCCGGCCACGGGCATCAAGACGCTCAAGGATCTGACAGAAAAAGCCAAGGCGGCACCCGGCAAGCTGAACTTCGCGTCCGCCGGCCTGGGCAACTCCACCCATCTGGCTGTCGAGCTCGTGTCCAATGCCCTGGGCATTTCGATGACCCACATCCCTTACAAGGGCGAGGCCGACGGCATCCTGGCCACCATTGGCGGGCAAACCGAAGTGATGGCACCGGTGTATGGCACCGCCCTGCCCCACATCAAGAACCACAAGCTCAATCCACTGGCCGTGTTGTCGCCGCAACGCACCCCTGAGCTGCCCGATGTACCCACCCTGGGTGAGCTGGGTGTGAAGGGCTTTGACAACATGGGCTGGAGTGCCGTGGTGGCACGCGCCGGCACGCCGGCCGACGTTGTGGAAAAGCTCAACAAGGCGACGGCGGCCTTCCACCAGAGTCCCGACGTGCAGGCCAAGCTCAAAAGCATGGGCGTGATCCCCATGTCCGGCCCTTCCGCGCTGGTCATGGAAACGGCGGCGCGTGACGCCAAGGCCTGGGGGCCCACGCTCGGGGCACTGAACCTCAGCGCCAAGTAAGCCGGCGACCGCACAAGCACCGCCCCCTTTTCTTCCATCTTCACCCCTTGCCGTATCGCCGATGCAGCAAGGGGTTCGTCATCACACCTCATGAAAAAAGAAGCAATGGTGGTCTGCCCGCAGCCGGAGGCCGCCGAGTCCGGCATCGACATCCTGCGCGCAGGCGGTAACGCGGTGGATGCCGCCGTGGCCACCGCACTGGCCCAGACCGTGGTCGATCCGCTGATGTGCGGCATCGCAGGTTTCGGCACCGCCGCCGTGTACCTGCCGGGCGCCCAGGTGCATGAATATTTCGACTTCCACTCGCCCGCGCCGCTGGCGGCCAGGGAAAACATGTGGGAGCACCTGCTGGAGGGCGAGACCAAGGACGGCTTCGGTTTCATCCTCAAGGGCCGCGTCAACGACATCGGCCCCCAGTCCATCGGCACGCCGGCCACGCTCAAGGGCCTGGAGGCCATGCACCAAACACACGGCCGCCTGCCGTGGCGGCAGGTGGTGGAGCCCGCCATCCGCTGGGCCGCGGACGGCTACTTTGTGCGACCCGGCATGCACGCCTTCTGGATCGACGAACCCACTATGGGGCGCGTCGGCAACCTGGAGCGGCTGCAGTACTGCGAGGAAAGCCGCCAGCTGTACTGCCGCCCCGATGGCCGCCCCAAGCCCATCGGTGCGCCGCTGCGCAACGAAGGCATGGCTGCGGTGCTGCGCCAGATTGCCGAAGAAGGTGCGCGCCCGTTCTACCAGGGCGACCTGGCGCAAAAGATGGTGACGCACCTGCAGTCGCTGGGGGCGCTGATCACGCTCGACGACCTGGCCCGGTATCAGGTGCAGCGCAACCCGCCGCTGGTGGGCAGCTACCGCGACCGCACCATCACGACCAACCAGCCCCCGGGCGGCGGCGCCATGCTGCTGGAGATGCTCAACATCCTCGAGCACTTCGATCTGGCGAGTCTGG
Source organism: Variovorax sp. GW458-11-26-14-LB1 (assembly GCF_059423965.1). NCBI lineage: Bacteria > Pseudomonadati > Pseudomonadota > Betaproteobacteria > Burkholderiales > Comamonadaceae > Variovorax > Variovorax sp. GW458-11-26-14-LB1. The sequence continues at coordinate 144,340 of NZ_JBWKYW010000007.1, forward strand.
AGCACAACAGCCCCGCCTATCTGCAGCGGGTGTGCGAGGCCATGAAGAAGGCGACCATCGACAAGGACCGCTGCATCGGCGACCCGAAGTTCTTCGATGTGCCGCTGGATCAGCTCCTGTCCAAGGACATGGCCCGGGAAGTGGCCGAGCAGATCCGCACGGGCCATCGCTTCAACGTGGAGCGCGTGAACCCTGGCGCGCCCGTGCCGCGCGACACCACCCACCTGAGCGTGGTGGACGCCGACGGCAACGCCGTGTCCCTGACCCACTCGCTGGCCATGCCCTCGGGCATCATCACCCCGGGCATGGGTTTTCTGTACAACGGTTGCATGGGCGTGTTCGACCCGCGTCCGGGCCGCGCCGGCAGCATCCAGCCGGGCAAGAGCCGCTTCACCTCGTCCTGCCCCACCATGACCTTCAAGGACGGTGAGCTCGACGTGGTGCTCGGCGCCCCGGGGGGCACGCAGATCGCCATGGGCGTGCTGCAGGTGCTGCTCAACGTGATCGATCACGGCATGGAGATGCAGGCAGCCGTGTCGGCACCTCGCTTCTCGTCCACCAGCAACGCCATCGACGTGTGCAACCGCATTCCGCGTTCCACCACACGCGCGCTGGAAGCACAGGGTTACGCCATTGGCCGGAACCCGTACAACTACACCATCGGCTGGGTGCACGGCGTGCAGGTACAGGCCGATGGCCTGCACGGCGGCGCCGACCCCGGCCGCGATGGCGTGGCGTACCGGCTGCGCATGGATCCTGCGCACTGATCGGTCACCGTTTTCAGCTATCGACTGTGTGGCTTGTGAGAAGCTCATTCTCATCCCGCCTTCTTTGCATGTAGCCAGTCGCGCTTGTCTGCTTTGCAGCGATTTCCGCCGCCGGACTCGGGGGCCGCCGATGCCTGCTTGAAGGACGATCCCGACAGGCAAGTCCGTAGAACGGCCTGTCGTAGACCGCATTAGAACTCCCTTTGACCTGAAACTTCCTGTGCGATCGCAGCAACTGCTGCCTGCTCGCTCGGCAATGCACAGCTCGATGCACTGAGCGCTCGCGGCGACGCGCCGATGATCCGGCCATCGGCCCCGACAGCGATCTGCGTTTCGACGTGGCAATGCGCGCCTATGACTACACGCCGTCGGTGCGCGCGGACGGTCCGACCTGGGACGATGAGGAACCTGGCCGACCAGGCGGCGGCGCCGATCATTTTCTCGACTTCATCGTCTCTCAAGCGGTGCCGGCCCTGGCGGCGCGCGCACCGCTGGATCCGCGACGCCGCACGCTGTGCGGGACACTCATACGGTGATTTGTTCGCGCTGCACGCGTTGTTGCACCGGCCGCAGTTCTTCTCGCGCTACGCGGCGGCGGCCACCTCGTTGTGGTGGCAGGACGGCTTCATCCTGCGCGAGGCCGAACACCCCGCCCCCTGCCGGCGGGGCGCGAGACCATGCTGTTGTTCATGCAAGGCGCCTCGACCGAAGGCGAGAGTCCTGCCGCGCCACCTCCTGCAGGTGTCAGCGCGGCGCGCGCCGAACGCCTGCGACGCCAGCGTGCCGCCGTGCCACCGCAGGCTGGCCGGGACCTGGCGGGGCGACTCGACCGCACAGGCGTGCGTGCGCAGTACCTCGTCTTTCCCGGCATGCCTCATGGCCCGATGTTGGCGGCATCCCTGCCGCCCCGTTGACACTGGCTGCGCACCCGTTGCCGGCTTGAGCCGAAAGCTGGAGAAAAGTCGTTTCGTCCCCCCACAGGTCGCGAGGATTCTTGCGGGATCCATGGCCGCATATCCGACCCGGGAAGCCGGAATTCGGATGCATCAACCATTGCGCATGAGAAGCTAGGTGAGCTTCATCACTTTGAGAATGCAATGGTCAAAAAGACAACAGAACAGAAAGCTGCAGAGGCGCTTCGTTACATCGCTGCCAGTGGAGCGTCCGATGCGGTTGAGCTCGAGCCCTTCTTGACTGATCCCAATCAGGCCATACGCGCCGTGGCGGCCATGAACCCGGATGCAGACGAAGAGATCCTGGATCGTTTTGCGAATGACAAGTTCTGGGGCGTCCGCATGGAAGTGGTGCGCAATGCCAATGTCGGCCAGGCCACGTTGCGCAGGCTGCTGGAGTCCGACACGCGCAAACGCGGCGTGGTGCACCACGCCGCGCGCGAGAAGCTGGAAGAGCGCGGTGTCGCATTTGGTGCTGATGGCATGCCGGAAGACGCGGCGTAGAGAACGAAGTCGCATTTCCTGAGCGTCATTTGATCGGGTCGCTTTCGATCTCGATCACTGCGGCCGGTGTTCGTGAGGGGTCCTGTTATTGGCGCTCCGGCCTCTTGTTTCGGACGAGCAGTGCCATGGCCGCCAGCGCGACCGGAACTTCGAATCACGTATCTCAGTGCTGCCCCCCACCAGACGCTTGTCTGTCAGGTGGCCCGTCAACCCGCGGACCTGGGCGCCGGCTTTGCCTTGAGGCCCGCCTCGATGAAGTTCACCAGGTAGTCGACACCGGCCTCGATGCTGGTCTCCTGCAGCTTCTCGGGCCACAGCGCCTGCACCCGCGTGTGCGTGCTGTGCGCATAGAAGAAGGCGCCGTAGACGAAGATGACGCGCCAGTAGAACTCTTCGCTGCTCAAGTGAGGAAGCTCGTGGCTTACGACATCCACGAAGCGGCGCGCGAAATCGTCCACGATGGATGCTGTCAGCGCATGCACTTCATCGGCAGGGTCCATCAGCATGCGGCCGTAGAACGCACGGAACGACTCGCGCTCCTGGACACTGGCTCCCGCGACAAGCAGTGAGGGCGCCATGGAGGCCCGCAGGATTTCTCGCAACGGGACCCTCCGACCCTCGAATGCATCCAGGCGCTCCTTGCGCTCCTTCATCACCGGCCCAAGGCGGCGCTCCAGCACGGCCTTGCACAGCGCCTGCTTCGATCCCCAGTAGTAGTGGAAGGCTCCCAGGTTGGCGTTGGCCCGCTCCGCGATCGCTCGCATGCTGGTGCCCCCGTAGCCATGTGCAGCAAACAGGGCCTCGGCGGCGTCGAGGATCTGGTTTGCGGTGGTGTCGGAAAGCGCCTGCCGCTTCGAAGAGACGGCGGTTTTCGCTGCGGTGGGCTTGGGCATGAGGGAAGTGGCGAGGTATTGAAGTTCGTTGACAGCCAATCCTTGAAATCATACAGTTGTATATTTATACGCACGTATGACTTAAAGGAGACTTCATGAGATTGATCGATCTGTCCTCGACGCTGGACCCGCACGACCGCGATCTGCTTCCTCCCGCCATGGCCGCCGCCGCGGGCGTGGTGGCGCCCCGGGTGGACTATTCCCACCCGGCGACGCCGGACGGCCGCGACCGCTTCTGCCACTTCTTCGGCTGCAGCCACGACGACTTGCCCGACGGCGAGGGTTGGGGTTCGGAGGTGCTCAACGATATGTCGTCGCATTGCGGCACGCACGTGGACGCACCGCTGCACAGCGGATCGACCTGCGAGGGGCGAACCTCACGCACCATCGACCAGGTCGAACTGAACGAGCTCTTCTGCCCCGGCAAGGTGCTCGATGTGCGCCCTTGGGCACAGCCTGGGCAGGCCATCCCCGTCGATGCGCTTCGCCAGGCGTTGTCCGCAGTGGGCGAGCCCATCCGTCCCGGCGACGCCGTGCTGATCAGGACCGGACAGGAGCGATATCGCCTGGGCGAGCCGGCCTTCTTTCAGTACCCGGGGATGAGCCGCGAAGGCACGCTGTTCCTGTCAGAGCAAGGGGCCACCGTGCTCGGCACGGATGCGGTCGGCTGGGACCGTCCCTTCGCCGTGATGGCCCAGGCCTTCAAGGAAACGGGCGACAAGCAGCAGCTGTGGGACGGCCACAAGGCGATCCGCGAGAAGGAGGCCTTCATCGTCCAGCAACTGTGCAACCTCGGCGCCTTGCCGCTTCGCGGCTTCCACGTGGGCTTCTTCCCGTTGAAGCTGGCACGCGCCAGCGCCGCCCCCGCCCGTGCCGTGGCCTTCCTGTCCAACTGAGGAGCGACTTCAATGCGTATCGTGACTTTCGTGCGTGAGGGCTTTGACGCACCTCGCCTCGGTGCCCTCATCGGCGTCGACGGCGTGCTGGACCTCACTGCCTGCCACCCCGGCGAAGAGGCCTTCGGCTCTGCGTTGGCTTTCCTGCGCGCAGGCCCTGCATCCTGGGACCTTGCGCGTGCGCAGATCGCCAAGCACGGCGGCGCTGCAGACTCCCTGGCCGGCGCCGCGTTGCTTCCCCCGCTGCCCAATCCGCCGCTGATCCGGGACTGGGGAACCATGATCGAGCACCCCAGGTTCTTCCTGCGGCGACGCGCCGAGCAACTGGCCGCCCGAACAGCCGACCCGGAGGCCGCCATGGCCGCCGCACAAGCCGATGGCTCGCTCGAGCTGCCCCCGAACTGGTTCACCGTGCCTCGCTTCTACACCGGCAATCCGCTCAACATGACCGGGCCGGATGCCGAGATCGCCTGGCCGGGTTTCGCCGAATCGCTGGACTACGAACTCGAACTGGCCGTCGTCATCGGCGTGGGTGGCAAGGACATCCCCGTGTCGCGAGCACGCGACCACATCTTCGGGGTCACGCTGTTCAACGACTTCACCGCGCGGGATACGCAAGTGGCTGAAGGCAGTCCGGCCGGCAAGAGCAAGGACTTCGACGGCGCCTATGCCATCGGCCCCTGCATCGCCACGCTGGACGAGATCCCCGACCTCTATCAGCTGCAGGTGCAGTCGAGGCTCAACGGCGTCGTACAGACCACCCGCAGCACCGTCGACATGCAGCTGACCTTCGAGGACATCGTGAGCTATGCCAGTCGCTCGTGCACGCTGCACCCTGGCGAACTCTTCGCCTCGGGCACCTTCGAAGGTGGCTGCGGCGTGGAGACCGGCCGCCTGCTGCGCGATGGCGATGTCATCGAACTCGAGGCGCAGGGCATTGGCACGCTGCGCAACCGGATCCGCCGCACGGCAGTGCCCGCCGCGGCAGCGAAGGCCTGAGATGACGGTTCCGCTGTACATCGTGGGCGTGGGCAGCACGCCCACGGGCCGCTTCGCGGATGTTCCGCTGCGCGCGATGACGCGCCAGGCCATCGATCTCGCCCTGGCCGACGCTGGTGCGACGGCCGACCAGGTGGGTGCGGCGTTCTTTGCCAACGTCGGCCAGTCGCTGCTGCAGGGGCAGCACATGATCGGTGGTCAGGTGGCGCTGCGCGAGGCGGGATTGGATGGCATTCCGATCATCAACGTCGAGAACGCGTGTGCCAGTGCTTCGACCGCCTTCTACCTCGCCTGCGCCCATCTGCGCGCCGGACTGTGTGACGTCGCATTGGCGGTGGGGGCGGAGAAGCTGTCGCACCCGGACAAGGCCCGCACCTTTTCCATCTTCGATGGCGCCCATGACGCCGAAAGGCCTGAGGCACTGCTGCGCTTTCTTGCACAACAAGCTGGTGAGGGCCCCACACAAGCCGCCGTCGCACAGCAACGCAGCGTCTTCATGGACATCTATGCGGCCCTGGCCCGCGCGCACATGGCACGCCACGGCACCACGCAGCGGCAGCTGGCCCTTGTGGCCGCCAAGAACCACAGCCACTCCGTGCACAACCCGTTGGCCCAGCATCGCGTCGCGATTTCGGTCGACGAGGTGCTCGCGGCGCGCGCCATCACCTGGCCCCTGACTCTGCCGATGTGCGCGCCGATCGGCGATGGCGCGGCTGCGGCGTTGATCGTGCGCGAGGACGCCCTGGAGCGCTTCGATGCGAAGCGCGCGGTGCGCGTGCGGGCCAGTGTTCTCGTCAGCGGATCGGACCGCGTCGATGGACGCGAGACGCCCATCAGCCGCCGCGCCGCACTGCGCGCCTACGCAGAGGCCGGCGTCGGGCCCGAAGACATCGACGTGAGCGAAGTCCATGACGCCACGGCGTTCGGTGAGATCGCCCAGTGCGAACACCTGGGCTTGTGCGAGCCCGGCCAGGGCGGATGGCTCGCGGAGCAAGGCCATACCGCGCTGGGCGGCCGCCGGCCCGTCAACCCCTCGGGGGGACTGGAGTCGAAGGGGCATCCCATCGGCGCCACCGGCCTGATGCAGATCCATGAGCTCGTCCTGCAATTGCGCGGCGAGGCCGGCGGGCGACAGGTGGCCAATGCGCGCCTTGCCCTCGCCGAGAACGGCGGCGGCTTCCTGGGCCATGAGGAAGCGGCCGCGACCATCACCATTCTTGAACGGGCTGCACAACACGGATGAAGCACGCCACCATGTATTCCAGACGCACTCTCCTCGGGCAATCGATCGCCCTGGGCTTGTCCGGCCTTGCCGGCAACGCTGCCAGAGCCGCCACCGCGGCCTGGCCGTCCAAACCGATCCAGGTCATCGTGCCCGCAACCACCGGCAGCGCACCCGAGATCGTGGCTCGTCTGATCGCCGACGCGTTGTCGGCGCGCCTGTCGAACCCGGTCTATGTGGAAGGCATGCCGGGGGCCTCGGGGATCATCGGCACCGACAAGGCGCTCAAGGCGCCCGCCGACGGGCACACGCTGCTCTACGCCATGAACCAGGTGGCGACGATGAACCCGCACCTCTACCCGCGGCTGCCCTACAACCCGGCCAGGGACATGGCGCCGATCAGCCTGGTCGCGCGCGGCGGGTATGTGCTGCTCGCCCACAGCGGCCTGCCGGCCTCCGACCTTCCGTCGCTGATCGCCCTGGCGAAGCGCGAGCCCGGTAAGCTGGCCTATGCCTCCACCGGCAACGGCAGTGCTTTCCACCTGGGCATGGAACTGATCAAGGCGCAGTGCGGCATCGATCTGCTGCATGTGCCCTACCGCAGTGGCGCCAATGCCAACACCGAGCTGATGGCGGGGCGCGTGCAGGTCCGGCTCGAGCCCCAGGCCTCGGCGCTGGCACTCGTTCGCGGCGGCCGCGTCAAGGCCTTGGCGGTGACCACGCCCGCGCGACTCTCCGTCCTGCCGCAGGTGCCGACGGTCCGGGAGACCCTGCCCGGATTCGAGCTGAGCGGCTGGAACGCCCTGTGGGCACCGGCGGGCACGCCCGCGCCGGTCATCACGCGACTCAACGCCGAGGTGCAGGAGATCCTGAAGAGCGACGCATTCCGAAGCCATCTGTTGCAACTCGGCCTGACACCCGAGGGCTCGACGCCGGCCGAACTGGCTGCGCTGACGGCGCAAGAGACGGCGCAATGGAAGGCCCTGATCGACAAGACGGGCATCAAGGCGGACTGACATGACGGATTTCAAGACCCTGGCCGATCTCGTCGGCCATCACGCACGCACGCGTCCCCATGCGATCGCCCTCACGTTCGAGGCGGGCCCGGCCTTGCCCGAGCAGCAGCGCAGCTTCCTGCAACTGCACGAGAACGGCCTGGCGCTGGCCCGGGCTCTGCAAGGCCTGGGCATCCGACGTGGCGACGCCATCGCGCTGGTGATGGCGAACCACCCCGAGTTCGTCGAAGCCATGGTGGCGGCCGCGCACCTCGGGGCGGTGCTGGTACCGATCGATGCGCGGGCGCAAGGCGACAGGCTCGCCGCACTGATCGATCGCACGCACTGCGTGGGTGTGATCGCCGCGGACTATGCCGCCGCTGCGGTCGCGCAGATTCGACCGCGCGCCACCCACCTTCGCTGGGTCGTGCGCGTCATCTCGGGCGAACTTGCGGCAGATGCGCCGCGCGCCTGCGAAGCGCTGGACTACGCGCAACTGCTGGCCCGCCACACACAGGCAGGCCTCCCCTCGGCACACTTCACGCCCGTCGATCCCGATGACCCCATGCAGATTCTCTTCACCTCCGGCACGACCGGAGAGCCGAAGGGGATCGTGATCACCCACCGCCGCTTCGTCGACACGGCGGCACTGGCGGCCTCCGCCTTCGGCTACACCGGCGACGATCGCCTCTACTCCGGCCTGTCGCTGACGCACGCCAATGCCCAGTTGGTCACGCTGGGTGCAGCCCTGAGGCTCGGGATCGCCTGTGTCATCTCGCGCCGCTTCACCAAGTCGCGGTTGTGGGAGATCGTGCGTCGGCACCGGTGCACCGCCTTCACCTTGCTGGGCGGCATGACCACCGCTGTCTATTGCGAGCCGCCGTCGCCCGGCGATCGGGATCATGCCGTGCGCTTCGTCGTCGCCGCGGGCATGCCGCAGGCCATCTGGCGTGACTTCGAGCAGCGCTTCGGCGTCCATGTTCTGGAGTTCTACGGCACCGCCGAAGGCGGGCTGACGGTCAACCCTTTCGGGAAAGGTCCGATCGGCAGCATCGGCCGCCCGCACCCGGCGTTCTCCATCCGCATCGTCGCCGAAGACGGCAGCGATGCGCCTGCGGGCACGCCTGGCGAACTGGCGTTCCGGCCGGCCAGCGGCGCGCCCTTCGACATCGCGTACTTCGAAGACCCGCAGGCCTCGCAGAGCAAAGGCAAGGATGGTTGGCTCTGGACCGGCGACATCGTGCGCGCCGATGCGCACGGCTGGCTCTACTTCGAGCACCGCCGCGGCCATGGCATTCGCCGCAACGGCGAATTCATCGACCCGGCGCAGATCGAGAAAGCCATCGCGGACACCGGACTGGTCCGCGATGCGTTTGTGTTCGGCACGGCAGCGGCCTCGGGGGCGCCTGGTGAACGCGATGTCGTCGCAGCCGTCGTCCCCCATCACGCCGACCTGGACCTTTCGGTGCTCCATGCGCGTTTGCGCGAGACGCTGTCGAAGAACGCCCTTCCCGGGCGGCTGATGGCCATCGAAGCGATCCCCAAGACCGCGTCGGAAAAGCCGTTGGCGCGGGTTCTGGAGGAATGGCTGCGCGACGGGGCGGTCGCGACCGTGTTCGAGGCGCCCTCAGCCTAGACACAAGACCTGGGCGCAGGCGGCGGCAGGCCGTTTTTCCCCTGCGCAATCAACAACAACGAAGGAGACATTCATGCACAACCACGGGCGTAAGCTTTTTCTTCCCATCTCACTTGCATCGCTGTTCATCGGGCCTTCGAGCTGGGCGCAGTCTTCTGTGACGCTCTTCGGCGTCATTGACATCTCGGTGAGCCACTACCAGACCAAGAGCGTGCTGCCCGCAGGCCTGCCTTGGTGGTCCCTGGCAGCGCCGGCATCCATCTCGCAAGGCGGCACGAAGCTCGCGTCGGGCGCGCACACCCCTTCTCTCTTGGGCATTCGCGGACAGGAGGATCTGGGCGGCGGGCTTGCTGCAGGCTTCTGGCTGGAATCCACACTCACACCGGACGACGGAGCCCAGGGGCTTGGCGTTTTCGACCGCCGCTCGACGGTCAGCCTGTCGGGGCCGTTTGGCGAAGTGCGCCTCGGCCGCGACTACGTGCCGACCTATTGGAATCTGACGGTCTTCGATCCCTTTGGCACGGTCGGGGTTGGCGCGAACCTATGGAATCCGATCGGCACGGGGCTCACCACCAGCCACGGAAAGTCGCCCGCGAACCTGATGCCCTTTGACAACTACGTTCGCGCCTCCAACAGCGTCGGCTATTTCCTGCCGGGCCATCTTGGCGGGTTCTACGGCCAGGTCATGTACTCGCTGCATGAGAACCCGAAGCAGAGTGGCGTGAGCCACAGTCCGAGCAAGGGAGGGCGAAACGTCGGGGGGCGGTTCGGCTATCAACGTGGCCCCCTCAACCTGGCCATCGCCTACCAGGAAGACACCAAGGACGATCTCGGCGGATTCGACAAGGACCGTTTGAAGATCCTCAACGCTGGGGTCTCCTACGATTTCGATGTCTTCAAATTGTTCGGCCAGTTGTCGCAGATCAGGGATGAGCGCAGCAAGATGAACGTAGCCAACATCGGCGGCATTCCATATCCCTTCAGGAACGAGAGCAATGGGAAGTACACCGGTGGCTTGATCGGCATCACGGCCCCGGTCGGGCCTGGATTGATCCGTGCGTCCTATTCGCGCGTGAACTATGCATCTCCTCATGCAGTGAATGCCTTGAATCCCGCTGCATGGGCGCAAGACAACGATGCCAGGATCGCGAAGTTCGCCGTCGGCTATGTGTACAACCTGTCAAAGCGCACCGCGCTCTATGCCACTGTTGCGCGAACCAAGATGAAGTGGAACGGGTCCGTGAATGCAGCGATGGCCATCAGTCCCGGAGGCGGGGTGAGGTTTGCGAACGGCATTGCCGGGATCAGCGCACCTTATGTCCCCTCGAGCACCACCGGCTACGACATGGGCATTCGGCACGCCTTCTGAGGGCACTGACTCGCGCTGCGGACCTTTCCGGTCGTCGGCCCTGAACTTTCGAGTACTGCGGCACTGCGCGCTTGCCGGGCAAAGGGAAGGCCCGCACAGGGGCCGTCTCTTCCGCCCCGGAAGGGCAACGCTCTTTGACTCACAAGGCGCACGCGGTGCAACGGCAAGGATTCAGGAGGAGCGATGCACCACTGTCTAGCGTGCTCGATTGCGCATCGCATACAACAGCACGAGCGTCGCGATGATTTCCAATCCCGCGACCGCATAGAGGCCCGCGGCCACGCTTCCCGTCGACGTCTTCAGCCACCCCATCGTGAAGGGCGCAGCGAACCCCGCCAGGTTGCCGACCGAGTTGATGAAAGCGATGCCACCCGCCGCAGCGGTGCCCGTGAGAAAGGAAGCGGGGATCGACCAGAACACGGGAAAGGCGGCGAGGATGCCGATGGTCGCAAAGCTCAACGCGACCATGGCGAGCACAGGTTGCTCGATCAACACACCGGTGGCCACAAGCCCGACGCCGGCAATCAGCGTCGCATAGGCGCAGTGCCGCCGCCGCTCACCGGTGGCATCCGAATGCATGCCGTTGAGCACCATCGCGACCGTTCCCAGAATGAACGGAATGGCCGACAGCAGGCCGATGTTCAGCGTGCCCTTCACGCCCAGCTCCTTGACGATCGAGGGCGTCCAGAACGCAATGGTGGCGTTGCCGCTCACGATGCAGAAATAGGCGGCGGTGCACAGCCACAGCATGGGGTTGCGCAACGCCCGGCCGAAGCTCGATTGCTTGGGGGCGTCGGTGTTCTCCTTCTGCAGTTCGGCGGCCAGCGCGTGCTTCTCGACCTCGGTCAGCCAGCGTGCGGATTGGGGCCGGTCCGGTAGCCAGGCCAGCACCGCGAAGCCGGCAAGCACCGAAGGAATGCCTTCGAGCAAGAAGAGCCACTGCCAGTTTCGAAACGGCGCGACGCCTTCCATGCCGCTCATGATCAGCCCTGCGAGCGGCCCGCCGACGACGCCCGCGATGGCAAACGAGGTCATGAAGAGGCCGTTGATCTTGCCGCGACGATGCGCCGGCACCCAGTACGTCAGGTACAGCATCACGCCCGGGAAAAATCCGGCCTCGAATGCGCCGAGCAGGAAGCGCAGCACATAGAAGGACGTGGGCGTTTCCACGTAGACCATCGCCATCGACGTGAGGCCCCAGAGGATCGTGATGCGCGCGAGCGTCTTGCGCGCACCGATCTTCTGCAGCAGCAGGTTGCTCGGCACCTCGAACAGGAAGTAGCCGATGAAGAAGATGCCGGCGCCCAGCCCGTAGACCGCCTCGCTGAACTGCAGGTCCTGCAGCATCTGCAGCTTGGCGAAGCCCACGTTGACGCGGTCGATCCACGCCAGCAGGAACAGGAACACCAGGAACGGCACCAACCGCCATGCGATCTTGCGGTGCATGCGGTCGTGGTCCGAGAGGGAATGGGCGCCGGCCGAAGGCCGCGCGAGGGATGAGACGGAGGTAGCGTCCACAGCAGTTTCCTTTTTCTTCAATGACAGAACTCCAGGAATGCGCCGCCCTTTATGGTGTACGCATAATGTTTATAAATATATTTATAGGCATTCCATCGCACATTGGTAGTTACCCTCCGTGGGATCTTTCTTCACCGGTTTCATCGTTCGCGAATCGAGAAAGGTCCTTTGCCGCCGGCGCGGTTTCCGCGCGACTTCGTTCCTCCTAAGGTCAGCACCTGGCACCGCGCAGTGCGTGCCAAGCCAACCAAGCAACCGAACGAAATGGAGCAGTTTTCAATGTCGCAATGGATACGCAAGATCGGCGCCGCAGCGTCTCTATGGGGTGCAATGAGCGTCACCCTCGCCTTCGCAGCCCCCGTCGTGGGCAAGAGCCCGTGGGGCCCGAACGACGAACTCGGCCGACTCAACCTCATGACCGCGAGCACCAAGGCCCAGGTGCTTTCCCGCGCGGACGGTGCGCGTGTGTACGACCTGTCGGTCGAGTACTTCGTCGGCATGCCGAGCTGGCACGGCATCGGCGATCCGCGCTACCAGATCTGGATGACGCACACGCCGCACGGCACCGTGGTCGACGACCCGATGGGCGTCGGCCACACGCAGAACAAGCACGTGAGCTACACCGGCGCGGCCATCTCGATGTACACCCACATGGGCACGCACATCGACGCGCTCAACCATTTCGGCCTCGACGGCAAGATCTGGAACGGCTTCGAGGCGCGCGAACACCTGGGCGACCGCGGCTGGAAGAAGACCGGCGCCGAGACCATCCCGCCGATCGTGGCCCGCGGCGTCCTGATCGACGTTGCCGCCGCCAAGGGCGTCGAGATGCTGGCGCCCGGCTACCGCGTCACCCGGGCCGATCTGCAGGAGACGCTCGACAAGCAGCGCGTGAAGCTGGAGACAGGCGACGTGGTCCTGATCCGCACCGGCCGCATGAAGCTCTACGACAAGGCCGACGCCTACATGGATTCGCCGCCGGGCATGAGCGTGGATGCCGCGCGCTTTCTCGTGGAGTCGGGTGGCGCGATGGTCGTGGGTGCCGACAACCTGAGCTTCGAGACTTTCCCGCCCGATGCCGACGACAACTACGTGCCGGTGCACACCTACCTGCTCGCACAGCAGGGCGCGCCGATCATCGAGCTGGTCAACCTGGAAGCGCTCGCCAAGGACCGCGTCTACGAGTTCGCGTTCATCGGTGCGTCGCTCAAGCTGCGTGGCGGCGACGCCGCACCGATGCGCCCCATCGCCATCCCGCTGCGGCGCTGAGACGCTCGCGCGTGCTGCGTTGGCCTCGTCGGCTGGTACGCTCGGCGCCATGGATCGCTACGCTGCCATGCAGTACTTTTGCCGCGTCGTCGAGCAGGGCAGCCTGGCCGCTGGCGCCCGCGCGCTGAACCTCTCGAACTCGGTCGTCACGAAGGCCATCCAGTCGCTGGAAGCCTGGACCGATTGCCGCCTGCTCGCGCGAACCACGCGCAGCATGCAGCTCACCGAAGCCGGTGAACGCTTCTACAGCTTCTGCCAGCGGACGCTGGCAGACACCGAGCGCACGCTGACCGATGTCCGCTCGGTGAGCCGCGGGTTGACCGGGCGGCTGGTGGTGGCGGCGCCGGTGTCGCTCACGCTGTCGCATCTGCACGTGCATCTGCATGCGTTCCAGGCGCAACACCCGGGCATCGAGCTCGAGATGCGGCTGAACGACAGGCCGGTCGATCTGGTGCGCGAAGGCATCGACGTCGCGCTGCGCGGCCAGGCACGGCTGGAAGACTCGAGCCTGGTGGCCATGCCGCTGATGGACCTGGCCCGCGTGGTGTGCGCCGCACCCGCCTATTGGGAGCGCCACGGCCGGCCCGCGACACCCGCCGACCTGTCGGGCCACAACTGCTTGCAGTACCTGCTGGGCGACGACCGCGACGAATGGGTGTTCGACGGACCGGACGGGCGCGCGCGTGTGCGGGTGAGCGGCACGTTCCGCGCCGACAACAGCCTGCTGCTGATCGACGCGATGCGCCGGGGCGTCGGGCTGGGCCTGGTGCCGTCGGTGATGGTGAAGGATGCACTGGCCGATGGCTCGTTGCAGACCGCGCTCGACGCCTACGTGGCGCCGCCTCGGCGCCTCTTTGCGGTCTACCCGACGCGCGACCACCTGATGCTGAAGGTGCACGCGCTGGTCACCTTCCTGAAGCAGCAGTTGCCGCCGCTCACCCCATCAGTTCCTTCGGCAGCGCCGCCATGAACGACGCGAAGTTGGTCGAGCCCTGGCCGGGGCTCATGTGCTCGACCATCAGTTCGGCCGCCGCCCTGGCATCGCGCCGCTGAATCGCGTCGAGCAGCTTGGAATGCTGCTCCCATGACGACTTGAGGCGACCGAACGCGGCAAAGGCGTGGCGCCTGTAGGCGCCGGTCTGCGAACGCATCCGCAGGATTTCCTGGCGCAGGTAGGGGTTGCGTGCCCCCTGGTAGAGCGCCTCGTGGAAGCGCCGGTTGTGCTCCTGCCAGGCCTTGACGTCTTCTTTCTTGACCGCGGCGGCGGCGCGCTCGTGCGACTTGGCGAGGTCGAGCCGCTCTTCGGGCGTCATGCGCTCACAGGCCAGCCGCACGCACAGGCCCTCGAGCTCGGCCAGCAGCTCCCACATGGCCAGCAGCTGGGTCATGTCCATCTTCGCGACGACCATGCCGCCACGCGGCAGGCTTTCCACCAGCCCCTGGGCCTGCAACTGAAGCAGCGCCTCGCGCACCGGCGTGCGCGAAACCTCGTAGGCCGTCATCAGCGCCTGTTCGTCCACCGTGTCTCCGGGCAGGAGCGTGCCGTCGCGGATGGACTCCTCGACCGCAAGGCGGATGCGTTCAGCGGTTTTCATGGGGCGAGCTCCCGTAAAACAACGATTGAATAAAACATTTTTGTGAGTTATAAATATATTTATAGACCTCATCCATCTTTTAATTTTACCTGCTCCAGAGAGAGCGCACGGTGCCAGGAGACCGCTTTGACCGACCCCACCCTCGAGCCATGGAAGACATGGGTCACGCTGAGCCTGCAGTTGCATGGCATCGATGCCGCACCCGGACTTCAGGTCCGCGCGGCGCGCACGTTGGCACGGCTGGCGCCCATGGCGAGTCGTCTGGCCGCCGGCACCACTCCGCCGTTCGACATCCGCCCCGTGGAGCACGCGCATGAGTGATGCGGGCACGCCCTCCATCGCCGCGCTGCGCCGGTCGATTGCCACGGGTGCCAGCTCGGCCGACGAAGCGCTGGCCTTGCAGCGCGACGCCTTCGAGCGCGGCGCTGCGGTCCATCGCTGCGTGGTCGAGCGCGCTACAGACAGCCGGCCGGTCGCGGATGCCCCGCTCTCCGGCATCGCGATGGCGCACAAGGATGTGTTCGGCACAGGGCTGCGCGCCGCAGGGCAAGGACGACCGGAAGGCGCTGCGACCGATGCGGTGACCAGCCCTCCCTCCGCCCCCTTGCGACGCCTCTCCGAGCGTGGCGCGACCTACCTCGGCGCCCTTGTGATGGCGGAGTACGCTTGCGGCGCCACCGCGGAGAACCCGCACTTTCCCGCACCGCTGAATCCGCTGGACCCGGCGGCGGCGGTTGGCGGGTCATCCAGCGGCTCGGCCGTGGCGGTGGCTGCCGGCTTGTGCCGGGCCTCGCTGGGGACGGACACCGCGGGGTCGGTGCGCATTCCCGCGTCCACCTGCGGCGTGGTCGGATTCAAGCCCGGCGCCGGCGTGATCGACGCGGGTGGCGTGTCGCAGCTGGCGCCGTCGCTGGACACCGTCGGCGTGGTGGCGCGCTCGGTGTCGGATGCGGCCCATGTGTTCGCGGCGCTGCTGCCCGACGAAGCGCCGATGGCGCAGCGTCTGCTCAGCCTGGAAGGCATCGAGGAAGACCTGTCGCGCCACCGCCGCTGGCGCGTGGCGTCGGCACTGGACCAGCCCGACCTGCGCGACGATGTTGCAAGCCGGCTCGGGGCATTCGAATCTCGCGCCACCTCGCATGCGGTGGCATGGCATCGTGCGTCCTTGCGTGGACTCGACGAACTGTCGTGTCTTGCCCAGATCGTGCTCCACGTCGAGGCCGCGGCCACGCATGCGCACAGCGTGCGCCACGCACTCGGCTCGCTGGCGCCGATCACGCAGGCAATCCTCCTGCCGGGCTGGGCCGTCCCGGCCGCCTGGTACCGGCACGCCTGCGAAGCCCGCGCGGGCTGGCGCGACGCCTTCGTCGCCGGGCACCTTGCGCAAACCGACGTGCTGCTGTTGCCTTCGCTGCCGCGCGGCGTGCCCGATGCACAAGCGGTGACCACCACCTCCGACTGCTTCGACCCGCGCGAACTGGTCGCGCTTCACCACTACCACGCCTTCGTGAACTACCTCGGGCTCCCTTCGTTGTCGTTCCCGATCGGCACCGACGCGCGCGGCCGGCCGGTTTGCATCCAGGCCATCGGTGCGCCGGGCGCCGAGGCCGAGCTGCTGGCCTTCGGGCACCAGTTCGCCGCGCCGACGGGCGCGCCTTCCGTTCCCGCGGCGCGCACCGCCCATCGCGCCCGCACCCCGCTTCATTGACTTCCCACGGAGAAACCATGCCCAAGATCAACGCCTCCCCTGCCCTCGCGCGCTTTCGCGTGCTCGACCTGTCCCGCGTTCGCGCCGGCCCCACATGCGTGCGCATCCTTGCGGATTTCGGCGCCGACGTGATCCGCATCGAGCCCCCGGCGGGTGTCGACCCGAATGAGGCGATGTTCGCAGCCGACCGCTGGGGCGGCGACTTCCAGAACCTCAACCGCAACAAGCGATCGATGACGCTGAACCTCAAGAAGCCGGAAGGGCTCGAGGCCTTCATGCGACTGGTGGAAACAGCCGACGTGGTGGTGGAAAACTGGCGCCCCGACGTCAAGGCGCGACTGGGCATCGACTACGAGGCGCTGCGCGCGGTCAATCCCCGGATCATCCTCGCGAGCATCTCGGGCTTCGGCCAGGACGGTCCCTATGCCTGGCGCCCGGGCTTCGACCAGATCATCCAGGGCATGGGCGGACTGATGTCGGTCACGGGCTTCCCGGCACAGGGCCCCGTGCGCGCCGGCCTCGCGGTGGCCGATTCGGGCACCGGCGTCTATGCGGCAGCGGGCATCCTGATCGCGCTGCTCGAGCGCGAGCGTTCCGGGCAGGGGCAATGGATGCACGGCTCGCTGCTGCACACGCAGGTGGCGCTGATGGACTTCCAGGCCGCGCGCTACCTCAACGACGGCGACGTGCCCGCCCAGGCAGGCAACGACCACCCGACGAGCAGCCCGATGGGCCTCTTCCAGGCGAGCGACGGTGTGTTCAATCTCGGCGCCTCGGGCGAAGGCAACTGGGTGCGGTTGTGCGAATGCCTGCAGGCTCCGCAGCTGAGAGCGGTGCCCGAATTCGCCACCGAGAAGCTGCGTGTCGAACACCGGCTGGCCCTCAACGAAGCCCTGGCCGAGGTGTTCAAGAGCCAGACGGTTGCGCACTGGGTCGAACTGCTGAACCGCGCCGGCGTGCCCGCGGGCCCTGTCTATTCGATTCCGCAGGTCTTCGAGGACGCCCAGGTGAACCATTTGGGCATCGCACAGGATGTGGAAGCGGGCAATGGCCGGCGCTACCGGCTGGTGTCGCAGCCGATCACGCTGGCGCGCACGCCGGCACGCATCGCGCATGCCGCCCCGGCCTGGGGCGAGCACACCACCGAGATGCTGACCGAGATCGGCTACACGTCCTCCGACATCGAACAGCTGCAAGCGAAGGCCGCGGTATGAGCGAAGGACACATCCGGACCGAGACCGCAGCGGGGGTCGGAACCCTGGTGATCAGCCATGCGCGCAAACACAACGCGATGACGCTGGCCATGTGGCAGCAACTCGCCGAAGCCGTACAGGCGCTGGCCGACGACCGTGCCGTGCGCGTGATTGTCGTCACCGGTGAAGGCGACGCCGCTTTCGTCTCGGGCGCCGACATCAGCGAGTTTGCGCAACAGCGCAGCGGCACCGACGCCGTGGCAGCCTACGACCACGCGGTGGCGACCGCCCAGCGCGTGCTGGCCGAATGCGCCAAGCCGACAGTGGCGCGCATCCAGGGCATCTGCATGGGCGGCGGCATGGGCATCGCCCTCGCCTGCGACCTTCGCTTCGCCGCATCCAACGCGCGCTTTCGCATGCCGGCCGCGCGCATCGGCCTGGGTTACGCGTTCGAGGGCATGCAGCGGCTGGTGAGATTGCTGGGCGCACCGGCCACCTTTGACCTGTTCTACACGGCGCGCAGCCTCCACGCCCCCGAGGCGATGCGCCTGGGCCTGGTCAACGACTGCATCGACGCCGAGATCTTCGACGCCGAAGTGGCATCACGCGCGGCACTGATCGCCCAGAACGCGCCGCTGGCCTTGCGGGCCGCAAAGGCCGCGATTCTCGCTACGCTGGAGCCCCCGACAGCGCAGGCCCGGGAAGCGATCGACGCGATGGTGCGCCAGTGCTTCGCCAGCCGGGACTACGCCGAGGGCCAGGCTGCATTTGCCGAGCGGCGCGCGCCGCATTTCGAAGGGAGCTGAACCGATGACCACCATTCAAAAGAAGCCGTCATGAGCAATCCACGCGTCCCCTTTCAACTCTCGTCCGAGCGCCCGCCGTTGCTGCCGCTGAACGGCGGCCACATCCTCGCGCACATCGTCGTGAACGTGGAGCACTGGCCTTTCGACCGTCCCATGCCGCGCACGCTGCTGACGCCGCCGCACGGCAAGGAGACGGTGCCCGACGTGCCGAACTTCAGCTGGGCCGAGTACGGCCTGCGCTGCGGGCTGCCGCGTATGATCGAGGCGCTGCGCAGCCGCGGCTTGCGCGCGTCCGCCAGCCTCAACGCCTCCGTGATCGATTCGCACCCGAGCGCCGCGCAGGCCATCCTGGAGGCCGGCTGGGAATTCATCGGCCACGGGGTGCAGCAGCAGTCGCTGGCGCAACTCGACGGGCACGCCCAGGCGGAAGCCATCGTGAAGTCGCTCGACCGCATCGCCGCCTTCACCGGCGTTCGTCCGCGCGGCTGGCTCTCGCCCGGGCTGCGCGAAGCGGCGGACACACCCGACATCCTCGCCGCCGCCGGCATCGACCATGTGTTCGACTGGTGCCTGGACGACTTGCCGTGCTGGATGCAAACCGAGCACCGTCCGCTGATGGCCCTGCCCTACATGCTGGAGGTCAACGATTCGGTGATCTATGCGGTCGAGAAGCACTCCTCGCCCGAAATGAAGCTGCGGCTCGAACGCACCCTGGAGGTCTTTGCGCGCGAAGTCGCCCGCCTGGGCCAGCCCCGGGTGCTGGCCATCGGGCTGCATCCGCACCTGATGGGCGTGCCCCACCGCTTCGGCGATTTCGAAGCCATGCTCGACCTGCTGCTCGCGCACCCGATGGTGCGGGTGGTGACGGGTTCATCCCTCCATGACTGGTACGCCGCGCAGATCCCCGCGCCGGCGCCGCTCGTCGCCCGGTCCGGCGGCGTCCCCTTTGTCCCGATGCCTCAATGAACGCCATCGACACCCTCATCGCCCACGTCCGCTCGCGCGATTTCGACTCCCTGCCACCCGAAGCGGTGAATGCGGCGCGGATGTTCATCTACGACACCATCGGCGTCGGCATCTCCGGCTCGCGCCATCCGCGCATGCCGGCGCTCAAGCAGGCAGCGCAGTCCCTGGGCGACGGCGACGCTGTCACGGTCTGGGGCAGCGGCGAGAAGCTGCCGTTCCCGTCGGCCGTGATGCTCAACGCCTACCAGGTGTTCAACCAGGAATTCGACGCGGTGCACGACGTCGCCGTGGTCCACGTCTTCGCCTGCATCGTGCCGGCCGCGCTCGGCTATGCCCAACGCGAAGGCGGCGTCTCGGGCAAGGCGTTGATCACGGCCGTGACCCTGGGACTCGACGTGGCCATCTACGTCGCGCTGGCGCAGCGTGCGCCGATGCGCTTCTTCCGCCCTGCCATGTGCGGCGGCCTCGGCGCCACGGCCGCGCTGTGCAAGCTCGCCGGCATGGACGCCGACACGATGCACAACGCACTCGGCCTCATGTACAGCCACCTCTCCGGCACCATGCAGGCCCATGCCGAGGGCTCGCCCGCGGTCGGCCTGCAGGTGGGACTGAATGCGCGCGCCGCCGTCACCGCCTTCGAACTGGCGCGTGCCGGCTTCCCGGGACCGCGAGACATCCTGGAAGGCCCGTTCGGCTACTTCGCGCTCTATGACTTCGGCCAGTCGCGCTGGGCCGACGTGGCGAACGATGTCGGCCAGGTCTTCCAGATCGCGCGCATGAGCCACAAGCCCTACCCCACCGGCCGCGCGACCCACGCGGGCGTCGATGCGGTCGTCGATCTCATGGCCGCGCACGGCTTCGGTGCGGACGACGTGGAAACCGTGCGCGTGCATGCCTCGGCGCTGATCGCACGGCTCGTGGGGCGGCCGGCGCAGCCTGGCATGGACTCGGCCAGCGCCAAGCTCAGCATGGGCTACGTGGTGGCAACGGCACTGCGCAAGGGTCGGGTGGGCATCGAGGCCTTCGACCCGCCCGCGTTGAACGACGCACGCACCTTCGAGCTGGCACGCCGGGTCGAGGTGCTGGACGACGGCAATCCCAACCCGAACGCCCTGGGTCCGCAAGTGGTCGAGGTGGTGCTCAAACGGGGCGACACGCTGCGGCTGGCCGTGCCGCACTTTCTCGGCAGCCCCGGCCGGCCGCTGCCCGCACCCGATCAGCAGGCCAAGTTCATGGCCTGCTGCGCCTCGATCAAGCCGCGGCTGCCGCCGTCACAGGCCGAAACACTGGATTCGGCACTGCGCCGGCTCGAGGAACTGCCTGACGTGCGCGAACTCATCCCACTGATGACGGCACCCGCCTGACACCCCAGGGCCGCCCGGCCCCTTTCGCTTCTTTCCGTTCCCTGCATCGGTCGTTCATTGCGCCCTCGTGGCCGCAAGGGATGCGCGCGCTCGCGCGGCCGATGCCCCACTCACCCTGCCATCGAGATCCACCATGAACCATTCTTCCGACAACTACCAGGACATCCGCGACGCCGTGCGTGCGCTGTGCGCCGAGTTTCCCGACGAATACCACCGCAAGATCGACGAGCAACGCGCTTACCCCGAAGCTTTCGTCGATGCACTGACTGCCGCGGGCTGGCTGGCAGCGCTGATCCCGCAGTCCTACGGCGGCTCCGGCCTCGGACTCGCGGAAGCCTCGGTGATCATGGAGGAGATCAACCGCTGCGGCGGCAACTCCGGCGCCTGCCACGGCCAGATGTACAACATGGGCACGCTGCTGCGTCACGGCAGCGAGGCGCAGAAAAGCCGCTACCTGCCGAGGATCGCCAGCGGCGAGCTGCGGCTTCAGTCGATGGGCGTGACCGAGCCCACCACCGGCACCGACACCACGAAGATCAAGACCACGGCCGTGCGCAAGGGCGACACCTATGTCGTCAACGGGCAGAAGGTGTGGATCTCGCGCGTGCAGCACTCCGACCTGATGATCCTGCTGGCGCGCACCACGCCGCTGGCCGAGGTGGAGAAGAAATCCGAAGGCATGTCGATCTTTCTGGTCGACCTGCACCAGGCCATCGGCAACGGCCTGACCGTACAGCCGATCGCGAACATGGTGAACCACGAGACCAATGAGCTGTTCATCGAAAACCTGGAGATTCCGGCGGACCACCTGATCGGCGAGGAAGGCCAGGGCTTCCGCTACATCCTCGACGGGCTCAACGCAGAGCGGACGCTGATTGCCGCGGAATGCATCGGCGACGGCAAGTGGTTCATTGACCGCGTGACCGGGTATGTGAAGGACCGTGTCGTCTTCGGCCGCCCGATCGGTCAGAACCAGGGCGTGCAATTCCCGATTGCCGAGAGCCACATCGAAGTGGAAGCCGCCGATCTCATGCGCTGGCGTGCCTGCGAGCTTTTCGACGCCCGACAGCCTTGCGGCGCGGAAGCGAACATGGCGAAGTACCTGGCCGCCAAGGCCAGCTGGGAGGCCGCCAATGCGTGCCTGCAGTTTCATGGCGGTTTCGGCTTTGCCAACGAGTACGACGTCGAACGCAAATTCCGGGAGACCCGGCTCTACCAGGTGGCGCCGATCTCGACCAACCTGATCCTCGCGTATGTCGCGGAACATCTGCTCGGTCTGCCGCGCTCGTTCTGAAGAAGCCAGGCTGGGGCTGCAGCACAAGTGGAAGCGGACACTCAGGCGGGCCAGGTTGAGTGTCAGCAACCCGTCTGGAGCCGCCGTACGCGAAGGACTGCCATGCAACGAATGCCCACGTCGGACTTGCAGCCACCGACGTCAAGCTCGAGAGCCTGATTGCTACTGGGAGCATCGCGCCGTCAGTCCCACGTCCGATTCCCTCCTCGCTGAAATTGCCGCCGGTACGCAGAAGGCGTCGCCCCCACGATCTGCCCGAAACGGCGCGCGAACTGCGTCGGCTCTCCGAAACCGGTGCTTTCGCCGATCTCCGCCGCAGAGGCGCCGGTAAAGACCAGCAGCGTCTTGGCGCGCTCGATCCGGCGTTCGGTCACCAGCTCCAGGAAGGTCTTGCCCGTTTCGCTCTTCAGCAGGTGGGCCAGATGCGTGGGCGACACATGGCTCGCATGCGCCGCATCGCCCAGCGTCAGCTCCTGCGCGAGGTTGCGGCTGATGTAGCGGATGCAGCGCAGCACCGCCGGCCGGTACGACTGCAGGGCCATCCCCTGCGCCTCGCAGTTGCGAAACTCCTCGCCGTAGCGCCGCCACACCATGCCGATCAGGTGAAGCAGATGGCTGCGAATCAGCAGGTGGCTGGCGGTGTCTTCGCCCGGCGGCCGCTGCGCTTCCTGCGCCATGTGTTCGCACAGCGCTTGGAGCTGGTGGGTCTCGGTTTCATCAAAGCGGAAATCCAGGCAATGCTGGAACCGGAACGGCGCGAGCTCGGGCGCGCGTGACAACGGCACCTCCGACAGCTCGAACACGTCGAGGTCCAGTGACGGCAGCAGGTAGTCCTTGCTGATGTTGATCACATGGAACACGCCGTCGGCCGCGTTCGGGATGTAGTGAACCAGGAAGGGCAGCACGAAGCTCACCGTGCCGGCACCGATGGCGCGCTGGTTGCCGCCGATGTAGTGTGTGGTCTCGCCCCGCGTGTTGACGTAGATCTGGAAGTACTCGTGCCGGTGCGGCACCGGATTCGGCAGGCAGTTGCTCTGGTCGTGGATACCGAAATAGGCGCGCTGTGCCCGCGCCGCCATCGTGTAGTTGCTGATGGCGGCACGCGCGGCACCGGCGCGGGGCGGCGGCACGAATTCGTCGAGGGAAGGCGTGGGTGGCATGAAGAGCTGATCTCAAGATCGCAAGGATTGCATATCTTTGCGCAAGCCTGCGCGTTGAGGTGAGAAGGCCTCGTTCCTAGACTCTAGCCACTCCTTTCCAAACCTTCCAGAGAGACAAACCCATGTCCCCCCACCCGACGGCCGAGCGCGCGACCGATACCCGTACCGACGCCCTTCAAGTCCAGCCCATCTCCATCGACATCGTGGACAGCGACCAGCGCTTTCCGGTGCGCCGCGTCTACTGCGTGGGCCGCAACTACCTGGCCCACATCCGGGAGATGAAGGAAGGCGACGAGCGCGATCCGCCGTTCTTCTTCCAGAAGCCGTCCGACTCGGTGGTGACCGACGGGCGCGTGCCCTACCCCACGCTGACGGACGATTTCCAGTTCGAGTTCGAACTCGTCGTGGCCATCGGCAGCGATGCATCGAACGTGTCGCCCGAGCACGCGCTGGACCACGTCTTTGGCTACGCTGCGGGCCTGGACATGACCCGGCGTGACCGCCAGCGCGAATGCAACAAGCGCGGCCTGCCATGGGAACAGGGCAAGTCTTTCGATCACTCGGCGCCCTGCGGCCCGATCCATCCGGTGGCGAAGGTCGGGCACATCCGCTCGGGAACACTCCACCTCTCGGTCAACGGCGCGGTGCGGCAAGACTCGGTGCTCGAAAAGATGATCTGGAATGTCCACGAGATCGTCAGCGAGCTGTCCAAGCAATACCGCCTGCTGCCCGGCGACCTGATCTTCACCGGGACGCCCGAAGGGGTCGGCCCGGTGCAGCGCGGCGACAAGCTCACCGGCCGCATCGACGGGCTCGCGCCCCTGCAGGTCGAGATCGTCTGAGCCCGCAACAGCACACGGAGACACCATGAAACCACTCGAACGCATCTCGTACTCGTCCATCTCGGATCGCCCCGCACTGAAGTTGCCCGGCGGCAAACGACTGGCCGTCTGGGTGATCGTCAACGTCGAGGAATGGAACATCGACGAGACCATGCCCCGCACCGTGCTGACACCACCGGCCGGTGGTTCACCGATGCCCGACATCCCGAACTGGGCCTGGCACGAGTACGGCAACCGCGTCGGCTTCTGGCGCATGCTCGAAGTGATCGACGCACTCGGCATCAACGCCACGCTCGCCATCAACGGTTCGGCCATCGGCGCCTACGAGCCCATCGCCAAGGCGGCGAAGGAACGCCAGTGGGAGTTCATCGGCCACGGCTTCGGGCAGCGCAACATGCAAAAGGTCCCCGATGAGGTCGAGGACATCGCCAAGACCACCGAGGCCATTCGCGCCTACACCGGCAAGCGCCCGCGCGGCTGGCTCGGCCCGGGGCTCACCGAGACCTGGCACACGCCCGACATCCTGGCCGAGCAGGGCTACGAGTACGTGTGCGACTGGGTGCTCGACGATCAGCCGGTGCGGCTGAAGACACGCGACGGCGGCACGATCGTGAACGTGCCCTACACGCAGGAATGCAACGACGTAGCAATGATGCTGATCCAGCACCACAAGGCCAGCGAGTACCGCGACCGCGCCATCGACCAGTTCGAACAGCTCTACGCAGACGCGAAAGACTCGGCCCGCGTCATGGCGCTGGTGGTGCACCCCTACATCATGGGCGCGCCGCACCGCCTGCGCTACTTCCGCGAAGCGCTGGCGCACATCCAGCAGCATGAGGACGTGGCCTTCCTGACCGGCGAGCAGATCCTCGACTGGTACGGCGCGGCAAGCACCGCCGCGTGAACCCTCGCCGGCACAGCGCCGGCGACCCCGTGCAACGAACGAACAACAAACAGATTTCTCGCTCGACGAGAAGGAGACGACACGTGCATTCCTCAACCTCGGTCATTTCCCCGGCCGGTAGCGCGCGCCGCGAGGCGCCCATCACCGCGCTGGAGATCGGCATGTTCCTGGTGCTGCTCGCCTCGTACGCGCTCAACGCGATGGACCGACAGATCTTTCCACTCATCGCCGCGGACGTGCGCAAGGAGTTCGGCTTCAGCCTGGCAGACACCGGTTTGCTGTCCACCATCTTCACGCTGGGCATGGCCGTGGCCGGCATTCCGACCGGCTATCTGCTGGCGCGGCTGTCGCGCAAAACGGTGTTGCAGATCGGCATTGCGATCTTCTCGCTGGGTACGCTGCTGGCGGCCTACTCGTACGGCTTCGCCGACATGATCGTCTACCGGGCCGTCACCGGCATCGGCGAAGCGATGCAACTGACGGTGGTGATCGCCATCGCCGCGAGCTACTTCGCGCGCTACCGGGCCACCGCCGTGGGCGCCATCAACTTCTCTTTCGGCATCGGCGCGATCCTGGGGCCGCTGCTCGGCGGCCACCTGATCGGCGTCGAGCGCGATTGGCGCCTGCCGCTCATCGTGTTCGGCGTCGCGGGCTTCGCGGCCATGGTGGTGATCGCGCTCACCGTGAGCAAGCGCATGACCGAGAACGTGGCGGCCACCGGCGGGCGCACCGACCAGCGCGGCGCCACAACCCTGTGGAACCGCAACACGGCCCTGCTGACTGGCATGAGCGTCATCGGTGGGCTCTGCATCTACGGCTACCTGGGCATGTACCCGACCTTCCTGCGCGAGCACCTGCACTACACGCCAACGGACACGGGCCGCGTGATGAGCATCTTCGGTTTCGGCGTGTTCGCGTCGATCTTCGGCGGCTGGCTCGGCGACCGCTTCCATCCCAAGCTCGTGCTCTCGGCGAGCTTCGTGGGCACCGGCCTGCTGGGCTTCCTGATGTTCTCGGGCCCCACCGACATGGTGGTGCAGTCGGCGCTCTCCTTCGCGTGGGGCTTCGTGGTGAGCGGCGTGCTGTACGTGAACCTGGCGGGGTATCACATCAAGGCGGTGCATGCCTCGCTCACGAGCCGCGCCACCGGCGTGTTCGTCACCACGCTGTACGGCGCGGGTGCGGTCGCGGGCTTCATCATCGGCGGCATCGCCTCGCGCTTCGGCTGGAGCACGGCCGGGCTGGTGCAGATCACGCTGCTGGCGGCGGTCGGTGTGGGGCTCACGCTGCTGCTGCACACCGACCGCATGTCGCTGCCGGCACGCAAGCCGTGATGCTGCTCGACGGGGCACTGCTCGGCGGTGCCGCGGCCCTGGCCGGTGCGCTCAATGCCGTGGCGGGCGGCGGCAGCTTCCTGACGCTGCCGGCACTGGCGATGGTCGGCGTGCCGCTGGTGTCGGCCAACGCCACCGGAACCGCCGCGTTGCTGCCGGGCTACCTGGCCGGTGCCTGGGCCTTGCGCAAGGAGCTGTCGGGCCCGATGTCGCCTTCGCTCCTGCGGCTGGGCGTGCTGTCGGTACTCGGCGGCGCGGCCGGTGCGGCGCTGCTGCTGTCGACGTCGAACCATGCCTTTGCCCGCATCGTGCCGTGGCTGCTGCTGGCCGCGACGCTGCTCTTCGCGATCGGGCCCGGCCTGGTGCGCCGCAGGCTCGCCACCACCGACAACCACAAGCCACGAGGCCGGTGGCTCGCCGACCTGGGCATCGCCGCGGTCGCCGTCTATGGCGGCTACTTCAACGGCGGCCTCGGCATCCTGCTGCTCGCCGTGCTCGGCGCGCTGGGGCACACGGACATGGGCCGCATGAATGGCATCAAGAACTTCGTCTCCGCGATCCTGACGCTGATCGCCGTGGCGATCTACGCGGCCAGCGGCGCGATCGTCTGGACCTACGCGCTGTGGATGGCCCTCGGTGCCACGGTCGGTGGCTATGCCGGCGGCATGGCGGCACGGCGGCTGAAGCCCGAGGTGGTGCGCGGCTTCGTCGTGCTGACGGGGCTGGCGATGACGGCGGCCTTTCTTCTCAAGGCGTATTGAGCGGGCTTTCGTTTCTTTCTTCTTTCCGTCACTTCAATCATTCGGTCGACCCATGAAAACAACCAAGAGAGACTTCACCCGTTTTGTCGGCACCCTGATGGTCGCCGCCACCGGTGCACCGGCGCTGGTCGGCTCGGCGTCGGTGTCGGCCCGCACAGCGCGTGCGCCCGCATCGCCGGGCCTTCGACGCGGCAATTACCTGATCCGCAACGGCGCGGTCATCACGGTCGACCGCGCCAAGGGCGTGCTGCCGCGCGCCGACGTATGGGTCCGCAACGGCGTGATCGAGAAGATCGGGCGCGGCCTGAGCGCACCGGCCGGCACGGAGATCATCGATGCGACCGACATGATCGTCATGCCGGGCTTCGTCAATTCGCACTATCACATGTGGAGCGCCATCGGGCGCAGCTTCACCGCGCGCGACGGCGGCTTCTCGTACTACCCCGCCAAGAACGCGACCTCGACCCTGTACACGCCCGAGGACTTCTACAACAGCGTGATGCTGGGCTGCGCCGAGCTGGCGAACGGCGGCACGACCACCGTGCACAACTGGTCGCACAACACCCGCTCCCCCGCCCATGCCGATGCCGAACTGCGTGCGCACCAGCAGTCGCTGCTGCGCGCCCGCTACGCCTACGGCCACGTCGACAAGATGCCCGCCGACGAGCTCAACCGCTACGACGACCTGGCACGCGTGCGGCGCGAGTGGTTCGGCGAGCGCTCGCCCTTCGACGGGCTGGTGCACCTGGGGCTGAACCTGCGCGGCCCGCAGCAGAGCACCGACGCCGTGTTCCACGAAGAGATGAAGGCCGCCAAGGCCAGCGGATTGCCCGTCGCGATTCACGCGCCGCAGGAGGCCCCGAACAACGTCGATGCGGTCGACTACGAACGTCGCGGCTACCTGGGCCCGGATTTCATGCTCGCGCACTACGTGCCCGCCAGCACGGCCGACCTGGCGGCCATGGCACGCACGAAAACGCCGCTGTCCTTTGCCACGCACTCCGAGCTGCGGCTCAGCAGCACCGGCGATGCGCGCGCCGCGCTCTTCGCGATGCGCAACGCGGGCCTGACCATTTCGTTGTCGAGCGACGCGACCTCCATCGCGCCGCCCGACATGTTCGAGGCGATGCGCTTCACCTGGAACCTGGGCGTGCCGTGGGCCGGCACGCCCAGCGCGCAATCGAAGGCGATCGGCGTGCCCGAGGCGATCGAGATGGCGACCCTCAACGGCGCCATCGCCATGGGGCTGGGCGACGTCACCGGCTCGATCACCGAAGGCAAGCGCGCCGACATCATCCTGGTGCGCACGCAGGACCTGAACATGGGCCCGGTCGGCAACGTCGAGACCGCCATCGTGCAAAGCGGCAGCGCCGCCAACGTCGACACCGTGATGGTCGACGGGCGGATCGTGAAGCGCAACGGCAGGTTGCTGGCCTACGACACGCGCGGCATCATGCGGCGCGCGCGGCAATCGGCGGACCGGATTCGCGCCGCGGCGAGCGAAGCCCTGAAGGCCTGAAGCTCCTGCGGCCATTCGCACGCGGCGTACACGCCGGCGGTCGAGCGGTTGGCGGGCCGACACCGGGAAAGCCGAGCCACCGAGTCACGAACGGCTGCAGCAGACGGCGACGCGCCCGCCGCAGGAACTCAATGCCCGGTGCCGAGCCTCAGCACCTGCCCGGTCAGAAACTGCGCGCGCGGGCCGGCCACGTAGTCGAGCAGCGGCAGGCAGGCCTGCGGCACCAGGCCGTGCGGCAGCTCCAGCGCGTTGATGCGCAACCCGTGCGCGCCCCATTCGGCGGCCAGCGTGGCCACCAGCATCCGGGCCGCATCGGCGTCGCCGGCCAGTAGCCAATCGAGCCCCGCTTCGGGCGCCGGCAGCAGCAGCGTGAGGCTGGCCAGCGCGGCGTGGCTCGAACGAAAGCAGCGAGCCGCATCGAGCACGGCATCGAGCCGCGTGCCGGGCGGCGCCGCCAGCGCGCGCGCGTCGATGACCGCCGGACAGCCCGCGCGGTCGAGGTGGCCTGCATGCGCGCGCACCCACACGCCCAGTGCCGCATGCCAGGCCGGCTCGCGCACGGACTCGAGATGCGGGCGCAAGGGCGCATCGAACGGAAGCAGCAGATGCGCGCCGGCCGGCAGCGGCTGGCTGCCTCCGCACACGGACGAGCCGCCGTCGAGCACCAGCAGTTGTCCGGTGAGCACGCGCGCGCCGGAACTGGCCAGGAAGCACAACGCGTGCGCCATGTCCTCGGGCTCGGCCATCCGGCCCATGGGGATCTTCGACACCGCCTGCGCCGGATTCAGCCGACCGCCATCGATCAGGCGCTGCACGAGTTCGGTGCGCACGAAGCCAGGTGCCAGCGTGGTCACCGTCCAGTCGGGCCGGGCTTGCGCCAACGCGCGGCTCTGCGCGATCAGCCCCGCCTTGCTGGGGCTGTAGAGACCGCGCCACGGAATGGCGCGCAGGCCTGCACCAGACGCCACGTTGACGATGCGCGCCCCGGGCCGCAGGTGCGGCGCACAGGCCTGCACCATGCGCGCCGGCCCGGCCAGGTTGAGCGCAAGAAGGCGATCCGCCGAGCCGTCGTCGTGGCCCGACGTGGCCGCGGCGCCACCGGCCGACAGGCCCGCGTTGTTGATCAATGCATCGAGCGGCGGAATCTCGTGCCCCAGGCGCTCGATCCGCGCCGCATCCGTCAGGTCGGCCACGAGGCTCATCGATGGCGCGGCGTCGGCCGGCCAGGCGGCTTCGAGGCGCTGCAGCGCCTGCGCATCGGCGTCGACCAGAACGCAGCGCCATCCTGCGCGCGCCAGGGCCAACGCCGTGGCGCGGCCGATGCCTGCAGCGGCGCCGGTGAGCAGAACGGTGGGCATCAGGTGCCGCGTACGTCGCGCAACAGCGCGTACACGGCGTCGTGCGGCGCTGCCCTGCCGACCGGCTGGCGCGCGCCGAACAGGGCGGCGTCTTCCTGCGCCAACTCGGGCCGCGTGCGCTCCTCGATCCAGTCGTAGACCACGGTTCGCGCGGCCACGCGCCACTCGCCGCCGCGACGTTCGAAACGGTCCACATAGCGACCGCAAAGAAAGGTCTCGCGATCGGGCCGCGTGGCCGTAGCCTGCAGTGCGAAGAAGCTGCTTTCCACCGCAGCCACCTCGCCATGCAGTTCGATCAGCACGTTGGTGATCTGGTGGACGCGGCGTCCACCCTGCCGCAGCCTGGGCAGCGCCTGCGCGATGAAGCCGGCGGCGCTGCCGTTCCACGCGCCGTGGCAGTCCGTGGCGTCCTCCCAGTAAGCTGAACGCAAGGCGGCCTCGTCGCTGCGGTCGATGCCGCGGCAATAGCGCAGCAGGCAGTCGCGGATCGCCTCGCGGTCCAGCAGCGACTGCAAGGCCGCCGGCATCGGCTCGGGTGTACTCATGCAGCAGTGGGCGCGGCGCGCCGAAAGAGCTGCACCAGGTTGCCCTCGGGATCGCGCAGCGACAGCACGGCCCCGTGGTCGCCCATGTCGCGCAGGCCCAAGACCTGCCCGCCGGCGGCAACGATGCGTTCCTGCGCGCCCTCGAAGTCGTCCACCTCCAGCACCATCACCAGCCCGCTGGTGGCGGGCGCCGCTTCTTCAAGGCAGGCCAGGGCCACGTTGGTGTTGCCCACGCCGTACTGGATCCAGCGGTCGCCATCGCGAAACTTCATCGGCAGGCCGAGCGCACCTTCGTAGAAGGCATGCAGGCGGGCCGGCTCCTTCGCCACGACGAACACGTTCTGCACGCGCTTGGGCGATGCAACGGCGCCGCTCACAGCGAGGTCTCCGAAGCGCCGCCGTCCAGGCGCAGCACATCCGCATTGAAGAAGCGCGAGCCGTCGCCGGCCAGGAAGCAGATGGCGTCGGCGATGTCCTCCACCGTGCCCAGGCGGCCCAGCGGTGTGCGCCCGATGCGCCGGGCATCGAGTTCGGCGTTGCGATGCTTGGCCGTGCCCTCGGTGGGCACGGCACCGGGCGCGACCGCGTTCACGCGGATGTTGCGCGCGCCCAGGTCGGCCGCCGATGCGCGGGTGATGCCCAGCACGCCGGCCTTGATGCCGCTGTAGACCACCGATCGCATCGGCGACTTGAAGGCCGCGATGGACGCCACGTTGACGATCGAGCCACCGCGCTGCGGGTCCATGACTTCCGCCGCGGCCTGGATGCCCCAGATCACCGACTTGAAGCCGATCTCCACCATGCGGTCCATGACCTCCGGCGTGATCTCGGCGAGCGGCTGGTAGCGCACCCAGGCGGCGTTGTTGACCATGATGTCCAGCCGCCCTGCATCGCGCACGAACTGCGCCACGGCCTCGCGCATTCCTTCGCGCGTCGACACATCGCAGGGCAGCCCGATGGCCTGGCCTCCCAACGCGCGGATCTCGGCCACGGCCTCTTCCACGAACTCGGGCTTGAGGTCGTTGATGCCGACCGTGGCGCCCAGGCGGGCCATGGCGCGGGCGGTGGCGCGACCGATGCCGTGGCCGGCACCGCTGATGAAGGCCGCTCGGCCGGAAAGAGACATGGTCATGGGTGGGCTTTCGTGAGGGGTGGCTCGGGCACCAGCAGGGCGTCCAGCGCATGCGCGCCGCGCCCCTGGTCCAGCACCATCAAGGGGTTGATGTCGATCTCGGACACGCTGTCGGCATGGCGCACGGCGAATCGCGACAGCGCCACGATGGCCTTCGCCGCCGCCGGCACATCGGCCTTGGGCCGGCCGCGCGCGCCGTCGAGCAGCGGGAAGGCCTTGAGCGACTGCAGCATGGCGGTGGCCTGCGCCTCGTCCACGGGCGCCGGCTGCAACGCCACGTCCTTGAAGATCTCGGCAAAGATGCCGCCCAGTCCGACCATCACCATCGGGCCGAACATCGGGTCCTTCTTCGTACCCAGGATCAGCTCGACGCCGCCTTGCACCATCTGCGCGACAAGCACGCCGGCGATGCGCGCCGCGGGCGCCTTCTGCGCCACGCGCGCAAGCAGCTGGTCGTACTCCTCGAGCAGTTGCGCTTCGGACCGCACGCCGACGAACACGCCGCCGACCTCGGTCTTGTGGGCGATGTCGGGCGAGACGATCTTGAGCACCAGGGGAAAGCCCATCGCGCGCGCCGCGGCGAGCGCCTCGTCGCGGTTGGCGGCAATCGCCTCCCGCGGCACGGGCAGGCCGGCTTCGGCCAGCACGGCCTTGGCGCTCGCTTCGGTGGCGAAGGCTTGTGCGGCCAACGGCGCGCGCTCGATGGCCGGCACCGCCACCCGTGCAGCGTCGCGCGCACCGAAGCGCAGCAGTGCCGCCACCGTCGCGCAGGCCGCATCGATGCCTTCGACCACGGGGAAACCCATCGCGTTGAGCGTGGCCCGCACGTCCTGCGGCGCGCGGGCACACAGGAGGATCAGGCGCGAAGGATGGTCCTTGCGCACCTGTTCCAGCGCGGCAAGAAACACATCGCGCAGCCGGGGCACATGGAAGGCATTGGCCGACTGCAGGATCAGCGCATCGCAACTGGCGTCGCGCGCCACGGCATCGAGCATCCGGGCCAGGACTTCGGGCCGGCTCGACACCTGTGCGGTCATGTCCACCGGATTGGAGGGCGCGGCGAAGGGCACGACCGACAGGATGCGTTCCTGCGTCTGCGCGGCGAGCTTGGGCAGCGCCAGGCCTTGTGCGCTGGCCGCATCGGCCAGCAGCACGCCGAACCCGCCGGAGGCCGTGAGCACGGCCACGCGATGGCCGCCAGGCACATGCGCCGGACCGACGACAGACAGCGCATGGCCGACTTCGAGCAACTGCTCGATGCTGGGCACGCGGATGGCGCCGCCGTTGCGCAGCACGGCATCGAACACGGCGTCGGAACAGGCCAGCGCGCCGGTGTGCGAGGCCGCTGCCTCGCTGCCGGCCTCCGAGACGCCCACCTTCAACACCACCAGCGGCTTGCCCGCCTCCCGGGCCATGGCCATGGCCTGCGTCAGCTTGGCGCCGTCGCGGCAGGTTTCCATGCAACACAGGATCACGCGCGTGCCGGGGTCGGCCGCCAGCGAGGCGATGGCATCGGCGATGTCCACGTCGCATTCGTTGCCCGTCGTCAGCATGCGGCTGACGCCCAGGCCGCGCTCGCCGGCCAGGCGCAGGGTGAAGCTGCCCAGGTTGCCGCTTTGCGAGGCGATGCCCACCGAACCGGCCACGGGAAAGGACGACTCCAGCGCCACCGAGAAGGTGGCGATGCTCTTGTCGGGCACACCGATCGCGCCCAGGCAGTTGGGGCCGACCACGCGCAGGCCGGTGGCGCGGGCGACATCGCCGATCTGCGCCTGCAGGCGGCTGCCCTCCTCGCCCATTTCGGAAAAACCGGCCGACAGGATGACCGCGGCTTTCACACCGCGCCGGGCGCAGTCCTTCACCGCATCGAGCACGCCCGCCGGCGGCACGGCGACCACGGCCAGCTCGGGCACTGCGGGAACGTCGTCCAGACTGGCATAGGCCGGCAGCGACTGCACGAGACCCGCCTTGCGGTTGATCGGATAGATGCCGCCCGCGTAGCCGTACTTCTGCAAAAACTGCAGGGGCCGGCCGCCGATCTTGGTGACGTCGTCCGACGCGCCGAAGATGGCGATCGAGCGCGGCTTGAACAGCGCGTCCATGCCGCGCCCCACTTCCACGACCGACATCTCAGCGCCCCTTGTAGACGGGTTTGCGCTTCTCGAGGAAGGCCTTGCGGGCTTCCTGCGCGTCTTCCGTGCGGGCCAGCGCCATGGTGAAGTTCTGCTCGAAGCGGTAGCCGTCGCGCTGCGGCATCAGGTCCATCATGTTGGCGGCCTGCTTTGCATAGGCGATGGCCAGCGGCGCCTTGGAGGCGATCTCCTGCGCGATCTCCAGCGCCAGCGGCATCAGCTGTTCGGCGGGCACCACCTCGTCGATCACGCCGCGGCGGTACAGCTCGGCGGCAGGCACCTTCATGCCGGTGAAGAACATGCGGCGCGTGAACGAGCGCCCGACCATGGTGCGCAGC
Source organism: Variovorax sp. GW458-11-26-14-LB1 (assembly GCF_059423965.1). Lineage (NCBI taxonomy): Bacteria > Pseudomonadati > Pseudomonadota > Betaproteobacteria > Burkholderiales > Comamonadaceae > Variovorax > Variovorax sp. GW458-11-26-14-LB1. Next base: position 178,312 of record NZ_JBWKYW010000007.1, read on the forward strand.
ATCGAGACACCGCCCGCGAGGCCCACGTTGATCTCGGGCATGGCGAAGGTGGCGTCCTCGCTCGCCAGGAAGATGTCGCACGCGGCCATGAGGCCGAAGCCCGCGCCCAGCGCGGGGCCGTTGACGGCCGCGATCACGGGCTTGGCGCATTCGCGGATGGCATTGCCCGTCTCGCGCGTCCAGCGGTTGTGGTCGAGAAAGTCGCCGGCCTTGTCGGCATTGGGGCGGTCCTTCAGGTCGGCGCCGGAGCAGAAGAACTTGCCGGTGCCCGTGAGGATCGCCACGCGCACGTCGGAGCGTTCGGAGACCTCGTCGAAGATTTCGATGAGGCGGCGGCGCGTGGCGCGGTCCAGCGCGTTGACCGGCGGCTTGTCGAGCCGGACGACGGCGATGTAGTCGGAAACTTCCAGATTGATGCTCATCGCACACTCCCGGTTTGGTTGGAAAAAGAAACGTGTGGTGCACACGCCTGTGGCGCCAGCAGCTGGGCGACATGCAGGAGGCGATCGCCGTAGCGGAACTCGGAGGCGATGAGGCGCTGCGCCGTGCGCGTGGCCAGCACTTCTTCGCTCACCCCCATGCCGCCATGCATCTGGATGGCCGCTTCCGCACAGGCGCGTGCCGACTCGGCCAGCGACACCTTGGCCAGGCGCAGGGTGCGGCGCAGGTCGGGCGCGTTCTGTTCATGGGCGTGGAAGCAATGGATCACCAGGCCCTTGGCGCCCAGGTACTTCACGTACATGTCGGCCACGCGATGGCGCAGCACCTGGAAGCTCGACAACGCCACGCCGAACTGGCGGCGCTCCTTCAGGTGGGTGACCGTCTGGCGGATGAGGGTGGCCAGCGCGGCCACCGTGTCGGCGGCCGTGAGCAGCAAGGCGGCATCGGTCGCCTTGGCGCGCGCATCGCGTGCAGCGACACCGCGCGCGATGCACGCGCTCTCGGGCACGGCCAGTTGCGCCAGCGTGAAGTCCGCGCCCGCGCGGCCCTCCATCGTCCGGTAGCGGGCCTTCGGTGCGCCGATGCGTTCGGCATCGACCAGGAAGATGGCGTCCTCGCCATCGACTTGCGCAGGCACGAGGTAATGCGTGGCAGGCAGCGTCGCATCGACGCCCTGCACGGCGCCGCTCAGCTCATAGCCGATGTCGAGGTGCCTCGCCTTTACCGCATGGACGTCGGGCGTGGAAGACAAGGCGGTCAGGGGCGCCATCTGCACGCTGCCCTCGGCCACGGCCTCCAGCCAGCGATGGGCCGTTTCGGCGCCCGCGGCCTGCAGCAGCAGCGGCACCACGGCGCAGGTCTCGACCACCGGCAGTTGCAGGCCGTGTGTGGCGAGCCCCTCCACGATGGACGCGAGATCGCTCAGTCTGCCGCCGACACCGCCGGTCTCCTCGGGCACGAGGGTGGCCGTCCAGCCCAGTTCGCGCACGGGGTCACCGTCGATCGCGACGGCGATGTGGTCTTCGGCATAGCGGCTCGCCGCGTCCAGCAGCATGCCGGGAAAGAGCGACGGGAAAGAGGTGGACATGGCTCAGGCTCCCAGGAGTTCGTTGGCGACCACGTTGCGCTGCACCTCGGAGGTGCCGCCGGCGATGGTGCGGGCGCGCGTGAACATGTAGTTCTGGATCCAGGTGGCGTCGGGCACGTCGTCCCCCACCTCGGCGAGAAAGCGATGCGCGGCATCGGGACCGACCGCATCGAGGGCGATGGTCGTCAGGCGCTGCGCGACGTCGGCGCAGGTCATCTTGATGACCGAGGGCTGCACGCCCAGCGGGCGCTGGTGGATCAGGTCGTCGGTGGCCTGCGCCATCATCACGCGCGCGCCCTTCACGTCGGCCTCGCACAGGAGCAACTTGTGGTGCAAGCCGCTGAAGTCGCGCAGCCCCGCGGTGGCGCGGCTCGCCTCCTCGACCAATTGCGTGACCTGGCGGCGCATGAGTTCCAGCCGCGCCACGTTGGCCGGCGGAAGGCGTTCGCGTTCGAGCAGGAACTTGGCGCAGGTCCAGCCCTTGCCGACTTCGCCGACGAGGTTGTCGGCGCGCACGCGCACCTCGTCGAAGAACACCTCGTTCAGGTGATGCCAGCCGTCGATGGTCTGGATCGGGCGCACGGTGATGCCCGGGGTGTCCATGGGCACCAGCAGCAGCGAGATGCCTTCCTGCTTCTTCGCCTCCTTCGACGTGCGCACCAGCATGTAGATCATGCTGGCCTCGTGGGCATGCGAGGTCCAGATCTTCTGGCCGTTGACGACCCACTCGTCGCCGTCTCGCCGTGCGCTGGTGGACAGCGAGGCCAGGTCGGAGCCCGAGCCGGGCTCCGAATAGCCCTGGCACCACCAGTCCGAACCGTCGAGGATGCGCGGCAGGAACCGGGCCTTCTGCTCGGGTGTGCCGAAACGGATGATCACCGGACCGATGTGGCCCAGCCCGTGGTGGTAAAGGGGCGGACAGTCGTTCTCGGCCATCACCTCCTCGAAGATGAGGCGCTGGCGGATGTCCCAGCCCGTGCCGCCGGCTTCGCGCGGCCAGCTCGGCGCACCCCAGCCCTGGGCGTTGAGGATCTGCTGCCAGGCCTGGTATTCGCGCTTCGTGATCTTCTGGCCGGCCGCGACGACGGCGCGGATCTCTGGCGGGCAGGCACTGCGCACGAACGATTCGAGTTCGCGCCGGAAGCCGGCGTAGTCGATGGACATCTTGTCTCCTGTGGAATTTCGGAAAGGCTCAACCCTTGCGCAGCTGCGTGATCAGCTCGTCCAGGGCGGCGGTGGCACCGGCGGCGTCGCGCTGGCGCAGGTTGTGCGCCACCTTGCGGCGCAGCGGAAACAGGTCGGGACGCGGGCGCACCGAGAGCACATGCGTCATGCGCTCGCGCAGCACGCTGGTCATGGTCTGCGCCATCAGCGTGAGCGCTTCGTTATGGCCGGCCGTGGCGATCGACGAGAAGAACGCACTGGCGGAGGCGATGCGCTCTTTGAGCGGTGCGTCGTCGGGGTGCGCCTCGATGGCACCGGCGGCTTCATGCACGGCGTCCAGCTCGGCCTCGGTGGCGCGCTCGCTGGCCAGGCGCAGCAACGTGCCATAGAGCGTGCGATAGGCCTCGTCGATGTCGGCGTCTCCCAACCGCCCTTCCACAACCAGCTTGCGCAGCGACTCGGCCAGCTTCATGTAGGCGCCCTTGTAGAACACCAGCGCCTGGTCGGTTGCTCCGGCGCTCAGGTGCCGGACCTCGCCGATGAAGATGGTGTGGTCGCCGGCTTCGTGAGCCGCATGCACGCGGCATTCGAAGCTCGCCAGGCAATCGTCGATCAGTGGCATGCCCAGCGCGCCGGCGCGCCACGGCACGCCCTCGAACTTGTCCTCGATCTTGCTCGAGGCGAACCGGCCCGACAGCGCATCCTGCTGCTCGGAGAGGATGTTGATGACAAAGCCGTCCGCCGCCTGGAACGTGCCCAGCAATCGGCTCGCATTGCGCAGGCTGAACAGCACCAGCGGCGGGTCCAGCGAGACCGAACTGAAGGAGTTGCAGGTCAGGCCGGCCGGCTGGCCGTCCGGCGTGCAGGTGGTGATGACCGCCACGCCGGTCGGAAAGCACCCGAGCAGCTGACGGAACTGGGCAGGCTCGATGGCGCCGCGGGTGCTTTCTTCTTCAGCGACTTCGGACATGGCGTCTCCTGGCGCTCGGCCTCAAGCCGCAGCAAGTTCGCTCTGGGCCACGGGCCGGTGCGGCGGATCGTTGGCGATCTCCTGCTGCACCGTCGGAATGATGACCTTGCCCCAGACCTCGAGCTGGCGCAGCATCGTGGCGTGGTCGAAGTCGCCCATCTGCGTCTGGAAGCAGTAGTGCACCGGCTTGAGCGTGCGGATTTCGTTGACCACGCGCTCGATCACGGTGTCGATGTCGCCCACGGGCAGCAGCGCGCGCATCTCGTCCAGCGTGGGCTCGCCCTCGACGATGCCTTCCTCGACCTGGTAGTCGTCGGCGATCTGCGCGGTGCGGCGCTTCAGGCTCACGGCGATGCGGCGCTGGTAGCGGGCGCATTCGAGGTAGCTTTCCACCTCGTCCTTGTTGTTGCTGGCATAGGCCGCGCGCAGCAGGCCGACCTGCACGCCGGCCGGGTCCTTGCCCTCCGCCGTGGCCACCTTGTCGATGAGCGCGCGGGTGCCCGCCAGCTTCTCCAGGCCGCCGTCGCCGCCGGAGACGAACACATGGTGATCGGACTTCACGGCGCGCGACAGGAACGCCGGGTCGACGCTGGTGATCCACATCGGCGGCATGGGGCGTTGCACCGCCCGCTGGCTGATGGCGCTCATCGGCTGCTGGTAGTACGCGCCGTCGTAGCTGAACTTCGGCTCCCGCAGGCCCGCCTCGAGCATGTCGAGCATCTCGAAGGTGCGGCCCTTGGCGGATTCGAGCGACACGCCGAATCGCTCGAACTCGAACTGCTGGTAGCCCGAGCCGATGCCCAGGTTCAGGCGGCCGTTCGACAGCTGGTCGACCATGGCCACATCCGCGATCAGGCGGGCCGGCGTGTACAGCGGAGCGACGACAATGCCGGTTCCCAGCCGGATGTTGCGGGTGACCGCGGCGCAGTGCGCGATCATGGTCAAGGGCGACGAGCACATGCCGTAGTTGCTGAAGTGGTGCTCGGCGTACCACGCGGCCCCGAAACCCAGTTCGTCCGCCAGTCGTGTCTGCTCGATGGCATCTCGCAGGATCTGGTGGGAGGTCTTATGCTTGTTCCGCTGCTGCATCAAAATGAAGATTCCGAAATCCATCGCTGTTGCTCCTGGTTGGCTGGTGTTGATCGAGGTCCATCGTAGGAACTCAACGCCTGCGTGGATCACCAGCGAACGCACAGCTTCTTTGCGTCTTTCGAAATGAAGGCCCTCGACTCGCTGCGCATCTTTGTGGCCACCCAGAGAAAGGGCAGCCTCTCGGCCGCGGCCCGCAGCCTCAGCCTCTCGCCCGCGACCATCTCGCGGCGCATCAGCGCACTGGAAGAAGAACTGGGCGTGCAACTGGTGGACCGCACCAGCCGCAACCTCAAGGTGACGGAAGCAGGCCAGGCCTTCCTGGAGCGGGCCGAGGCGATGCTGGAACTCATGAGCGAGGCCGAGCAGGCCGTGCACAACGCGCGCCAGCGACCAGAAGGCCGCCTGCGCGTGCATTCGCGCACGCACATCGGCCTGCGGGTGCTCGCGCCGCTGCTGCCGCGCTTCGCGGAGCTCTATCCGGACATCCGCGTCGAGCTCGAACTCTCCGAGCATCCGATCAACCTGGTGGAACACGACTTCGACGTCGACATCCGCACCGGAGAGTCCAACGATTCAGGCTTCGTCATCAAGCGGCTGCAGTCCAGCGACGAGGTGCTGGTGGCCAGCCCGGCCTTCGTGAAGACCTACTCGCGCATCCGGCATCCCAGCGACCTGCCGCACGTGCGCTGCCTCACCTACCGGCGCGAGCGCGAAGTCATCACCTGGAAGTACATCGACCCGGCGGGTGAACAGCAGGAGCTGGCCATCCAGGGCGTGCTGAGTGCCAACAACGGCGAGCTGCTGCGACTGGCCGCCATCGGCGGCATGGGCGTGGCGCTGCTGTCGGAGGCCACCGTGCGCGACGACCTGCGCGACGGCACGCTGGTGCGGCTGCTACCCGAATACCGCTTTGCCGTGCGGGCGTTCTCCAACGGCGTCTTCGCCGTCTTCCGGCAGAGCCGCGTGCTGCCGCTGAAGGTGCGTGCCTTCGTGGACTACGTGGCAGACGCACTCAGAAGCGAGACCCGCTAGACGTCGGCGAAGTGATGGGGCAGACGCCCCGTGGCGGGCAGGCCGGTGATCACGAACAGCCCGCCATCCTGCGCCTGGTTGCCCTCCAGCCGCGCGCTGCGTGAAATGCTGGTCAGGTACATGTGCTCCAGGCGGGGCCCGCCGAAGCAGATGCTCGTGGGGTAGCTCACCGGCAACTCGACAAGGCGCTCCAGCGTGCCGTCCGGGGCATAGCGCGCCAGCTTGGCGGCGCGGGTCAGCACTGTCCAGAGGAACCCTTGTGAATCCACCGTCGCCCCGTCGGGCCCGGAGTCGAAGGCGTGCGTCTTTGCAAACAGGCGCTTGTTTCGCAAGGGGCCATCCGGGTCGTAGTCATAAACCCAAATGGTTCGCTCCAGGCTGTCGGCCAGGTACAGCACGCGGCCGTCGGGGCTGAAGCAAGGCCCGTTGGCAAAACCGATATCGTCGGCCAGGTGCTCCACGCGAAGGTCGGGGCGCAGCCGGTAGAGCCCGCCCTTCACCGCCTCGCCGGCCTGGCGATCGACGTGCATGGTGCCCGCCAGGAAGTTGCCCGCCGGATCGCACTTGCCATCGTTGAAGCGGACGTTCGGATGGTCCACGGGAATGCGGGCCAGGTGCGCCAGCGTGCGCGTGACGAAGTCATAGCGCGCAAAGGTGTGGCGCAGCGCCACCACGACAGCCTCGCTGCGGCACGGCGCGATCGACCCCACGGGCGCAGGCAACGGGTGCGGCTCGGGCAGCCCGGCCTCGGGGTTCCACCGCCACAGCGTGCCGGCCAGCGCGTCGATCCAGTTCAGGGCCTGTGCATCGGCATCCCAGCAGGGGCTCTCGCCCAGTTGATCTTTGGTCGTCCCGACCCGGGTGATCTTCACGGTCATCGGGCAAGTGTGCGGGCGGGCCGGCGCCCCTGTCGGCGCATCCCGCAAAGCTGCTTTTCATTCCTTGCAGATCACTGCTGGGAGCTGCGCCCTAGACTGAATCCAGCGTTCGATTCGAACCAGAACAGGAGACAAGAATGAGCTATCGAAAACTCGTCATGGGGTTGGCGCTGGGTGCCTGCGCGCTCGCCCCGGCCCTCGCCCTTGCCCAACAGGTGACCCGCCTCGTCGTGCCCTTTGCGGCCGGCGGCGGCACCGACCAGTACTGCCGCATCCTGGCCCAGGAACTCGGCAAGCAAGGGCTGAACGTCATCATCGAGAACAAGCCCGGCGCCAGCGGCATCCTGGCCGCCGACTACGTGGCCCGCGCCAAACCGGATGGGCAGACCGTGCTCGTGTCGTCGCTGGGCACGCTCGCGAACAACAGCGTGCTCTACGAGAAGCTGCCCTACGACCCCGTGAAGGACTTCGCGCCCGTCACGCAGATCGCCTACCAGCCTGCCATCGTCGTGGGTCGCACCGACCTGCCCTACAAGAACATCAAGGAAATGGTGGCCTACGCCAAGCAGAACCCCGGCAAGATCAACCGCGGTTCGCCCGGCGCAGCCATCCTGACCAACCTGGCACCCATCGCTTTCGAAAAGGAACAAGGCTTCAACACCTTGCACATTCCTTTCAACGGAGACGCCCCCGCGCTGCAGGCCCTGCTGGGCAACCAGATCGACATCCACGGCACGTCCATCACGGGATCGCTGCCTTATGTGAAGTCGGGCAAGTTGCGCGTGCTCGGCGTGATGGATTCGCGGCGCCTGCCGCAGGTGCCCGACGCCCCCACGTTCAAGGAACAGGGCTTCGACATGGAAGCCACGCTGTGGTACTCCCTCTCGGTGCCTACCGGCACGCCCAGGCCGGTGATCGACCGGCTGAACAAGGCCGTGAACCAGGTGATCGCCGACCCCGACTTCGTGGCCCGTGCCCGCGCCATCGGCATGGAGCCCCGCGGCGGCACGCCCGAAGAGCTGGCCCGGTTCATCAAGGTCGAGGCGGACCGCTGGCTTCCGATCCTGCGCAGTTTGAATCTGCCGAAGCAATCGCACTAATCCTCAGAGCCCCATGCACAACGCCCCGGAACTCAAGCCTCGAAGGGCTTCGGGTTCCGGGGCGTTGCTGCGATGGCGTCGGCACCCGAGGATGCCAACCCAAAATCAGATCGAGATGTCCTTCTCCGACGCCACCTTGTTCCAGCGCTCGAACTCGCTGGCCATTCGCCGCTTCATGACTTCGGGCGGCTGGTAGGCGCTGAGCGCGCCGATGTTTTCGAGCCCGCGCTTCGTGTCCGCTTCGGCCAGGATGCGGCGCAGTTCCGAGTCGAGCCGGGTCACCACGCCGGCCGGCGTGCCGTTCGGCACGATCAGGCCGCTCCAGCTGCTCACATTGAAGCCAGCGAAGCCTTGCTGCGCGATGGACGGCACCTCGGGCAGGAAGGCCCGGGCATCGGCAGAGCCGAGCGCCAGTGCCTTGAGGCGTCCGCTGCGGATGTGCGGCATGGCCGCGACCAGGTCGACGAACATGGCGCCGATCTGCCCACCCAGCAGGTCGGTGATGGCCGGCGCACTGCCCTTGTAGCCCACATGCTGCATCGGAAAGCCGCCCATGTCCTTGAGCTGCTCCATCGCCAGGTGGCCGATGCTGCCCGATCCCGCGGTGGAGTAGTTGACAGGCTGCGCCTTGGCGGCCGCGATGAAGCCCTTGAGATCGCTCACGCCCGGCAGCACCAGCGGGTTGATCATCAAGACCAGCGGCAAATCGTAGACTGACGCCACGCAGGTGAAATCCTTGCGCACGTCGTACTGGTTGTTCCTGTAGACGATCGGCGCCACCAGCGCGGGCATGCCGAACATCGACACCGTGTAGCCGTCGGGCGCCGACTTGATCAGCGACGTGGTGCCGATGGACCCCGAGGCGCCGGGACGGTTGTCCACGATGACGGGCTGGCCGAGCGCGCCGGTCAGCTTCTGCGCGACCAGGCGCGCGGTCGCATCGGTCGGGCCGCCGGCCGGAAAGGCCACGACCATGCGAACGGTTTTTTCGGGCCAGCGACTCGCCGCGTTGGCGCCGCCGGAGAGCGACGCCAGCCAGGGCGCTGCGCCGGTCGCGAGGCACGACTTCAGCAGGAGCCGGCGCGGGGCGGCGGGTTCGGTTTCTCGGATGCGATGCAATTTCATTTGATGACGCTTCTTTGGCTCAGGGATTCAAGTTGGCCGTCGCCCATGTCGAGCAGCTCGCGCAGCACTTCGGCCGTGTGCTCCCCCAGGTGCGGCGGGTGGTGGCGCACACCCGCGCGTGCGCCGTCGATGATGTAGGGCGGCGCGTGCACGGCCTGCGGCCCCGCCTGCGTGTCTTCGAAGCGGTGCCAGACCTGCGTCTGCGCCGTGCGGTCGGACTGCAGCGCGTCGTAGAGGCCGAGCACCTCCCCGCAGGGAATGCCTGCCTTGTTCATGCGTTCGATGAGAACGGCGCGCGAGAACTGGCCGATCTTCGCGAGCAGGAGTGGCAGCAACTCATGCCGGTGCTTCGAACGTGCGGTGTTGGTGGCGAACTTCGGATCGACCGGCAGCTCGGGGCAAAAAATCACCTCGTCGCAGAACTTCCTGAACTGGCCGTTGTTGCCGACCGCGATCACCACCGGGCCATCCGCGGCCTCGAACACGCCGTAGGGCACGATCGACGGGTGCGAGTTGCCGAACTTGGCGGGGTCGCCCTTGTTGAGCCAGGCGGTGAGCCCGTAGTACGAGGTGATCATCATCCCGCTGTCGTACAGCGACATCTGGATGTGCCGGCCCTCGCCGGTGCGCGTGCGTTCGTAGAGCACGGCCAGGATGGCCTGTGCCGAGTACATGCCGGTGAACATGTCGACCGCGGCAATGCCGAACTTCAGCGGGCCCTGGCCTTCTTCGCCGTTCATGGCCATCAGGCCCGTCTCGCCCTGGATCACGAGGTCGTAGCCCGGCCGCGCTTTTTCCTCGCTCAGCACCGAGTAGCCCGAGATCGAGCAGTAGATGAGCTTCGGGTTGAGCTTGCGCAGGTCGTCGTAGCCCAGGCCCATCTTCTGCGCGCCGCCGTACTTGAAGTTCTGGATGACCACGTCGCACTGCGCGGCGAGCTGGCGCACGATGTCCTGGCCCTCCTTGTCCTGCAGGTCCACGCAGATGGAGCGCTTGTTGCGGTTGCAGCTGTTGAAGTAGGACGTGTTGTGGCTTCCGATGCGCACGCCCCAGTCGCGCGTGCCGTCTCCGCGCTCAGGGTGTTCGACCTTGATCACGTCGGCGCCCAGGTCGGCCAGCGCCATGCCGCACAGAGGGCCGGCCATGACGCGTGACAGGTCCAGCACGCGCATGCCGGCAAGGGGTTGCATGAAAGTTGGGTTCATTCGATGGTTCTCGGGTCTTGTCTTCGATGCGGTTCGCCTGTTCGCCCAGGCGATCGCCGGACGACCGCGCACGGCGCAGCCGCGCGGCCTCCATCAGTTGGCGGTGTAGCCGCCGTCGACCGGCAGGATGGTTCCGGTGACGTAGCGCGCCTGCTCCGAGGCCAGGAACACCACGGGGCCCGCGATGTCCTGCGGATCGCCCACGCGACGCAGGAACGTGCGGCGCACCATCCGCTCGTGACGCTCGGCGTCATCCGCGATGTGGGCGGTCATCGGCGTCATGACCAGTCCGGGGGCGACGGCATTCACGCGCACGCCGTGCGGACCGAAGTCGCGCGCCAGGAATTTCGTGAGCTGACCGACCGCCCCTTTCGACGCGCCATAGGCCATGTGGGCCGAGGTCGCCACGAGCGAGGTGATGGACGCCACATTGACGACGGCGCCCCGCGTCTTGCGCAGGCCTTCGGTGCAGGCCACGGTGAGGTTGAGCACGCCCTTGACGTTCACCGCCATCACGTGGTCGATGTCGTCCGAGAGCGACTGCGCCTCGAACGCCGCGCTGCGGCCACCGACGCCCGCGTTGTTCACGAGCACGCCCACGGGGCCCCAGGCTTGCTGCAGGTCGGCGACCACGGCCTCGCATTGCGCGGCGTCGCGCACGTCCAGCGCGTACGGGCGCACGCGGTCCGCCGCATGGCCCGTGCGCGCGGCGGCCTCGCGCGTTTTGTCGGCGTCGATGTCGGTCAACGCGACGCGACAGCCGGCCTCCAGCAGGCGGGTCGCAATGGCGAAGCCGATGCCCTGGCTCGCCCCGCTGACCAGGGCCACCGTGTCATCGAACAACGGACGCATTCAATGCCCCTGCTTGGGCAGATCCAGGCGCTGAAGCAATGGAACCCAGCGCTCGGTCTCGGCCTTCACATAGGCGGCCAGCGCCTGCGGCGTTCCGCCTCGCGGCTCCATGCCGATCGCCTGGGAACGCGCGATGAAGTCCGGATCGACCAGCACCTGGTTGACGGCGCGATTGAGCTTGTCGATGGTGTCCGTGGGCGTGGCGGCTGGCGCGGACAGCGCGTACCACAGCAGTGCCTCGATGTCGTAGCCCTGCTCCTTGAACGTGGGCGCATCGGGCACCTGAGGCAGGCGCTTGGCGTCCATGACGCCCAGCACACGCATCTTGCCCGCCTTGATGTGCTGCAACGGGCCGGTGATGGAGGTGCCCTGAATGTCGATCTGGCTGCCCAGCAGCGCCTGCAAGCCGGGCGAATCGCCATTGAACGGAATGTGCGTCGTGCGAATGCCGGCCATGCCCTCGAAGGCCAGCGGCGCCAAGTTGGTCAGGATGGCCGCGCCCGGCGAACCGCGGTTGATCTTGTCCGGATGGGCCTTGGCATAGGCCACCATTTCCTTGATGTTCTTATAAGGCAGGTCCGCGCGCCCCACGATGATGGTCGGCTGGTAGGCGATCTGCGTGACGGGCGCGAAGCTCTTTACCGGGTCGTAGGGCAGCTTGTCGTACATCACGGTGTTGCTGGCCAGAATGCTCAGCGAGCTCATGAGCACGGTGGTGCCATCCGGCTTGGAACGCGCGACGTTGTCGGCGGCCACGATGCCGCTGGCGCCGGGCTTGTTGTCGACGATGGTCTGGGTGCCGCGCTTGGTGAGTTCAGCGGCCAGCAGCCGCGCGTACTGGTCGGTGCCGCCGCCGGCCGCAAAGGGCACGACGATGCGAAGGGGTTGCTGGGCCTGCGCCGTGCCGACGGCGAGGACGAGGCCGAGCAGAAAGCCGCCGAGGCGCTTCCGGGATTGCATGGCGATGTCTCCTGAATGGGGTGCCGAGATGGCTTTCCTCAGTTTAGGAGCGCGGGCTCGGCGGCATGCATCAAGGGATGAAAAGGTGCTTTGTAGTTTCGGGAGGAACGTCCGAGAGGTGTCCACCTACAGTGAACCGCCCTCGGAAGCTGGATGTCAGCTGGCCACCGGCGCTGCACGGGGACGAAACGCAGCTTCATCTTCGCAAGATTTCACACCCTCACATCCATCAGAAGGAAAAGCGACATCGTGAACGTCCTGAAACCACTCCTGTGTGCAGCGGCAATCGGCATGCAAATGGCCACCGCTTCCGCGGCGACGCCGCAGCCCTTGCTTGAGCGCGCGCTCGCCTTGTCCGATGCAGCCGAGCCCGACGTCATCGCATGGCGTCGTCATCTCCATCAGCATCCAGAACTTGCGTACGCAGAAGTCGAGACGGCCAAGTACATTGCTGCCGCATTGGGCAAGATCCCAGGCGTCGAAGTCCAGACCGGCATCGCCAGGACCGGCATCAAGGCCGTACTGCGTGGCGGCAAGCCCGGCCCGGTGGTTGCGCTGCGCGCCGACATGGACGCCCTGCCTGTCGAGGAACGCAACGGCCTGCCGTTCCGTTCAACGGCCAAGGCCCTGTGGCGTGGCCAGGAAATTTCGGTGTCGCATGTCTGCGGCCACGACACACACGTAGCCATGTTGCTGGGCGCGGCTCAAGCCCTTTCGGCCATGCGAGAGGATCTGCCCGGCACGGTGGTCTTCCTGTTCCAACCAGCCGAAGAGATCGGCCCCGGCGCCGAAAACCCCAGCGGCGCGCTGGCAATGGTCAAGGCCGGCGTTCTGGACAATCCCAAGGTCGATGTCGTGTTGGGCCAGCACATCGGCGCACAAGCGCCCAAGGGCTCCATCTCCTATCGACCTGGTGCCATGCTGGCCAGCATCGACGTGTTCAACATCAAGCTCAACGGCGCTGGCGGGCACGGCGCCGCGCCATGGGCTGCCAACTCTCCCATGTTGGTGGCTGCGGAAATTGCCCTGGGCTTGCAGAACATCGTCAGCCACCGCACCAACCCGACGATCGATGGAGGTGCCACCGTGGTGACGGTAGGCATGCTGCAAAGTGGCAACCGCTTCAACATCCTGCCCGAGACCGCAGAACTCTCAGGCACGGTACGCGCGCTGTCGGCGCAGAACCAAAAGGTCGCCCACGAGCAGATTCGCATGAAAGCCGAGCACATCGCGGCCAGCTACGGCGTCAAGGCCAATGTGCGCATCGATACTGGTGGGGGCTACGGCGTGCTTGTCAACGATGCGCCGACCACGATGGCGCTCGTCGATGCATTGAAGGCCGCAGCAGGAAAAGACAAGGTCACGGAGATCTTGCCGTCAATGGGATCGGAAGACTTTGGCGCCTTCGGCGGCACGGGCGTTCCGGTGGTGTTCTGGATTTTGAACGCCTCGCCGTACCCCGATCGCGCTGGCCCGACAAATCATTCGCCGCTGTTCACCGTCGATGAGTCCGCGATGCGCATCGGGGTGAGAGCCTTGACCAGTGCGACCCTGGCGCAAATGACACGTGCAAGGACAGGCACGCCCTGATGAATCGGATGGTCCAAGCCGCGCGGCACATGCCCTTGAAACTTCGCCCACAACTCGCGGAAGGATTTGCGCATCAGGAAACGCGCCTCCACTGGACGCATAAAGAAAAAGCCGCCGCTCAAGTGAGCAGCGGCTTGATGTGTGTTTCTGTTGGCGCCACTCCGATTCGCCGAGCGAGCGCCGGGCCCTTAGCCTAGCCCCAGTAGCCGGTCCATTTCCTTGGGAAATGTCTTCGCGCTCTGGCGGTCGTGCTGACCTCTCGGCGAGCTCGAAGCGTCTCGATTGAGGGGACCTCTAGGTGCATGGGCAGCAGAAATGACGAAGGGGTTAGCAACTACTACGCTGCTAACCCCTGTCAATTTTGGTCGGTGTGAAAGGATTCGAACCTTCGACCCCTTGCACCCCATGAGGGTGTTTGGAACCGGCCAAATGTCTGTCACAGCACGGGATTGCCGGCAAACCTCTGACAAATTCACAGTCCAAAAATCGAGGAAATGAGCATCTGCCTCCCTCTGAGACTTGCGCGTTTGTCAGACGTTTCCCCCTAGATCGCCGCGCACCGAACACCCAATTTCGACGGCAAGGGCAGTAGCATGCGCCCATGTGGAAGCCCGCCAGCCCCATCATGCTTGGAGGCCGCGCCCTGACCAACCGGGAAGCCTGGTGGCACGAATTCAAGGAAGAGCTGCATGATTAAGGCTCTGGCGAGGTCGACGATCACTGTCTCAACGAAATCTGCCACGCGATCTATCCGCTCGCGCTCAACGTCGACCCGAGGCAGATGGCACAGATCGCCTACGTTGTCCTGATGTTCGAGCCGGCTGAGTTTGTGGAGCTGCAGCATGCGGCCCGCGCCCAGGCGCTGCATCTGAAGTCGTCCGGACCGTGGAGGTCGCGCTGCCCGGGTCCGTGGCGGCAGCGCTGGTAGCTCAGGACTCGACAGGCTCCGCGTCGAATAACTCGACCGGCGGCACCTTCAGCATCTCCCCCACCTCTTCGACCGTGCAGGTCAGCCAGCGGTCGAAGTCGCGCACCTCGAGCGGGATCACTGTGCGCTTGTCCTACTGGTCAGGCGGCAGCTTCGGATCGGGCTTGTGCATTCGGCCCATGAGCGGGCGGCCGCCGACGGCACCGAGGTATCGCTGCAATAAGATCTGGTTACTTGCGCTTCTTGTTTTGGTACAACTCCATCGCAGAGTTCGCAAAGTCGTATGCGACGGCGTGGATTGGCGCCTCTGGATTTTTTTTACACACCGTGTCCAAGACCCTATTGATTAACTTGTGGTTGGGCACCGCTAAGACCATCTTGTCTTCGGAGCCATCCGAGTTCCTGCTCGATAGATAGCCCTGCACCCAGGACTGCACCATCGCTTCCGTGAGGACCTCGTTGTCCTGCTGCGGCGTCTTCCGGACTTGTAGCCAGACATCGCATTTCACGACACCGATACCGCCAATAGCCGACTCGGCCCAAGCCAAGCCCGTAACAGCCAGCATGACGGCCAGAAGAATGTATCGAGTGGATTTCATAAACCCATTGTCCACTGCGCGCCCAATTTCAAAAGTCGCGCACTACAACCTGCTGGGTGTCCTGCTCGATGCCCGCCAAAGGCTACCAGTGGTGTTCCATCGCGGTGGGCCGGCCCGGCGGTCGCCTGCCGGAAGGCCGAGGCCCGTGGCAGAAAGGGCTGAACCCGTGAATCACCGTTGTCACCAAAAATTAAACCGTTAGATTTACATTGCGATCCCCATCTCTCTATCCTCCCTCCTCCGGGGATCGCCTTGCCCGCCTTCGTGCGGGCTTTTTCTTGGGCGCGGCAGACGAGCGCTAGGCCGTCACCACGAAAGCCGAGTGTAGAGTTGCAGCCGACCCGGAGGGATTCTGTGCGCAGACTTCGCTTTCTCACCAACCGCCACCGCGCGCCCTCGACCAACATCGCGCTAGGCCTGTTGTTGGCCTTCAATGCAGGAGCCGTCAACGCTGGCGGCTTCTTGGTGCTGCACATGTACACCTCACACATGACCGGCTTCGCCTCTCAACTGGCGGACGGCATGGTGCTGGGAAACATCACGCTGCTGCTGAATGCGCTGGGAGCCATACTCGCGTTCGTGAGCGGCGCGGCGGTATGCGCGGTCCTGGTGAACTGGGGCCGGCAGCATCGCATGCACGGCGTCTACGCCCTGCCGCTGTTGCTGGAGGCAGCGCTGATGTTTCCGTTCGGGCTCATGGGCGCCATCACGCTGACCTGGGCCACGCCCTTCGCCGTGCCGCTGACGGTATTGCTGCTGTCCTTCATCATGGGCCTGCAGAATGCGGTGGCATCGAAAACTTCAGGCGGCAGTATCCGCACGACGCACATGACCGGCAACATCACCGACGTTGGCATCGAGTTCGGCAAGATGCTTTACTGGAATAGCCGCGCCAAAGTGGCCACGGCAGCAGTGCGCCACGACCGCCGCCGCATGCGTCGCGCCGGCGGCCTAGTCGGCATGTTCGTGCTCGGAGGTGCGATGGGCGCGCTAGGGTTCAAGTACGTCGGCTTTGTGTGCGTGGTGCCGCTAGCCGCTCTACTGCTCGCCCTGTCCATCCCGCCGTTGCTACGCGACATTCCTCTCGCTGGCCGCTCCCGCTGAACTACTAGCGCACTGGTCAGACAGTCAGGCTTGGCTGAACTTCAAACCGACTACTCGAGCGCGAGTCGAGTCACGTCGCGCCCATGCCCGGCAAGGCCTATCAGTGGTGCTCTATCGTGGTGGGCCGACCTGGTGGCCGATTGCCGAAAGGCCGCGGGCCGTGGCAAGAAGGCCCGAACCCGAGGATCGCTGTCGGACAGGCCATTGTGGCTACGCGCTACGGGGCCGAGGTGCCCGACCTTCCTTCAGTCTGAAGGCTCGAGTCCAGCGCGCTCGGAGGGTGGCTGGGCGAACTGTGAATGGGTACTATCGGCCACTAGCAGACGCTGTCGCCCAATGCCCAAATACCTCCGCGCCGCATGCATCCTCTTCGTTTTCACATCTTGTGGAATGGCTGTCCTTGCTCCTCTCCATGAATCAGGAATTTATCGGGTTACGTCGCCGCTACTGCTAGCTTCGTTTGCTGTGGTTGCGATGCTCTTCATGCGTCGAGCTCAATGGACGTGGCAATGGATGAAGGGGATGAGCATCATGACGTTAGTAATCAAAGGCAGCTTCTTTCCGGAGCCGCAGTTCTATGGGCCATATACGGTGCCTGCACGCATCTTCATCTCCATACAACTGTTGGCTTGCTGTGTCATTCTTTGGTCTATCTTGCGCCGCCAAGACACTTGGGCCTGGTTTACGAACCGCCACGCTGGCCCTCAAAGGTCTATATGAGTTTTTTAACGCGCCAGCCACGGACCCGGTCCCGAGCGTCAGATTTTTTGCGAACCAACAGTCCGCGACGGTAGCGCACTCCAGTTACGGTTGTCGGCCACAACCGGACCTTCACAAGCAGGTTAGATTGGCGTCCATGACACGCTCACGAACACCACTTGAGGCCGCCGCAGGCAAACTCGTTGCGACAATTCAGAAGGAGTGGGGCATCGAAGCTGGGGGGCAGGAGGCGGCCGCGAGCGAGGAGGCAATGCACGCGGCCCACGGTCTGCTGCAGGCCGCTTCGAAATTCGGGGCAATCGAGAGCGTCATCGGCTCGAGTTCCGTAGCGACGTACTTGGGCGAGCAGTGGGTTCAGGCTCATCCACAGGTGCTGCCATACATCGAGGCCCTTGAAGGCGCTCAATGAGCAACCGACGTCAAGCGGCCACAAGCGGAAGTTCAGTGAGGACACAATGGCGACACCTGAGCACATAGCCAACATCATCGAGTCGTTGCACACCATCCCAGAAGAAAGTGCTTCGCGAGTTCCAGTCTTGCTGGAACTGCTGGTCGAAGACGGACACGACCGCCATGAAGACGTAGTATTTGAACTCGGGCTAATCGGCGACCCAAGAGCCGTTCCAGCGATCGCGAAGGCCGTGAACATCCCATTTGCCGAACTCGTCCGGTGGAGCAACCTCCATGCGTTTCAGAGAAAGTGCGCGTACGCCCTTGCTCGAATCGGAACGAACGAATCGAAGGCCGTCCTCGAAGACATGGCTCGTAGTTCCGATGCCCAAATTCGGGAATACGGCGAAGAAGGTCTGAGTCATTGGCCCATGCCCTTCAAGGCGCGCTGACCGCTGCCGTGCGCCGTGTGTCACAGTTCGGCCAGAACCGGTCACTCGTTGCCGAGGCGGATCGCCCCTAGAAAATGACACCTGCCCTCTACACGAAACTCGCCGACCGCCTCTTCCCGTTCCGGTGGTGGCTTCTGGCCGCATCTGTCTGTTCAACGCTCTTCGTCCTTGCGCTGTTCAGCCTTCGCGGAGAGATGTTGGCCATCTCGCTTGCAGGCCCGATGATTGGGATTCCATGGGCCGCGCTTTGTGCTGCCACTTGGTTCCATCCCACACGTGGCAACATGCAATCGAGTGGCAGCCGCTTTGGCCGCTTACCGAAATTTGTCCAGACAATCATTCGGTGGTATGCGGCCATCTTTCTAGCCGTATTCGTGGTGTTTTGCGGCGCTGCCTGGCCTCTGTTCGCGGCGTCGACACTTCGGTAGTTCGAGAGGCGACCAAGGGTGGCCTGTGGCCTCCGACGACGGTCGCAATCCGGCCAGGACCAGACATTCAGCACGAACCTCCAGCGAGGCACATGAAGACCCTTGCGATAGCTGCCATTGACGGATACCAACGGTTCATCTCGCCTTACAAGGGCTTCGGCTGCGCACATCGAATGCGGACGGGCGAAGCTTCCTGTTCGCGATTCGCAAAGCGAGCGATTGCTCGCCTCGGGTTGATGACCGGCGCCCTGGTCACCATCCGTCGATTTGAAGCATGCGCCGCTTCGGCGCGAATACTCTCCAGCGCGGACGCCCGCGCAGCCGCGGCGCCGCCGGAAGCTCCCGCCGAGGCTTGCCCGCTTTGGTCTCGCTGGGGTGCGAGAAAGCTGTCAGGGTGCTGCGGATGCTGGCCCGGCTAAGTCAGAATGCGGCCAGGACCGGACATTGGTTCTGCAAGTGAAAATCACCCGGTTGCGGACATTCAACCCCTCGCTAAGGCGAATGTGCCAGAAATCGGGTGCTACGGGGACATAGAAAATGAGCAACCGGCAATGGTTAGACGAACGACGAGTCGATCTCATCGCGATGCGGGTAGAGGCCACCTCTCGAGGACCTTGGGTCGCATCAATCGAAGGTGAAAATCACACCAGCGGTTCAAGCTGCATCATTACTGCCGCTGGCTCAATGGACCTGAGTGGCGCATCAGATCACGACATCGCGTTTATCGCCAGCGCACGCCAAGACGTTCCATATCTTGTCGCGGAGCTTCGCAGGCTCGCGGCGATTCTCGAGTCTCGTTGAGTAGACCTCTATCGGCCAATAGCCGACCTTCGTCATACAGTTTCAATAAACAAGATCGCCGCCGCATGAACATCTTGGTTCCCATGGTTGCCCTGGTTTCTGTGACTGGACTTATCGTCTGGATGTTTTTCAATGCTGGCCAAGCGGTCCCACGCGCCGGGTATGTTCTGGGTTCAGTATGTTTTCTGCTCGTGCTCGGCATTTGGGGACTGATTGCGGTTGACGACTTGGACGGTCCCGGTGCTAGCCTGGGTTTAGCGATCGCATCTACGGTATCGCTCCTTTGTCTCGGCGCGGGAATAGGACTTGTCGCGGGCGCAATGAAAAGTGTTGCACCTGTCGTGGGCTTCGGGCTCGGATTGGCAAGTTTCTGCGCGATTCATCTTTGGATCTTTCGGTCTACCAGTCCATGGGTGGGCGCTTCGCTCCTGCTGGTTTTCTGCATCGGGGGCATGGCCGTAGGAGCATTTCAGAAGAGCGGTGCTCTCGGCCCCTGGGGCACAGCGGCGCCGACAAACTCATAGGCAAGAAGGCCACTACTACCTAAGCCGGTGACCAGCCCACGGCCGGCAAGAGTCGGCCAACTGCCGACATTCACTTTTTGCTTTAGTGCCGTCGTCTTGACGCTGGGATGCTATGACCGGAACGCCAATGGACGAACGACGTGCGAACTGATTCTGGACTCTGGTATTTGAGGGGGATGCTTGCACTCGTCACGAGTGTGCCGGGGCTTTGCCTTGCGCAAGGGCAAGGCTCTTGGGGAGGCGGGGGAGT
>NZ_JBWKYW010000008.1:0-97207 GCF_059423965.1 Variovorax sp. GW458-11-26-14-LB1
CGCCTCGCCCTACGGCACGCTGCCGCCCGCCTCGCCCCTGGCGCAGCGCAAGCCCGTGAGCCTGCCGCGACTGGCCGACATGCATGCGCGCGGCGAGAAGATCGCCATGCTCACCGCCTACGACGCCACCTTCGCAGCCATGGCCGACGCGGCCGGCATCGACTGCCTGCTGGTCGGTGACTCGCTGGGCATGGTCTGCCAGGGCCTGAACAGCACCGTGGGCGTGAGCCTGGAAGCCATGCGCTATCACACCGACAGCGTCTCGCGCGGCCTGCGCCGCGTGCAGGGCACGACCTGGCTGATCGCCGACCTGCCCTTCGGCAGTTACCAGGAGTCGCGCGAGCAGGCCCTGGCCAGCGCCACCGTGCTGATGCAGGCCGGCGCGCACATGGTCAAGCTCGAAGGCGGCGGCTGGACCACCGAAACGGTGCGCTTCCTGGTCGAGCGCGGCATTCCCGTGTGCGCCCACCTGGGCCTGACGCCGCAGACCGTGCATGCGCTCGGCGGCTACCGCGTGCAGGGCAAGGGCGACACCGCCGGCGCGCTGCTCAAGCAGCAGGCCCACGCGCTGCAGGATGCGGGCGCCGCCATGCTGGTGCTCGAGATGGTGCCGGCCGCGCTGGCCGCCGAACTCACCACGGAGCTGAAACACTGCGCCACCATCGGCATCGGCGCCGGCAAGGGCACCGCGGGCCAGGTGCTCGTGCTGCACGACATGCTGGGCATCAACCTCGGGAAGATGCCGAAGTTCGTGCGCAACTTCATGGCCGACGCGCCGGGCGTGCTGCCCGCGCTGCAGGCCTACATGCAGGCCGTGAAGAACGGCAGCTTCCCCGACGACCGCCTCCACGCCTGGTAAGCACAGAAGGACACCGACCATGTACATCGCCAAGACCATCGACGAACTGCGCCAGCACCTGTCTTCCAGCCAACGCCCCGCCTTCGTGCCCACCATGGGCAACCTGCACGAGGGCCACCTCGCGCTCGTGCGCCAGGCCAAGCCGCTGGGCGACGCCACGGTGGCCAGCATCTTCGTGAACCGCCTGCAGTTCCTGCCGCACGAGGACTTCGACACCTACCCGCGCACCTGGGACAGCGACTGCGAGAAGCTGCGCGCCGCCGGTTGCGACGTGCTGTTCGCGCCCGACGAGAAGGCGCTCTACCCCGAGCCCCAGACCTGCAAGGTGCACCCCGACCCGGCACTGGCCGACCTGCTCGAAGGGCACTTCCGCCCGGGCTTCTTCATCGGCGTGTGCACGGTGGTGATGAAGCTGTTCCAGTGCGTGCAGCCGCGCGTGGCCGTGTTCGGCAAGAAGGACTACCAGCAACTCATGATGATCCGCCACATGGTGCGGCAGTTCGCGCTGCCGATCGAGATCGTCGGCGGCGAGACCTTCCGCGCCGACGACGGCCTGGCGCTCTCGTCGCGCAACGGCTACCTGAGCGCCACCGAACGCGCCGAGGCCGTGCAGCTGTCGAAGGCATTGCGGGCCATGGCCGAGGCCGTGCGCGCCGGCGAGCGCGACGTGGCCGCCCTCGAGGCGCGCGCCATGCAGTCGCTCGCGCAGCGCGGCTGGCAGCCCGACTACGTGGTGTTGCGCCGCCGCGCCGACCTGCAGGCGCCGCAACCCGGCGATGCGCTCGTGGCCCTGGCCGCCGCGCGGCTGGGCAGCACGCGGCTCATCGACAACCTCGAAATCGACACTCCTCTTTCGGCATGACCTACAGCGTCAAGGAAATCTTCTACACGCTGCAAGGCGAAGGCGGCCAGGCCGGCATGCCGGCCGTGTTCTGCCGCTTCGCCGGCTGCAACCTCTGGACCGGCCGCGAGGAAGACCGCGACACGGCCGTCTGCCGTTTCTGCGACACCGACTTCGTCGGCACCGACGGCACGCTGGGCGGCAAGTTCAAGAGCGCCGACCAACTCGCCGACACCATCGCCGCGCAATGGCCCGCCGGTGACACCGCGCACCGGCTGGTCGTGCTCACGGGCGGCGAGCCGCTGCTGCAGGTCGATGCGGCGCTGGTCGATGCGCTGCACGCGCGGCACTTCCGCATCGCGGTCGAGAGCAACGGCACGGTCGCCGCACCCGCGGGCATCGACTGGCTGTGCATCAGCCCCAAGGCCGGCGCGCCGTGGGTGCAGCAGCGCGGCCAGGAGCTGAAGCTGGTGTGGCCGCAGGCCGGCATCGACCTCGATGCGATGGCGCGCACGGGCGAATTCACGCACCGCTTCCTGCAGCCGATGGACGGGCCCGACCGGCTCGCCAACACCGAGCTGTGCATCGCCGAATGCATGAAGCAGCCGGTGTGGCGCCTGAGCGTGCAGACCCACAAGATCACGGGCATCCGCTGACGCGGCGGCCCCTTTCAGTTTCGAGTTTCTTTTTTGACGATGCGCTTCACCATCAGCCAACGCTTCTTCTTCGACGCCGCCCACACGCTCAAACGCGAGATCGAGGTTGAAGGCAGCCGCCGTATTCATGGCCACACCTACCACGCGGAGGTGTGGCTGGCGGGCGAGCGCGACCCGGTGACGGGCATGGTGATCGACCTGGGCCTGCTGCGCCGCCGGCTCGAGGACGTGCGCGAGCAGCTCGACCACCACCTGCTGGACGACGTGCCGGGGCTGCATCCGCCGACGCTGGAGAACCTGTGCGTGTTCATCGCCGACGCACTGCCCGACCTGCGGCCGTCGCTGGCGCGCGTGCGCGTGTGGCGCGAGGCGCTGGGCGACAGCTGTACGGTGGAGTTCTAGCCGCCCGTCAGGCGGCGCCGATGCCGGCCACCAGGCTGCCCGGCGCCTGGCCGTTCTTCAGCCCGGCGGTGAACGCCAGCATGCGGTCGATCGGCACGCGCGCGCGCACGCCCAGCGCCGGATCGACGTGGATCTCGCCCGCGCCGGTCTCCAGTGCATTCGCCAGTTCGACCAGCCCGTTCATCGCCATCCACGGGCAGTGCGCGCAGCTCTTGCAGGTGCCGCCGTTGCCCGCCGTGGGCGCTTCGATGAAGGTCTTGCCGGGGTTCAGCGTGCGCAGCTTGTGCAGCATGCCGGTGTCGGTCGCGACGATGAACTCGGTCGCGTCGAAGCGCTGCGCCGCGTTCAGGATCGCCGAGGTGGAGCCCACCGCATGCGCCAGCGCGATCACGTCCGAGGGCGACTCGGGGTGCACCAGCACCTTGGCCTTCGGGTGCTCCTTCATGAGCAGCTCGAGCTCGAGCGCCTTGAATTCGTCGTGCACGATGCAGGCGCCGTTCCAGCTGACCATGTCGGCGCCGGTCTGGCGGCGGATGTAGTCGCCCAGGTGGCGGTCGGGGCCCCAGAGGATTTTCTGGCCGGCCGCGTGCAGCGCGTTCACCACGTCGAGCGCGCAGCTGGAGGTGACGAGCCAGTCGGCGCGCGCCTTCACGGCCGCGCTGGTATTGGCGTAGACCACCACGGTGCGGTCGGGATGCTCGTCGCAGAAGGCACTGAACGCGTCGACCGGGCAGCCCAGGTCGAGCGAGCAGTTGGCGTCCAGGTCGGGCATCAGCACGCGCTTTTCGGGCGAGAGGATCTTCGAGGTCTCGCCCATGAAGCGCACGCCCGACACCACCAGTGTGGTGGCGGCGTGGTCGCGGCCGAAGCGCGCCATTTCGAGCGAATCGCTCACGATGCCGCCGGTTTCCTCGGCCAGGTCCTGCAGGTCGGGGTGCACGTAGAAGTGCGACACCATCACCGCGTTGCGCTCGCGCAGCAGGCGGCGGATGCGCTCCTTCAGCGCAATGCGCTCGTCGGGCGAAGGCTCGGGGGGCACGCGGGCCCAGGCGTGGCGCGTGTCGCAGACCGCGCCTTGCGCGGGCTGTTCGTAGTCGACATCGATGACGGAAGCGGTCGTCATGGCGGTTCAGTGGGTCAGGAAGCGCATCGAGTAGTCGATGGCCTTCACGTCCTTGGTCAACGCGCCGATCGAGATCCGGTCGACACCGGTCTCGGCCAGGGCACGCAGGCCGTCGAGCGTGACGCCGCCCGAGATCTCGAGCACGGCCTTGCGGCCCTCGCCCACGGCGTCGTTCAGGCGCACGGCCTCGCGCAGCGTGGGCAGGTCCATGTTGTCGAGCAGCACCATGCGGGCGCCGGCGTCCAGCGCTTCCTGCAGCTGGGCCAGGGTCTCGACTTCGACCTCGACAAAGGCGGCCTGCGCGGCCACGGGCGCCACCGCGCGCAGGGCGGCGGCCACGCCACCGGCCGCGGCGATGTGGTTTTCCTTGATGAGCACCGCGTCGTACAGGCCGATGCGGTGGTTCAGCCCGCCGCCGGTGCGCACGGCGTACTTCTGCGCCAGGCGCAGGCCCGGCAGGGTCTTGCGGGTGTCGACGATGCGGGCACGGGTGCCCTTCACGGCGTCGGCGTACAGCGCGGTCTTGGTGGCGACGGCGCTCAGCAGCTGCAGGAAGTTGAGCGCGGTGCGCTCGGCCGTCAGCAGCGCGCGGGCGCCGCCTTCGATTTCGAGCACGGGCTGGTCGGCGGCGCAGCGCTGGCCCTCGGCGCACAGCCAGGTGATGCGCGCCTGCGGATCGAGCCGCCGCACGGTGGCCTCGACCCAGGGCGCGCCGCACACCACGGCGGTTTCGCGCGCGAGCACGCGGGCATGGGCGGTGCGGGAAGCGTCGACCAGCGAGGCGGTCAGGTCGCCGTCGGCGACGTCTTCCTGCAGGGCGCGGGCGACGTCGGACTCGGCCAGCGCGGCGACGGCCGACGCCGAGAAATCAAAGCGAGGGCTCATGTCTCTGGAATCTCTAATCTTCTTCAGGAGGAATGGCGCGAGGCCGGGCCGGCGGGCGGCTGCACCGACTCGGGCACCGGGTCGCGCCCGGTCAGCGCCGCCACGGCGTCGCGCGGGCTCACCTGGCCGTCGAGCAGCGCGACCACGCCTTCGGCGATGGGCATCTCGATGCCCAGGCCGCGCGCGCGCTGCACCACGGTGCGGGCGCAATACACGCCCTCGGCCACGTGGCCCAGCGAATCGACGGCCTGCGCCAGCGTGCGGCCCTGGGCCAGCAGCAGCCCGACCTTGCGGTTGCGCGACAGGTCGCCGGTGGCGGTCAGCACGAGGTCGCCCAGGCCCGACAGGCCCATGAAGGTGTCGGCGCGGGCGCCGAGCGCCAGGCCGAAGCGGGTCATCTCGGCCAGGCCGCGGGTGATCAGCGCCGCGCGGGCGTTGAGCCCGAGCGCGAGGCCGTCGCACAGCCCGGTGGCGATGGCGAGCACGTTCTTCACGGCGCCGCCGACTTCGACACCGACGATGTCGTCGTTGGCGTACACGCGCAGGGCCGGGCCATGGAAGGCGTCGACCAGCGCATCGCGCACGCTGGCGTGCGGGCTGGCGGCCACCAGCGCGGTCGGGCGCCCTTCGGCGACCTCCTGCGCAAAGCTGGGGCCGCTGAGCACGCCCGCCTTCAGTTCAGGGGCGACCTGCGCCCAGATCTCGTGGGCGAGCAGGCCGTAGGCGGTGGGAGAGGTGCTGTCGAGCGCGGGCTCGACGCCCTTGCACAGCCACGCCACCTGGGCGCTGGTGCCGCGCAGGGCGATCAGCTGGTCGCGCAGCGCGGCCATGGGCGTGGCGACGATGACGAGGTCGGCCCCGGCCTGCGCCTGGGCGATGTCGCCCGCGCGCACGGCCAGCGAGGCCGGCAGGGCCAGCCCGGGAAGGTAGCGGGTGTTTTCACGCGCGGCCGACATGGCGTCGGCCTGGGCGGCATCGCGCGCCCACAGCGTGACCTCGTGGCGGGCCGCCGCGTTGACTGCGACGGCCGTGCCCCAGGCACCGGCGCCATGAACGCAGATCTTCATCGTGCGCTGGCGGCGTCGTGCGGCCGGTTTACTGGGCCAGGGTGGGGGCAGCCTGGCCGGCGGCCTGGGCTTGCTGCTGCTCGTACATGGCCTGGAAGTTGATTTCGGCCAGGTGCACGGGCGGGAAGCCGCCGCGCTGGATCACGTCGGCCACGTTGCCGCGCAGGTACGGGTAGACGATCTGCGGGCAGGCGATGCCCAGGATCGGGCCCATCTGGTCTTCCGGCAGGTTGCGGATCTCGAAGATGCCGGCTTGCTTGGCTTCGACCAGGAACACGGTGCGGTCTTCGATCTTGGTCTGCACGGTGGCCGACACGGTGATCTCGAAGATGCCGTCGGCCACGGGCTGGGCGTCCACGCCGAGCTGGATGTCGACGGTGGGTTGCGTCTGCTCCAGCAGGATCGCGGGCGAGTTGGGTTGTTCGAGCGACAGGTCCTTGAGGTAGACGCGCTGGATCTGGAACACGGGATCTTGGGCTTGCTGGTCGGCCATGGCTGAACTTTCGAGGATCAAAACAATGCCCGCCGGGGAGAGGGTCCCGCAGCGGGCTGCAGATGAGGGAACAAACGATTATCGCCCGACGGCCCGCGCACTTTCGTGACGCCCGGCCGCCGTGGGCTTCAGGCGCCTTGCAGCAACGGAACGAGGCCGCCGCGGCTGTCCAGGGCCATGAGGTCGTCGCAGCCGCCCACGTGGGTGTCGCCGATGAAGATCTGCGGCACCGTGCGGCGCTGGGTGATCTCCATCATGGTGGTGCGGGCTTGCGGGTCGGTGTCGATGCGGATCTCTTCGATCTGCTCGACGCCCTTGGCCTTGAGGATCTGCTTTGCACGCGTGCAGTACGGGCAGACGGCGGTGGTGTACATCTTGACGGCTTGCATGCGCTCTACCTTGGGAACGATCAGGCTTTTTCAACCGGCAGGTTAGCCTCTTTCCAGGCCTTGAGCCCGCCAGCGACGGCTTGGGCCTGCTCGTAGCCGAGCTTCTTGGCCGTGGCCACGGCGCGCTGTGCGCGGGCGCCGGTGGCGCACACCAGCAGCAGCGGCACGTTCTTGTTCTTGACCGTGCTGGCCAGCTTCTCGTCCAGCAGGTTCAAGGGCACGTTCTTGGCGCCGATCATGTGGCCGGTCGCGAATTCTTCGGGTTCGCGCACGTCGACCAGCACCGCGCGTTCGCGGTTGATGAGCTGCACGGCGCCCTGGGCCGTGAGCGTGCCGCCGCCCGCACCCCGGAGCATCGGCCAGGCCAGCATGCCGCCCGAAGTGAGCGCCATCAGGATCAGCATCCAGTTCGCGGTGACGAATTCGATCAATTTCACGGGGGTTCCTTGGATGGCAAACCCGGGATTTTAGAATGCTGGTTTTCCCACGCGCTGCCAAAGGCCTCCGACATGCACAAACTGGTACTGATCCGCCACGGCGAATCGACCTGGAACCTCGAAAACCGCTTCACCGGCTGGACCGACGTCGACCTGACCGAAACCGGCGTCGAGCAGGCCAAGCAGGCCGGCCGGCTGCTCAAGGCCGAGGGCTACGACTTCGACGTGGCCTACACCAGCGTGCTCAAGCGCGCCACCCGCACCCTCTGGCACACGCTCGACGAACTCGACCGCACCTGGCTGCCCGTGGTGCACTCCTGGCGCCTGAACGAACGCCACTACGGCGGCCTGCAGGGCCTGAACAAGGCCGAAACGGCCAAGAAGTACGGCGACGAGCAGGTGCTGGTCTGGCGCCGCAGCTACAGCACCCCGCCGCCGCCGCTGGAAGCGGACGACCCGCGCAGCGAGCGCTCCGACGTGCGCTACGCCAAGCTGTCGCCCGAGCAGATCCCGCTGACCGAATGCCTGAAGGACACGGTGGCGCGCGTGCTGCCGTTCTGGAACGAATCGATGGCCCCGGCCATCCGCACCGGCCGCCGCCTGGTCGTGGCCGCGCACGGCAACTCGATCCGCGCGCTGGTGAAGTACCTGGACGGCATCTCGGACGACGCCATCGTCGGCCTGAACATCCCGAACGGCATCCCGCTCGTGTACGAGCTGGACGACGACCTCAAGCCCCTGCGCCACTACTACCTGGGCGATGCCGCGGCCGCCGAAAAGGCCGCCGCCGCGGTGGCTTCGCAGGGCAAGGGCTGAAGACGTAAGCAAAAGAAGAAAACCCCGCCTGCCGGTTCCTCCGTGGAACCCCGGCAGGCAATTTGCTTCCAAGCTGTGTATATTGGTTCGACAGCCGTCGACATACAGGACATTTCACTCATGATGGGCCAGAAACTGAAGATCACCGGCTGGGTCGCCGCCGGCGCCGTTGCTGGCGTCCTGACCACCGTCTCGCTGCAGACGGTCGCGCGGGGTTCGCTCGCGCCGCTCCCGCTCGAGGAGTTGCAGCAGCTCGCGGCCGTCTTCGGGATGGTCAAGAGCGACTATGTCGAGGCGGTCGACGAGAAGAAACTCATCTCGGACGCCATCTCGGGCATGGTCGCCGGGCTCGATCCGCACTCGCAGTACTTCGACAAGAAGTCCTTCAAGGAATTCCGAGAGGGCACCACGGGCCGCTTCGTCGGCGTGGGCATCGAGATCTCGCAGGAAGACGGCCTCATCAAGGTCGTCTCGCCCATCGAGGGCTCGCCGGCCTTCCGCGCCGGCTTGAAGCCGAACGACCTGATCACCAAGATCGACGACACCGCCGTGCGCGGCCTGTCGCTGAACGAAGCCGTCAAGCGCATGCGCGGCGAGGCCAACACCAAGGTGCTGCTGACCATCTTCCGCAAGGACGAGAGCCGCACCTTCCCGGTCACGATCACGCGCGAGGAAATCCGTACCCAGTCGGTGCGCGGCAAGATGATCGAGCCGGGCTACGGCTGGATCCGCCTGTCGCAGTTCCAGGAGCGCACGGTCGACGACTTCGTCAAGAAGATCGAGGAGCTCTACAAGGAAGACCCGAACCTCAAGGGCCTGGTGCTCGACCTGCGCAACGATCCGGGCGGCCTGCTCGACGCGGCGGTGGCGGTGTCGGCGGCCTTCCTGCCCGAGAACGTCACGGTGGTCACCACCGACGGCCAGCTGGCCGAAAGCAAGTCGATCTACAAGGCGGCGCCCGAGTACTACCAGCGCCGTTCGGGCAGCGACCCGCTGCGCAACCTGCCGGCAGCGCTCAAGAACGTGCCGCTGGTGGTGCTGGTGAACGAAGGCTCGGCCTCGGCCAGCGAGATCGTGGCCGGCGCACTGCAGGACCACAAGCGCGCCACCATCATGGGCAGCCAGACCTTCGGCAAGGGCTCGGTGCAGACGGTGCGCCCGCTCGGCCCGGACACCGGCCTGAAGATCACCACCGCGCGCTACTACACGCCCAGCGGCACCTCGATCCAGGCCAAGGGCATCGTGCCCAACGTGCTGGTCGACGAAAGCGCCGAGGGCAGCCCCTTCGCCGCCCTGCGCATGCGCGAGGCCGACCTCGAGAAGCACCTGGCCAGCGGCCAGGGCCCCGAGGTGAAGGACCCCGAGCGTGAAAAGGCCCGCGACGAAGCCCGCAAGCGCCTCGAGGAAGAAGCCAAGAAGCCGCCGCAGGACCGCAAGGTGCCCGAGTTCGGCACCGACAAGGACTTCCCGCTGGTGCAGGCGCTCAACCGCCTGAAGGGCCAGCCGGTGCTCGTCAGCAAGACGCAGGTCATCGTCGACAACAAGGACGAGAAGAAGGAAAACTGATCCCGGCGAGCGGGCCGCACGCACCGTGCGGTTCGCGCCACCGGCGTTTTCCCCTCCCCCGCACAGGCCCAGGCAGGCGCGCATGGACGATCACGACCTGCTGCGCTATTCGCGGCACATCCTCCTCGAAGAATTCGGCATCGACGGCCAGGCGCGCGTCAGTGCCGGGCAGGTGCTCGTCATCGGCGCCGGCGGGCTGGGCTCGCCGGTGGCCCTGTACCTCGCGGCAGCGGGAGTCGGCCACATCGTGCTGGTCGACGACGACGAGGTCGATCTCACCAACCTGCAGCGGCAGGTCGCCCACACCCAGGCGCGGGTGGGCCAGCCCAAGGTCGCATCGGCCGCGCAGGCCATGCGCGACATCAACCCCGGCATCGCCATCGAGACCCACGCCGTGCGCGCCGACGAGGCGCTGCTGTCGCGGCTCGTGGCCGAGGCCGACGTGGTGGTCGACTGCTGCGACAACTTCGCCACCCGGCAGGCCGTGAACCGCGCCTGCGTGGCGCACGCCAAGCCGCTGGTGGCGGGCGCGGCGATCCGTTTCGACGGCCAGCTGAGCGTGTACGACACGCGCGACGCCGCCTGCCCCTGCTACGCCTGCCTGTTCCCGCCCGAGGCCAGCTTCGAGGAAACCCGCTGCGCGGTGCTCGGCGTGTTCGGCCCGGTCGTCGGAACCATCGGCACGCTGCAGGCCAGCGAGGCGCTCAAGCTGCTGGCCGGCATCGGGCCGTCGCTGGCGGGCAAACTGCTGATGTTCGACGGGCGCAGCACGGGCTTCGACACCCTGCGCGTCTCGCGCGACCCGCACTGCAGCGTCTGCGCGCAGCGGCCCCAGACCGGCGCCTGAGCGCCCGCCTGCCCTCTTCTTTCTTTCGTTAAGGCTGGCGAGCCCCCTTGGCCCGCGCCGCACCGCGCGCGGCGGCCCCGGCCGTGGGCCGGTTCGCCAGTGCCAGCACGCCCGTGCAGTCGGCGTTCTCGCCAGGGCCGGTCTCGATGGTCGCGGCCAGCGCCAGCAGCGGGTTGATGGCGCCGAGCGCCAGCGCCGCCAGACCGCGGCCGGCCAGCGGCCCGATCTCGACGCCGCCCTTGGGCGCGCCGAAGGTGCCGCTCACGACCAGCGGCGTGCGAAGCGACAGGAAGCTCGCGCTCTTGGGCTCGGGCCGGATCACGAAGTCCAGCGACTCGGTCGCGAGGTTGGCCTGGCCGGTGGCGGTGAAGACGGCGTTGGTGGTGTCCAGCACCAGCGTGCGCCCGTTCATCACGCCCTTGTTCACGTCGAAGGCCAGCGCGGCGCAGCGCAGCTCGACGTCGCGGTCGCCGCGCAGCAGGAACTTCAGGATGTCGCCACCCACCAGCGTCGCGAACACCGGCATCAGGTTGCCGAACTGGCCGCGCCCCGACAGCACCGCCATGTCGCCCGACGCGCCGCCCAGCCAGCTGGCCACCGAATTGCCCGCGCCCGACAGGTTGATGCGCCCGTCGAGCCGGCCGACGCTGTTGCCCGAGTTCTCGAGCTTGGGAATGAGCCGGGCCAGCCGCAGCCCGCGCACGTCGAGCGAGGCGCGGATGTCGGCCGGCGTCTTGGTGGCGTCGATGCGGATCGCGCCCACGAGCTTGCCGTTGGCCACGCCCAGGTCCAGCGGGTCGAGCGACAGCACGCCGTCGGTCAGCCGGATCTTGACGCTGCCGCGGTCCAGCGGCACTTCGCGCACATTGCGGATGCGCTCGGCCGTGTAGGCCACGTCGGCGTTCATGGCGTGCAGCCGACCGAAGTCGAAGGGCGTGGTGGGCAGCACCTTGCCGCCGGGCGGTCGCTTGGGCTGGGCCGAGGCGACCGGCGCCACGCCCTCCACCGCGTTGGCGGAACGCGCCGTGGGCGGCAGGCCGATCAGCGGGCCGAGGTCGTCCATGTCCATCACGCGCGAGCGCAGCGTGCCCGACAGGCGCGGCACCTTGCCGGCTTGGTCGAAGGCCATGTCGCCGCCGATGTCCGACAGGCCCAGCCGGCCGTTGAGCCCCGCCGCCTCCCAGAGCTTGCCGCGCTTGCGCAGGCCGCCGCTCAGCGCATAGGGCGGGGTCTGCGGCAGCACGATGCCCAGCAGCGGGTACAGCGCGCTCAGCGTCTGGCCCTTGATCTGGAACGTGGCGTCGATGCCGTCGAAGCCTGCGAGCTGGGCCACGGTGCCGCTGGCCTTCAGCTTCGTCTGGCCGGCGGCGGCATTGATCTCGAGCGGGAACGGCGGCGCGCCCGCGGCGTTGATCTGCAGCACGTTGCCGGTGCGCCCGTCGGCCGTGAGCGGCTGGCCCTTGTAGCGGCCCTTGATGCGGTAGTGCAGCGGCAGCTCGCCGCGGGTGCTGTCGTAGTCCAGGTCGGCGTGCACGTCGACGCCCAGGTGCGTGGCCAGGAAGTCGACGGCGCCCTTGTCGACCTGGATCAGGCCGATGGTGGGCACGGTGCCGGTGTCGGAGGTGTCCTTGCCGAAGGCCCAGGTGCGGCGCCCGTCGGGTTCCATCTGCAGGCCGACGGTGGGCGCGGTCAGCGCCAGGCTCGGAATGACCACCCGCTTGTCGATCAGCGGCCACAGGCGGATCTCGAAGCTCGCGCGCTCGGCCTTCACCAGGTAGGGATCGCGCGCCCAGTCGGGGTTGGCGAACTCGATGCCGTCGACGTGGATGGTGGCGGCCTTCCAGCCCAGGTCCACGTCGAGCCGGCGGGTGATCTCGAACTTGCGCCCGGTCTTCTCGCTCACGAAGCGGTTGAGCGGCTTGCGCAGCGTGTCCCACGGAAAGAAGGCCACGAGGAGCGCGAACGCGGTCAGCAGGACGGCGACCAGCAGCACGAAGGCCGCCAGCAGCTTCTGCCAGCGCGGCCGGGTGCGAAGGGATTGGGTTGCCATGCTCGATTCTTACCCGGATGCGCGCCCGAACCGGGTCGGCGGCGGGCCGCAGACCCCGTGCGGCTTGGCCTACGGGCGGGCGCGAGGCGGCGTGGAGACAGCCGCCTGCACATGCGTCAGAACCCGCCTACAACGCGCGGCCCTTGAACCCTGCATGATCCGCTGCGGGAAAGCCTCAATGTCCATGGGCAGGCTCTCTCCTCCGCAGGGCGCTTGGACACGAGCACCTGCCCACCTCAGAGGAAGCGCGGTTCGGCATGGATTCCAGATTGCAGACCTACGTTGTCGAAGACAACCCCACGATCCGTGAAAACCTCATCGGCACTCTGGAAGAGCTCACCTGCACCACGGTCGTCGGCTTTGCGGAAACCGAGCAGCACGCGCGCGACTGGCTGCGCGACCACGCCGACGAGTGGCACCTGGCCATCGTCGATCTCTTTCTCAAGCAGGGGAGTGGCCTGGGCATCCTGCAGGCCTGCCAGTCGCGCAAGCCCGGCCAGAAGGTGGTGGTGCTCAGCAACTATGCGACGCCCGACATCCGGCGCCGCTGCGCCGAGTTCGGGGTCGACGCGGTGTTCGACAAGTCGAACGAGATCGACGCACTGGTCGACTTCTGCATCCGCCAGGCCGCCGCGCTGCGGTCCGCGCCCGGCGATGCCTAGGCGCAGCTCAATCGATGAGCTTGTTCTTCAGCGCGTAGTAGGTCAGGTCGCTGTTGGAGGACAGGTTCATCTTCTCCATCAGCCGCGTGCGGTAGGTGCTCACCGTCTTCACCGACAGCGACAGCGTCTTGGCGATGTCGCCAGCGGTCTCGCCCTTGGCCAGCTTCAGGAACACCTGGAACTCGCGCTCCGAGAGCTGCTCGTGCGGCGCGGCGTCGTCCTTGCGGTCGAGCTGGCGGGCCAGCAGTTCGGCCACAGCGGGCGTGATGTAGCGCCGGCCCAGCGAGATGGTGCGAATGGCGTTCACGATCTCGATCGGATCGCACTCCTTGTTGAGGTAGCCGCTGGCGCCCTGACGGATCAGGTTCATCGCGTAGTGCTCCTCGGGGTAGCCGCTGAGGATCAGGATGCCCACGTCCGGCGCCTTGGCGCGGATCATGGCGAGTGCATCGATACCACTTTGTCCCGGCATGGAGAGATCCATCACCAGCACGTCCAGTTCGGTGGTGCGTACCAGCTCGATGGCTTCACGGCCGCTCGCTGCCTCGCCCGCCACGCGCAGGTCCACGTGCTCGGAGAAGAACTGCCGGAGGCCCGATCGCACGATGGCGTGGTCGTCCACAATTCCAATTTTGATCATCTGTTACTTTCGTCGTTGTGCCGCAGCTTTGGAAGCCGCAGCATGCCGGTCCCTGATTGTTATCAATTATTCACGAAGTTGCATTGAATGCGACCCTAAGGGTGTCATGCACTGGTTAGCCCCCCAAAAAATGGCCGTGAGCCTGTTGCTCGCGGCACTGGCCGCATTGGCCCTCGTGGGCATCAACGAGGCAGGATACCGGCAATCGAGCCGCGCCCTGGCGGACATCGACGAGGCGCAGCAGATCCGCGGCACGCTCAACCAGATCCTGCAGAACATGCTGGACGCCGAAACCGGCCAGCGCGGCTTCCTGCTCACGGGTGAAGCCGCCTACCGCCAGCCCTACGACATCGCGGTCAAGCAGGTGGACGGCAACCTGGCCACGCTGCGCCAGCTGTACGCCGAACGCCCGGCCGAGCGCACCCAGCTGTCCGAGCTGTCCAAGCACGTGCTGCGCAAGATCGCCGAGATGGACATGAGCGTGCGGCTGCGCCACGAGGGCAACGAGGACGCCTGGAAGTTCGTCATGACCACCGACGTCGGCCGCGAGGAGATGGAAGCCATCCGCGCCACGGCCAACGAGCTGGTGAAGACCAGCAACGCGACGCTGCAGGCCGGCCAGCTGCAGGTGATGAAGTCGCTGCAGCTGGCGCGCGTCGGCACCGGCATCGTGGCGCTCGCGGCGCTGATCGCCTTCTTCCTGTACCTGCGCCAGACGCACGCGCTGCGCTCGGTGGGCGAGCGCCAGCAGGAGGCGCTGCAACGCGAACGCAACGCCCTCGAAGACGAGGTGCGCGAGCGCACCGCCTCGCTGGCCGAACTCGCCACCCACCTGCAGGACGTGCGCGAGACCGAGCGCGGCTACCTGGCGCGCGAACTGCACGACGAACTGGGCTCGCTGCTCACGGCCGCCAAGCTCGACGTGGCGCGGCTGAAGTCGCGCCTGGCCGACTCGCCCGACGCGATCCAGCGGCTGCAGCATCTGACCGAGCTGCTCAACAGCGGCATCGCGCTGAAGCGCCGCATCATCGAGGACCTGCGGCCTTCGTCGCTCTCCAACCTCGGGCTGGTCGCCTCGCTTGAAATCCTGGGGCGCGAGTTCGGAGAGCGCTCGGGCCTGGAGATCGAGATGGCGCTGGAGCCCGTGACCATGGACGAATCGCGCCAGCTCACGATCTACCGCATGGTGCAGGAGAGCCTGACCAACATCGGCAAGTACGCCGAGGCGAGCGAAGCCACCATCGTGCTGAAGAACTACGCCAACCACGTGATCGTGGAAGTCGCCGACAACGGCAAGGGCTTCGACGCGCAGCGCATGCGCCCGTCGACGCACGGCCTGGCGGGCATGCGCCACCGGGTCGAGGCGGCGCGCGGCAAGCTCACCATCACCTCGGCGCCCGGCCAGGGTACGCGGCTCACCGCGATGCTGCCGGTGGTGAAGCCGGCACCGCAGACCGGCACGACGGCGAGCCCCGACACGCCGGCGCCGCGCAGCGCCTGACGCAGGCGCTGGCATTTCTTCACGCCCCGGGCCTGCGGCGACTCGGTCGCCTCCTACGCACCCCCGCCCCGGTCGCTGACAGGGCCGATGCGGCCCTGCCCTTAAGGTGGGTCCTGTGTCATCCGGCACCGGGCCGCGTCTTCAGCGATGCGCCCGGATGCATGGTTTCAAACCACAAAGAGGGAAGCCTCGAAGGAGTTCCGCATGCTGCACTACGCCGTGGTATTTCTGGTCATCGCACTCATCGCTGCCGTGTTCGGCTTCGGTGGCATTGCCGCCAGCGCGGTGGGGATCGCCAAGGTCCTTTTCATCATCTTTGCCGTGCTCGCCATCGCCAGCTTCCTGGCCGGCTTGCTACGACGCAAGTAGCGTAGTTACGATCCATAGGCTCCCGCATTTCATCTTCCCGGAAAGGACTCTCCCATGAACACGACCAAGACCCCTTCGCAACTCGCTGACGACGTGCGCCAGACCGCCCAGGAGGCGGCCGAAACCACCCGCGCCTACGCTCAGAACGCGGTGAATGCGGCGGGCGAAAAGGTCCGCGAACTGCGCCGCGACGCCGAACCGGGTGTCGAGCAGTTGGCCGCACGCGTGCAGCAAGCCGTGCAGCGCGGTCTCGACGCCGCTTCGACCACCAGCGCCCGCGCGCACCGCCGCATCGAACAGGCCGCCGACGTGACCGGCCGCTACATCTCCGACCAGCCCGTGCGCTCGGTGCTGCTGGCCGCCGCTGCCGGCGCCGCCATCACGGCGCTGATCGTGCTGGCCAGCCGCCGCAACCGCGACGACTACTGATCCGTTGCATCGCCACTGACCGACCGACCCCGCCCGACCACCCTCGCACATGCTTCATCCGATCTTCTCGACGGTGCTCGGGCACCCGGAGCTCATTGCCGATCACATCGCCAACTACGCAGCCCTTGTCCGGCAGGAGAGTGCCGTGGCGGGGCGCGGCCTGGTTGCCCGACTGGTCGCGGGCGTCCTGGCCGTGGCCACCGCCGTGCTCGCCCTCGGGCTGATCGGCGTGGCCGTGCTGCTCGGCGTGCTGCACGGCAGCTTCCACTGGGTGCTGGTGGCCGTGCCTGCCGTGGCGGTGGTCATCGCGGCGATCTGCACCTGGATCGCCACCCGCCCGAGTCCGAACTACGGCTTCGACGATCTGCGCGCCCAGCTGGCCGCGGACCTCGACGCGCTGCATGCCGCCGGAGCCCGCCATGAGCAGCCATGACCCCCGCCGCCCTGCCGCAGCGCAGCTGACGCCGCAACAGCGGCTGGCCCTTTCTCGCCGCGCGCTCGTGCGGCAACTGAACGGCGAGCCCGACGCACCGGCGCCCCATCGCGCCTTGGCTGCCGGTGACGCCGACGACGATCTCGAATACGCACACACCGACGCCGGCGATGCGCCACCCGCCTCGCCAGGGCGCCGCCACAACGTCTGGAGCGCGATGGCGCGCGGCGTGGTGCAGCGCTGGTGGCGCCGCCATCCCGCGCACGCGGCGGGCCAGCTGGCCCGCCCCCTGCTCGAACACTACGCTCGCACCGAGCCCGTCAAGCTCATGGCCGCCGCGGCCGCCACGGGCTCGCTGCTGGTGCTCGTGCGGCCCTGGCGGCTGCTCTCGGCCACGGCCGTGATCGCGGCGGTGCTCAAGACCTCCGACGTGGCCGACCTGGTCAACACGCTGCTGCAGAAGCCTGGGCGGCCGCCTCGGCAAGACCCGCCCTGACCTGCACGCCTGCTGCACACAGACAAGAAAAAGCCCGGTCGAACCGGGCTTTTTGCTGGGCGCGGCGGAAGGGCCGATCAGCCCTTCACTTCGAGCTGGTTGTTCACCGACTTCACGCCCTGCACGGCCTTGGCGATCTCCTCGGCGCGCGACTTGGCGGCGGCCGTCGGTGCCGGGCCCTTGAGGCTCACGGCGCCGCCCTTGGTGTCGACGTCGATCTTGATCGCGCTCAGGTCCGGGTCCTTGGCCAGGCCGGCCGAGACCGAGGCGGTGATCGCGGCATCGTCGACCGTGGCGGTCACAGCGGCGGTGGCGTCCTTGGCGGCTTCCTTCACATCGGCGGTGGCACCGGCCATGCCGGTCTTGGCGTCGGCCGCGGCCTGTTCGGTCTTGGCCTTGGCATCGGAGGCCGCCTGCTCGGTCTTGGCGACGGCGCTGTCGAGCTTCTCGCCGGCCGTCTGGTTGCCCGGCTTGTCGCAGGCGGCCAGGGTCAGCGCGGCGCCGGCGGCGAGCACGGCGAGCCAGGTGCGCGAGGTGGCAAAGGGAGCGAGGGAACGGTTCGACGTTGTCATGGGAAATCCTCCTGCGGTCGGAATGGGTGCATGGACCGGCTTGGTCCACGCCAGTCAATCTAGTCCCCGCCGCCCGCGCCCGGGTGTCGCCGCAGGCCCGAAGCGCTGTAGGACAAGCAAGCGACGGCAGGCGGCTCAGGCGCTGACGATCCAGCCTTCGAGCGGGTCCATGGACCCCGGCAATCCGTAGCCCGGACCGGCGCTGCCGGCGCGCTGGCGGGCCCAGGCGGCCTGCAGCAGGCACAGCACCGCGTCGAGTTCGTCGCCCTTGGCGTCGGCGCGCAGCACGTCGCGCTGCGCGACCGTGAGTTGAAGGCGCAGGCCGAGCCGCGTGCGCCCGGCTTCCAGCGCGGCCAGCAGGTCGGCGCGCGCGGCTTCGCGTTCGGGCGACTGGCGCGCGAGGTCGTCGCTCTTGTAGCTGCGCCGGCCGATCAGCTCGCGGGCCAGCAGGCCGGGATACGCCTCCAGCGCGATGCGCTCCTTGTGCGCGCCCGTGTGCAGGCCCGGCAAGGTGGCGCCGACGGCGAGCAGGCGCGGCACGCCGGCATGCAGCATGTAGGCGACGGGCGGGTTCACCCACTTCATCGACGGGCTCGAGCCGGCCGGCGCGTCGGTCGCACGGTGCGCGAACTTGCCGCCGACCGGACGCGCCGCGCAGAAGGCGGCGAAGGTGTCGCGGATCTCGGTGCGGCTCAGGCCGGCGTAGTGGGCGATCAGCGCGTCCCATGCGGTCGGCCACTGCAGGTGCTCGACCAGTTCGCGTGGCAGGCCGAAGGGAAAGTCGAACCCGCCGACCCAGGCGGGCGTGCTGCTGTCGAGCCACTGGCCCCAGGCGTCGAGCGTGGCGAAGCGGCGCAGGCCGGTCAGCGTGACGGCGTCCGTGCCGGCCAGTTCACCGACGGCCACGACGATGGGTTTGCGGGCGGTCGGTGCGCTCGAGAAATCGCAGCCGAAGAGCATCGCCCGCCTTCGGTCAACCCAGTGCGAGGGCGATCACGCCGGCCGCGATGAACAGCGCGCCCAGCAGCCGCAGCATGCGATCGCCTTCGCGCAGCAGGTGCCCGCCGATCAGCGCGGCGAACAGCATCGACACCTCGCGCGCCGGCGCGACGTGCGAGATGGGCGCCTGCTGCACCGCGTACAGCACCAGCACGTACGAGACGGGGCTGATCGCCGCCACCAGCAGCGCGTACTTCCACTGCTCACGCCACATGCGCGCGGTGGTCGCGCGGTCCTGCAGCGCGGCGGGCAGCAGCAGCACGAGGCGCACGAAGTTGCTCATGTAGTCGAGCAGGATCGGCGACATGGCGAGGAACTTGACGGCGTAGCTGTCGGTGACCGTGTAGGCCGCGATGAAGGCGCCGGTCAGCACGCCGTAGCGCATGCCCTTCTGTACGCGCTCGCGCTGCACCGGGTCATGCTTCTTGTGAAAGAGGCGCGGGCCGCCGGCCACCAGGAACACGCCGAGCACCACGCCGAAGATGCCGGCCACGCCGACAAGGCTGATCTTCTCGCCCAGGAACAGGATCGCGACCAGCGACGACAGCAGCGGCCCCGAGCCACGCGCCAGCGGGTAGACCACCGTGAGGTCCGACTTGCGGTAGCCGCGCAGCAGCACGACGTAATAGAAGACGTGCAGCACGCCGCTCAGCACGATGAAGGCCCACTCCTTCGTGCCCCAGGTCGGCACGACGCTCCAGCCGAGCGTGATGCCCACGGGCGCCCACACCACGGCCATGAACACGCCGCTCTGGAACGCGAAGCGCGAATCGCCGTTCGCCTTCTTGGCGGCGATGTTCCAGCTGGCGTGGATGACGCCAGCCAGCAGGATCAGTGCGAAAGCGGAAAGGGGCACCCCGGTCGAACCGGGATCAGTGGCGGCCGACGATGGCCGCGGTGGCCATCAGTTCTTCGAGCAGCGCGAGCGAGACCTTGCCCGAGACCTTGTAGGGGTCGAGTTCGGGCTTCTCGGAGTACTTCAGCAGCGTCGAGGCGTTGAGCTTGGAGAGGTTGACCTGCCCCATCGTCCAGCCACCGAAGCGGCGCTCGGAGATTTCCTCGTAGTGCAGCAGCACCACGTCCTTGTGGCGCGGATCGCGCTGGATGTGGCCGTAGAGGTCGCTGATGGCGTCGCGCCCACCCTCGATGGCCTGCAGGAAGGTGCCGGCACCGTAGCAGAGGATGCCGGTGATGCCGCAGGCCGGATTGTGCGTGCGCGATTTCGCGAGGATCGCCTCGATGGCCTCGGGGCTGGTATCGACGGCGCGACTGGCATAGAGAAGTCGGACCAGCATGGCTCAGCTCTTTCTTGGCAGGAGAGACAGGAATTCGCGGCGCAGGCTCGGGTCTTTCAGGAACACGCCGCGCATGACGGAGTTGATCATCTTGCTGTCCATTTCCTTCACGCCGCGCCAGGCCATGCAGAAGTGCTCGGCCTCCATGACCAGTGCGAGGCCGTCGGGCTGCGTCTTTTCCTGGATCAGGTCGGCCAGCTGCACCACGGCTTCTTCCTGGATCTGCGGACGGCCCATGACCCATTCGGCCAGGCGTGCGTACTTGGACAGGCCGATCACGTTGGTGTGCTCGTTGGGCATCACGCCGATCCACAGCTTGCCGATGATCGGGCAGAAGTGGTGCGAGCAGGCGCTGCGCACGGTGATCGGGCCGACGATCATCAGCTCGTTCAGGTGCTCGGCGTTGGGAAACTCGGTGAGCGGAGGTGCCGGCACATAGCGGCCGCGGAACACCTCGTTGAGGTACATCTTGGCCACGCGGCGCGCGGTGTTGTCGGTGTTGTGGTCGTTCTCGACGTCGATGACCAGGCTCTCGAGCACGCCCTTCATCTTGACCTCGACCTCGTCGAGCAGCGACTCCAGTTCGCCCGGCTGGATGAACTCGGCGATGTTGTCGTTGGCGTTGAAACGCTTGCGCGCTGCATTCAGTCGCTCGCGGATCTTGACGGAGACGGGGGTGCCCTCGTCATCGTCTTTTCGATCGGGAAGCGGTTCGACGTCGGTTTTCCTCAGCATGGCGGGGATCGTACCAGTGAATGGCCCCAGGGGATTCGGGCTGCAACGCCCGCCCCTTCTCGGAGCAATGCTATCAATTAGGTAGCGCGAAGTCGGCTACCAGCGGAAGGTGGTCGGACATGCGGGCCCAGATCGGGCCGCGCGGCACGTTGCAGGCCAGCGGTTCGAGCTGGCGGCCATAGACGAAATCGAGCTGCGTCACGGGCAGGCGCGAGGGGTATGTGAGCGTGCGCGGGCCGCGCAGGTCGCTGGTGTCGCGCAGGCCCATGGCGTTCATGGCGTAGCGCATGCGCGCGCCCCAGTCGTTGAAGTCGCCGGCCACCACCACGGCCTCGTCGGCCGGCACCTCGCGCTCGATGAACTCGCGCAGCCGGGCCACCTGCCGCACGCGGCTGCCCTTGATGAGCCCCAGGTGCACCACGATGGCGTGCACCCGGCGCCCTTCGATGTCGATCACGGCATGCAGCAGGCCGCGCTGCTCGAAGCGGTGGTCGGAGATGTCCTGGTGACCGGTGCGAATCACCGGCCAGCGCGTGAGCAACGCGTTGCCGTGCTCGCCGTGGCGCGTGACGGCGTTGGTCTCGTAGACGGCCGTGTAGCCCTCGGGCGCCAGAAAGTCGGCCTGCGGCAGCTCGGGCCAGCGCGGAAAGCGGGCCGCGGCCTGGCGGTTCATCTTGCGCACTTCCTGCAGGCAGACGATGTCGGCATCGAGCTGCTCGATGGCGTGGCCCAGGTTGTGGATCTCGAGCCGACGCGCCGGCCCGATCCCCTGCACACCCTTGTGGATGTTGTAGGTCGCGACCCGGAGGTTCTGCGTTGCTGCTGCTGCGGCGGCCGGTGGGTTCATCGCGCAAATTCTGGCAGCAACAGAATGGCTTCGGCGTTCGACGGGGAAAAGCAGGCGTCCGCCGCCTCGTGGTACGGCAGCCATTGCCAGTCGGTGTGCTCGCGCGGATCGAGCCCGGGTGTCAGGCGCTCGGGCACGCACAGGCCGAACAGGTGCTCGGTGTTGTGGGTGATGCCGGGTTCGTAGCGCGCGCGCCAGCCGGGGTAGATCTCGTAGACGTTGCGCAGTTGCCAGTCGACCAGCTGCGACGCCAGCGGCGTGCCCTCGCCGCACTGGATGCCGGTTTCCTCGGCCACCTCGCGCGCCGCGGTGAGCGCCAGCGGCTCGTCGAGGGCGTCCTTGCTGCCGGTGACCGATTGCCAGAACTCGTGGGCATCGGCGCGCCGGATCAGCAGCACGTCGAGCACGGGCGTGTGGATCACGACCAGCACCGACTCGGGGATCTTCCAGGGTCGGGTGCCAGTCGTCATGCCGGCATCAGGCTGCGGCTTGGGGCGTGTTGCGCAGCTTGATGTGCAGTTCGCGCAGTTGCTTCTCGTCGACCGGGCTCGGCGCCTGCGTCAGCAGGTCTTGCGCGCGCTGGGTCTTGGGGAAGGCGATCACGTCGCGGATCGACTCGGCGCCGGTCATGAGCATGACGAGGCGGTCCAGGCCGATGGCGATGCCGCCGTGCGGGGGCGCGCCGTACTGCAGCGCGTCGAGCAGGAAGCCGAACTTGAGCTGCGCGTCTTCGGCGCTGATCTTCAGCGCGCGGAACACCTTGCTCTGCACTTCCTCGCGGTGGATACGCACCGAGCCGCCGCCCATCTCGATGCCGTTGAGCACCATGTCGTAGGCCTTGGCGATGCACTTCTCGGGCGCGGTGTCCATGAGGTCTTCATGGCCGTCCTTCGGCGCGGTGAACGGGTGGTGCACGGCGCTCCAGCGCTGGCCTTCCTCGTCGAACTCGAACATCGGGAAGTCGACCACCCACAGCGGGGCCCAGCGGTCCTCGAAGAGGCCGGCCTTCTTGCCGAAGGCGCTGTGGCCGATCTTCACGCGCAGCGCGCCGATGGCGTCGTTGACGACCTT
Source organism: Variovorax sp. GW458-11-26-14-LB1 (assembly GCF_059423965.1). Lineage (NCBI taxonomy): Bacteria > Pseudomonadati > Pseudomonadota > Betaproteobacteria > Burkholderiales > Comamonadaceae > Variovorax > Variovorax sp. GW458-11-26-14-LB1. The sequence goes on from NZ_JBWKYW010000008.1 coordinate 22,481, forward strand.
TTCCTTGTCGGCGCCGAAGAACAGGATGTCGCCGTTGCGCGCACCCGTGCGGGCAATGATCTCGGCCAGCGTGGCGTCGTCGAGGTTCTTGACGATCGGGCTTTGCAGGCCTTCGCGGCCGGCGGCTGCGTCGTTGACCTTGATGTAGGCCAGGCCCTTGGCACCGTAGATTTTCACGAACTCCTGGTAGGCGTCGATTTCGCCGCGCGACAGGCCGCCTTCGGCACCGCCGCCGGGCACGCGCAGTGCGACGACGCGGCCGCCGGTCATGGTGGCGGCGTTCGAGAACACCTTGAACTCGACGCGCTTCATCAGCTCGGTGAGTTCGGTGAATTCGAGCTTCACGCGCAGGTCGGGCTTGTCCGAGCCGTACTTGAACATCGCATCGGCGTAGCTCATGGTCGGGAACACCGGCAGGTCGATGTCCGCGGCGTTGCGGAACATGGTGCGGACCATGCCTTCGAACATCTCGCGGATTTCCTCTTCGGCGAGGAACGAGGTCTCGATGTCGATCTGCGTGAATTCAGGCTGGCGGTCGGCGCGCAGGTCTTCGTCGCGGAAGCACTTCACGATCTGGTAGTAGCGGTCGTAGCCGGCCACCATCAGCAGCTGCTTGAAGAGCTGCGGCGACTGCGGCAGCGCGAAGAAGCTGCCGTCGTGCACGCGGCTGGGCACGAGGTAGTCGCGCGCACCTTCGGGCGTGGACTTGCCGAGCATCGGGGTCTCGATGTCGATGAAGCCGTTGGCATCGAGGAACTTGCGCGTTTCCATCGTCACCTTGTAGCGCAGCATCATGTTGCGCTGCATGGCCGGGCGGCGCAGGTCGAGCACGCGGTGCGTGAGGCGGGTGGTTTCCGACAGGTTGTCGTCGTCCAGCAGGAACGGGGGCGTGACCGACGGGTTCAGCACCTTCAGTTCGTGGCACAGCACTTCGATCTTGCCGCTCTTGAGGCTGTCGTTGGTCGTGCCTTCGGGGCGCGCGCGCACCAGGCCGGTGATCTGCACGCAGAACTCGTTGCGCAGGTTCTCGGCCACGGCGAAGGTCGAGGCGCGGTCGGGGTCGCACACCACCTGCACATAGCCTTCGCGGTCGCGCACGTCGATGAAGATCACGCCGCCGTGGTCGCGGCGACGGTTGACCCACCCGCACAGGGTGACGGTCTGGCCCAACAGGGCTTCGGTCACAAGACCGCAATAGTGAGTACGCATGGCCATAGAGATGACTTCCGGCGCCGTCGTGGCGCGTTCGTTTTTATGAGTTGGATGGCTTGATCGCCACCGAGGAGGGGCCGCCTGGAACGACCACGCCCATCGAGACGATGTACTTGAGCGCTTCGTCCACGCTCATCTTCAGTTCGACGCAGTCACTGCGCTTGAGCATGACGAAGTAGCCGCCCGTGGGGTTGGGCGTGGTCGGCACGTAGACGCTGAGGAATTCCTCGCTGCCCAGGTACTCGGCTACCTCGTTGCCCGGCGCGCCGGTCACGAAGGCAATGGTCCACACGCTCTCGCGCGGCCACTGGATCAGCACTGCCGTGCGGAATGCGTTGCCGTTCTCGGAGAACAGCGTGTCCGACACCTGCTTGACGCTCGAGTAGATCGAGCGCACGACCGGAATGCGGCGCACCACGGCGTCGCCCCAGCCGAGCAGGCGCTTGCCGACGAAGTTGCTCGCAATGGCACCGACCACCAGCAGGATGGCCAGCGTGAGCAGCACACCGAGCCCGCGGATGTTGTTGTCGTAGAGCCAGCGCTGCCATGCGCCCGGCAGCACCCACAGCGTCTGGTCGAGCGTGTCGATGATCCACTTCAGCACCGCCAGGGTGATGAACAGCGGAACGATCACCAGCAAGCCGGAGAACAACCATTTGCGCAGGGCGGACATGGGAGAGGGTTCCGTCAGTCGCCGCTCTTGGCGGCAGCCGTTGCAGCGGGGGCCGGCGCGGGAGCGGGCGCCGGTGCGGGGCTGGAGGCGGGGGACGAAGAAGAAGCATCGGCCGACTTGGCACCGTCGCCGGACGCAGCGGGCGCTGTGGCGGCCTCGGACTTCTTGCCGCCGCCCTCGCGGAAGTCGGTCACGTACCAGCCCGAGCCCTTGAGCTGGAAGCCGGCGGCCGTGACCTGCTTTTCAAATGCGCTCGCACCGCATTCCGGGCACACCGAGAGCGGCGTGTCCGACATCTTCTGCAGAACGTCCTTGGCAAAGCCGCAGGAACTGCACTTGTAGGCGTAAATGGGCATGGGAAATCGGGGTGGGAATGAGCGACGCAGCTGCCGCTCGCAAAGCCCTCGATTATAGGGGCGCCCCCGCCCGCAGGGGCCGTGGGGCGCGGCCCAGCCCGCCGTCAGGCCGGCTCGGTCGCCAGGAGGCGGTGCGGCGTGTGAGTGTTCGCTATCCATTGCGGCAGCAGCGAGCCGACAACCATGCCCGCGAACGAGGACAGCACGCCCGCCAGCTGGGCCGGGAAGGCGGTACCCCAAGGCATGGCCATGAACAGCAGCCAGACGCCGATGCCCCCCACGATCGAGGCGATGGCGCCCTGGGTGGTGGCACGGCGCCAGTACAGGCCGCACACCAGCGGCACGAAGGCCCCGACCAGCGGCACCTGGTAGGCGCCCGAGACCAGTTCGTAGATCGGCGTGCCCTGCATGCGGATCGCGTAGGCCAGCACGGCGGCGCTGAACAGCAGCACCGTGATGCGCATGGTCATCAGGTTCTCGCGGTCGGTGCCGGCGGGACGAAACTGGCGCCAGATGTTCTCGGTGAAGGTGACGCTGGGCGCCAGCAGGGTGGCCGAGGCGGTCGACTTGATGGCCGACAGCAGCGCGCCGAAGAACAGCACCTGCATCACGAAGGGCATCTTCTGCAGCACCAGCGTGGGCAGCACCTTCTGCGGATCTTCCTTCAGCAGCACAGCCACCTCCTCCGGCATGATCAGCAGCGCGCTGGCCACGAGGAACATCGGCACGAAGGCGAACAGGATGTAGGCCACGCCGCCGATCACCGGACCGCGGGTCGCGGCCTTGACGCTGTTGGCCGACATCACGCGCTGGAACACGTCCTGCTGCGGAATGGAGCCCAGCATCATCGTGATGGCCGCGGCGAAGAAGAACACCATGTCGTGCCAGTTGGGCTCGGGCCAGAACTTGAAGAGGTCCTTGCTGACCGCGAAGGCCACCACCTTGTCGGCGCCGCCGGCCATGTCGCCCGCGAACATCGCGATGACCGCGAGGCCGACGACCAGGATGATCATCTGGATGAAGTCGGTCACGGCCACCGACCACATGCCGCCGAACAGCGTGTAGGCCAGGATCGAGACCACGCCGATCACCATGCCCAGCGGGATGCTGATGGCGCCGGCCGACAGCACGTTGAACACCAGCCCCAGCGCCGTGACCTGCGCCGACACCCAGCCCAGGTAGCTCAGCATGATGATCAGCGAACAGGCCACTTCCACGCTGCGGCCGTAGCGCTCGCGGTAGTAGTCGCTGATGGTCAAGAGCGTCATGCGGTACAGCTTGCCCGCGAAGAACAGGCCCACCAGGATCAGGCAGGTGCCCGCGCCGAACGGGTCTTCGACCACGCCGCTGAGGCCACCCTCGATGAACTTGGCCGGGATGCCGAGCACCGTCTCGGACCCGAACCAGGTCGCGAAGGTGGTCGTGATGATCATGAACAGCGGCAGGTGCCGCCCCGCGATCGCGAAGTCGGTGGTGTTCTTCACCCGTTTGGCCGCATACAGGCCGATGGCGATGGTGACCAGCAGATAGACGATGACCAGCGTCAACAACACGGCAAAACTCCTCCAGCCTCTAGAACAAACGCACGCGCACCAGCACTTGCATGGCGAGCAACCCCAGGACGAATCCGATGCCGCCATAGAGGATGGCCTGCAGCAGCCGGTTGGTGCGCTTTTGCGCGGCCAGCAGCTCCTGCAACTCGCGGCGGTGATCGGGCGGCCGATTTTCCAGGAAATCGTGCAGCAAGCGCGGCAATTGCGGCAGCAATTTCGCGTAGCGCGGCGCCTCGGCCCGCAGCTGCTGGAACAGCTTCTTCGGCCCGATCTGGTCGATCATCCACTTCTCGAGGAAGGGCTTGGCCGTGGCCCAGAGGTCGAGCTCGGGGTCGATGCTGCGGCCCAGGCCCTCGATGTTCAGCAGGGTCTTCTGCAGCAGCACCAGCTGCGGCTGGATCTCGACGTGGAAGCGGCGCGAGGTCTGGAACAGGCGCATCAGCACCATGCCCAGCGAGATCTCCTTCAGCGGCCGGTCGAAGTACGGCTCGCACACGGTGCGGATCGCGGCCTCGAGCTCGTCGATGCGCGTGCCCTGCGGCACCCAGCCGCTCTCCAGGTGCAGCTCGGCCACGCGCTTGTAGTCGCGCCGGAAGAAGGCCGCGAAGTTCTGCGCGAGGTACTCCTTGTCGGACTCGGTGAGCGTGCCGATGATGCCGAAGTCGAGCGAGATGTAGCGCCCGAAGGTCTCGGGCGCCAGGCTCACCTGGATGTTGCCCGGGTGCATGTCGGCATGGAAGAAGCCGTCGCGGAACACCTGTGTGAAGAAGATCGTCACGCCGTCGCGCGCGAGCTTGGGAATGTCGACGCCGGCGGCGCGCAGCTTGTCGATCTGGGCAATGGGCACGCCGTTCATGCGCTCCATCACGATGACTTCGGGGTGGCAGAAGTCCCAGAACATCTCGGGGATCAGCACCAGGTCGAGCGAGGCCATGTTGCGGCGCAGCTGCGCGGCGTTGGCGGCCTCGCGCACGAGGTCGAGCTCGTCGTGCAGGTACTTGTCGAACTCGCCGACCACCTCGCGCGGCTTCAGGCGCTTGCCGTCGGGCGAGAGCTTCTCGATCCAGCCGGCCATCATGGCCATGAGGGCCAGGTCCTTCTCGATCACGCCGCGCATGTTGGGGCGCAGCACCTTCACCGCCACGTCGCGGATCTCGCCCTGGTTGGTGCGGATGGTCGCGAAGTGCACCTGCGCGATCGAGGCGCTGGCGATGGGCGTTTCGTCGAACTGCACGAACACGTCGCTCACCGGGCGGCGGAAGGCGCGCTCGATGGTCGCGACCGCCACCGCCGAGGGGAACGGCGGCACGCGGTCCTGCAGGAAGGCGAGCTCGTCGGCGATGTCGGGCGGCAGCAGGTCGCGCCGCGTGGACAGCACCTGGCCGAACTTCACGAAGATGGGGCCCAGCCGCTCCAATGCCTCGCGCAGGCGCTGGCCGCGCGGCGCGTCGAGGTTGCGTCCAACGGAGACGATGCGTGCCACCACGCGCAGCCAGGGCTTCTGGAAGCTCGTGAGCACGAGCTCGTCCAGGCCATAGCGCAGTGCGACCCAGACGATGAACAGGCCGCGATAGAAGCGACTCATTCGGCGTGGCCCGCCGCACCGCCGGCACGGGCCGAGCGGTCGCCGACGAACTGGCGCAGCGCGCCGACCACGCGCCGCACGCCGTTGCCCAGCGTGTGCGCGGGCACGTCGCCGATCACGCGGGCCAGGTCGTCCTCGACGTCCCAGCGCACGTGGTCGACCAGCCAGTTGACCTCGGCCGCGAGCTGCACGTCGCCGACGATCTGCACGGAGGGCTTGTCGCCGCGCAGCGTGGCGCGGGCGATGTCGAAGGGGGAGTCATCGATCACGGTGAGCGTGAGTTCGGGCGTGGAGCCGGCAGGTGCCAGGTCGAGCAGGCCGGCCGGCGTGGCCACCAGTTCCATCGTCACGAAGCGCCACTGGAAGCGCACCACCCTGCCCTGCTGGCGCAGCAGCCGCTGCTGCGCTTCGGGCTCCTGCTGCAGCACGTGGTTCAGGAACAGGACCGCGCGGTGCTGGATCTCGTGGACGGCCCAGGCCGGCGGTTGCAGGCGTTCGCCGATGCGGTTGAACAGGTCGCCGAGCAAAGAAAAAGGGGACGATGGTGTAGCCATGGTCCCCATTATCCCGTCAGTGCTACGGCCGGGTGACGGCCGTGGCTCAGGTTTTTGTCACTGCAGCGCTTGCACGCCCGCCACCAGCCAGCCGGCGCTGCCGGTCTTGGTCATGTTCCAGACTTCGCGGAACGGGGCCGGGCCCGCCGAGGCGTCTTCGCGGATCATGCCGGAGAACTCCACGCTCGCCATGTAGGCGTCGGGCAGCTCTTCGATGCCCAGCAGCTTCGCGTCGAGCATCACGACCTCGGTCTTGTTGAGCGCACCGCCCGTGTGGCTGGCGCGGTCGGCCAGCTGCGTGCGGATCTCTTCGACCATGCTGTCGGTCATCATGGAACGCAGCATCGACACGTCGGCGCGGTCCCAGGCGTCTTGCAGGGTCACGAAGTTGCGCTTGGCGGCGGTGAGGAAGCCGTCGGCATCGAAGCCCGCGGGGATGCCCCAGGACTGCGAACCGGCCAGTGCCGAACCGATCATGCTGCCGCCGGCTGCGGCACCCGCGGCCGAGAGGCTGCTGCCGTGCGATGCCGGCGCGGCGTCGAACGCCGCGGTGTTGCGCTCCCACGGCCGTGCCGAGGCGTCGTTGCCGACGTTGGCCGGGCTGTACTGTGCCGGTGCGCGTGCATCGGCGGGGCTGCCGGCGCCCTGGAAGGCGAAAGCGCCCTGGCGGTTGGCGTTGCCCGACGACGCGGCCGAGCGCGCCTTGAAGATGCGCCACACCGCGAGCGCGGCAAAAGCCAGCAGCGCGATCAGCAGGATGTTGGCGAAGCCGGCACCCAGGCCCAGCGAATTCGCGAGCCATGCCAGGCCCAGGCCGGCGGCGAGACCGCCGAGCATCGCGCCCCATGGACGCTTCGGTGCAGCGGCTGCGGGCGTTGCGGGCTTGGGCGCCGCATTGGTCGCGTTCTGCTGCGCGGGGGCCGCGGGCTGCGTGGCCTGGCGCTGCGTCACGTTGGACGACTGGCGACCGACGGACTTGCCGCCACCCATGCGAGCAGCTTCCGCCTGAACGCTCACCAGCACCAGTGCTGCTGCCAAGAACAAAGAACCCAAACTCTTCATGCCGTCTCCTCTTGAGCGAAAAATTCGCGTCGTCATCGTGATCAACACTTGATTCCAACATGGAGGGCTGCAATTCCCCCCGTCATGTTGTGATAGTCCACATGTCCGAAACCGCCCTCTTTCATAAGGGTCTTGAGCTCCTCTTGCGAGGGATGCATCCGGATCGATTCAGCCAGGTAGCGGTAGCTCGCATCGTCGCCGGCCACGAGCTTGCCCAGGCGCGGCAGCACGTTGAACGAATACCAGTCGTAGGCCTTCGTGAGCGGCTTGGCGACCTTCGAGAACTCGAGCACCAGCAGCTTGCCGCGCGGCTTGAGCACGCGGTTCATCTCCTTGAGTGCGATGTCCTTGTGCGTCATGTTGCGCAGGCCGAAGGCCACGGTGACCACGTCGAAATGGTCATCGGGAAAGGGCAGCTTCTCGGCGTCGCAGACCGTGGTGGGCAGCACCACGCCGGCGTCGAGCAGGCGGTTGCGGCCGGTGCGCAGCATGGCTTCGTTGATGTCGGTATGGACCACCTGGCCCGTGGCGCCGACCTTCTTGGAGAAGGCGAGTGCGAGGTCGCCGGTGCCGCCCGCGATGTCGAGCACGCGCGAGCCTTCGCCCACGTTCGCGACCATCACGGTGTAGGCCTTCCAGGCCCGGTGCAGTCCGGCCGACATCAGGTCGTTCATGATGTCGTAGCGCGACGCCACCGAGTCGAAGACGCCGCGAACGCGTTGCGCCTTCTCGCTTTCGTCGACTTTCTCGAAGCCGAAGTGGGTTGTACTCATGCGCTGGATGTTAGGCCGGAAGGCATTCCTTCAAGGCGACGACCCCGCGGGCACGGCGGACATTTGTTGCTTTTTCCTCCAACGGAGGGCCGCCGCAACGCGCGTCTTTGCTGTGTGTAAGGCTATCTTTTCAATAGCAACAGGGTATGTTTACCCTCGGTTCCCGCGGCGCTCAGTGGCTGCTGCAGGCGTGGCCGCCCTTGTCGGCCATCGGGGCATCGCGGTCCACGCCGGCCGCGGCCAGGCGCCGCTCGTAGTCGGCCCACAGCTCGGCCTGCCGCGCGCCCAGGTCGTACAGCAGGCTCCAGGTGTAGATGCCGGAGTTGTGGCCGTCGCTGAAGGCCGGCTGCACGGCGTAGTTGCCCACCGGCTCGAGCCCGACCAGGTCGACATCGCGCTTGCCGGTCTGCAACACCTCCTGCCCCGGGCCGTGGCCCTGCACCTCGGCCGACGGCGAGTAGATGCGCATCAGCTCGAAGGGGATGCGGAAGGTGGCGCCGTCCGAGAAGCCGACCTCGAGCACGCGCGACTGCCCGTGCACGGTGATCGATTGGGGTGTCGGCGCGCCGGCTTGCAAACCTGCCATGGGGAATCCGTTCGGAAGAAGAGAGAAAGAGAAAAGGGGTGGGACTCGCGCAGTATGCCGCGCGCTGCGCGCCAGCGTGCCGACCGCCTGCGCTTAGCATCGCTGCATGCCGTCACGCACACGCTCTCCCCTCCTCCTGTCGCGTCCGAACCGGGCCGCCCTCGTCCTCTGCGCCGCGCTCGCGGGCACTGCCCTCGCCCCACCGGCCCATGCCTTCTGGGGCCTGATCGGCAAGGCGGCAGGCAAGGCTGCAACCGCCGGCAAGGCGGCCGGCGTGGCGGGCAAGGGCGCGGCGGTCGGCGCCGGTGCGGTGGCGGCCGAAGGTGCAACCGGCGTGGCCGCGAAGGGCGCGATGGCGCTGGGCGACGACGCAGCACATGCCGCCCAAGCGGGCTCGCGCGGCTTCGGCGGCGCGCATGAACTGAGCACCGTGAACGCCGCGCTGCCGCCCGAGGTCGCGGCCTACCTCGCCAAGCCGGCGAAGGAGCTCACGCCCAAGGACACGTCGTTCATGATGGACAGCTACCGGCAGATGGTCGAGCGCGCTGGCAAGAGCGGCGACTTCACCGCCGTCGAGCGCATGCCGACCTCGGCGGGCACCGCGCGCACGCTGCCTGCGGAGCCGGTCAAGGCTGCAGCAACACCACAGCCGACGACCACTGCAGCAACCGCGTCACCCGGCAGCTCGGGCGCACTGCCCTTCCACGCGGTGCGCCTGCTGGCCCACGCCGCACATGCGGGCAACAAGAGCGCGCAGGCCGAGCTCGATCGCGTGTGCAGGGATGGCAGCGTGGCCTCGAAGCGCTTCTCGAAGGAAACGCGCGCCACGCCGGAATTCAAGCAGGCTTGTGCGGACCGCAAGGCAGGCAGCGCGACGCGCACCGCCGCGGCCAGCTAGGAAAAAGCGACGGCCTCAGGCCAGCGACGCGAGCCGGCGGACCATGTCGGCTTCCGCCTGCGGCAGCAGCGCCTGAACGGCGGCCAGCCGCTCGGCCGGCGCGGTGCGCTGCACGGCAGCCCAGACCGAACCGGGGAAATGGCTGTCCCAGTCGAAACGCGCGATCACGTGCCAGTGCAGGTGCGCCACCATGTTACCGAGCGCGGCGATGTTGAGCTTGGTGGGCGCCAGCGCGTCGCGCAGGCACTGCTCCACGCGCACCACGGCCTCCATGCACAGCACGCGGTCGGCCGCGTCGAGGTCGGAGAACTCCGCCGCATGGTCGCGCCACACCACGCGGTAGAAGGCCGGAAAGCCTTCTTCCTGCGCATGGATGACGCGCAGCTTCGCGCCTTCGAACACGACACGCCCGCCGGGCGTGTCGCACAGCGGGCAACCCGCCACTGCCGTCATACGAGCACCCGCTCGATGCCGCCCTGGTTGGCGGCCGCCACGTAGTTCGGCATCCAGTCGTCGCCGAGCAGCTTGTTCGCCATCTCGACCACGATGTAGTCGGCTTCGAGCAGGCCGTTGTTCAGGTCGTTGCCGTAGCGCGAGAGGCCTTGCAGACAGCTCGGGCAGCTGGTGAGGATCTTCACGTTGTCGGTCGCGCCAACATTGCCGCTCTCGCGCAGCGCGGCCTCGCCCTTCTTCAGCTCTTCCTCCTTGCGGAAGCGGATCTGCGTCGAGATGTCGGGCCGCGACACGCCCAGCGTGCCCGACTCGCCGCAGCAGCGGTCGTTCTTGAGCACGTTGTCGCCGACCAGCGCCTTCACGGTCTTCATCGGGTCCTGCTGCTTCATCGGCGAATGGCAGGGGTCGTGGTACAGGTAGCCGCCACCGCCCGCATCGGCCAGGGTGATGCCCTTTTCGAGCAGGTACTCGTGGATGTCGATGATCCGGCAGCCCGGGAAGATCTTGTCGAACTGGTAGCCCTGCAACTGGTCGTAGCAGGTGCCGCAGCTCACCACCACCGTCTTGATGTCGAGGTAGTTGAGCGTGTTGGCGACGCGGTGGAAGAGCACGCGGTTGTCCGTGATCATCTTCTCGGCCTTGTCGAACTGGCCGCTGCCGCGCTGCGGGTAGCCGCAGCACAGGTAGCCCGGCGGCAACACCGTCTGCACGCCCGCATGCCAGAGCATCGCCTGCGTGGCCAGGCCGACCTGCGAGAACAGCCGCTCCGAGCCACACCCCGGGAAGTAGAAGACCGCCTCGGTTTCCGAGCTGGTCGTCTTCGGGTTGCGGATGATCGGCACGTAGTCCGCATCTTCGATGTCGAGCAGCGCGCGTGCCGTCTTCTTCGGCAGGTTGCCCGGCATCTTCTTGTTGATGAAGTGGATCACCTGCTCCTTGATGGGCGCAGGCCCCAGCGTGGCCGGCGGCGCGCCGGTCTGCTTCTTCGCAAGGCCGCGCAGCAGGTCGTTGGCCATGCGCTGCGCCTTGAAGCCGATGCCCACCATGCCCGCGCGCACCGCCTTGATGGTCTGCGGGTTGGTCGCGTTCAGGAAGAACATCGCGGCCGCGTTGCCGGGGCGGAAGCTCTTCTGGCCCATCTTGCGCAGCAGGTTGCGCATGTTCATCGACACATCGCCGAAGTCGATCTTCACGGGACACGGCGTGAGGCACTTGTGGCACACGGTGCAGTGGTCGGCCACGTCCTCGAACTCTTCCCAGTGCTTGATGCTGATGCCGCGCCGCGTCTGCTCCTCGTAAAGGAAGGCCTCGACCAGCAGCGAGGTCGCGAGGATCTTGTTGCGCGGGCTGTAGAGCAGGTTGGCGCGCGGCACGTGCGTGGCGCACACCGGCTTGCACTTGCCGCAGCGCAGGCAGTCCTTGACGCTGTCGGCGATGGCGCCGATGTCGCTCTGCTGCATGATCAGCGACTCGTGCCCCATGAGGCCGAAGCTCGGCGTGTAGGCATTGGTCAGGTCGGCGTGCAGCGTCTGCGCCTGCCCCGCGGGCGCGCGCAGCAGCTTGCCCTTGTTGAAGCGGCCCTCGGGGTCGACCCGGGCCTTGTACTCGGTGAAGGGGCGCAGCTCTTCATCGGTGAGGAACTCGAGCTTGGTGATGCCGATGCCGTGCTCGCCCGAGATCACGCCGTCCAGGCTGCGTGCCAGCGCCATGATGCGCACCACCGCGGCATGCGCGGTCTGCAGCATCTCGTAGTTGTCGCTGTTGACGGGCAGGTTGGTGTGCACGTTGCCGTCGCCCGCGTGCATGTGCAGCGCGACCCACACGCGGCCCTTGAGCACCTGCTTGTGGATGGCGGTGCACTCGGCCAGGATCGGCCCGAACTCGGCGCCCGAAAAAATCTCCTGCAGCGGCTGGCGCAACTGGGTCTTCCAGCTGGCGCGCAGCGTGTGGTCCTGCAGTTGCGGGAACAGTGAGTCGACGTTCTCGAGCCAGCCGGCCCACAGCGCGCGCACCTCGTGCACCAGCGCCACGGCCTGCGCCACGCGGTCTTCGAGCAGCTCGGCCGCCGGAATCTCGTGCGCGTCGTCGGTCTTGCCCAGCGGCAGGTTGCCGCGCGTGAGGAAGGCTTCGAGCGCGTCGGTGAGCGCCAGCTTGTTCTGCAGCGACAGCTCGATGTTGATGCGCTCGATGCCGTCGCTGTACTCGGCCATGCGCGGCAGCGGGATCACCACGTCTTCGTTGATCTTGAAGGCGTTGGTGTGCTTGCTGATGGCGGCCGTGCGCTTGCGGTCGAGCCAGAATTTCTTGCGTGCCTCGGGGCTGATGGCAATGAAGCCTTCGCCGCTGCGCGAGTTGGCGATGCGCACCACTTCCGAGGTGACACGGGCCACCGCGTCGGCGTCGTCGCCGGCGATGTCGCCGAACAGCACCATCTTGGGCAGGCCGCCGTGCTTCTTCGACTTGGTGGCGTAGCCCACGGCCTTCAGGTAGCGGTCGTCCAGGTGCTCGAGGCCGGCCAGCAGCACGCCCGAGCGCTTTTGCTCGGCGAACATGAAGTCCTTGATCTCGACAATGCTGGGCACGGCGTCCTTCGCATTGCCGAAGAATTCGAGGCACACGGTGCGCGTGTGCGCCGGCATCTTGTGCACCACCCAGCGGCAGCTGGTGATGAGGCCGTCGCAGCCCTCTTTCTGGATGCCCGGCAGGCCCGAGAGGAACTTGTCGGTCACGTCCTTGCCCAGGCCTTCCTTGCGGAAGGTGCGGCCCGGGATGTCGAGGCGCTCGGTGCGCAGCTTGGTCTTGCCGTCGGCGGCGTAGTACTGCAGCTCGAACACGGCGCTCTCGGCGTCGTGGATCTTGCCCAGGTTGTGGCCGATGCGGGTCACTTCGAGCCATTCGGCCTGCGGCGTGACCATGCGCCACGAGGCGAGGTTGTCCAGCGCCGTGCCCCACAGCACGGCCTTCTTGCCGCCGGCGTTCATGGCGACGTTGCCGCCGACGCACGAGGCCTCGGCGGAGGTCGGGTCGACCGCGAACACGAAGCCCGCGCGCTCGGCCGCGTCGGCCACGCGCTGGGTGACCACGCCTGCCTCGGTCCAGATGGTGGGCACGGGGTGGTCGAGGCCGGGCATCGACACGTGCTCGACCTCGGTCATGGCCTCGAGCTTCTCGGTGTTGATGACCACGCTCTTCCAGGTCAGCGGGATCGCGCCGCCGGTGTAGCCGGTGCCGCCCCCGCGCGGAATGATGGTCAGGCCCAGCTCGATGCAGCCCTTGACCAGCAAGGCCATCTCGGCCTCGGTGTCGGGGCACAGCACGACGAAGGGGTACTCGACGCGCCAGTCGGTGGCGTCGGTCACGTGCGACACGCGCGAGAGGCCGTCGAACTTGATGTTGTCCTTGGCCGTGAGCCGGCCCAGCACGCGGGTGGCCTTGCGGCGCAGCGCGGCGACGTCGCGGAAGGTGTCGTCGAAGGCGGCGACGGCCTGGCTGACGAGCCCGGTGAGCTCGCCCACCAGCTGGTCGCGCGGCAGGTCGCTGTCGGGGGTGCGGCGCTTCTGCACCTCGCCCAGGCGGTGGCGCAGGGCGTCGACCAGCTGGCCGCGGCGGCGCGGGTTGTCGAGCAGGTCGTCGACGAGGTAGGGGTTGCGCTGCACCACCCAGATGTCGCCCAGCACCTCGTAGAGCATGCGCGCCGATCGGCCGGTGCGGCGCTCGGCGCGCAGGGTCTGCAGCAGGTCCCAGCCGCGTTCGCCCAGGAGGCGAATCACGATCTCCCGGTCGGAGAAGCTGGTGTAGTTGTAGGGGATCTCGCGCAGTCGTACAGGCTCTGCGGCCTGTGACAACAGCGTATTCAACGCGGTCGGAGCATTCATCGGGTGGGGCCCTTGGCCAGGCGCTGCGCGCCCATGTAGCCGGGGGGTCGATTTTAGGGCAGGCCCCGGGGGCTTTGCCGTGCCCGGCCGCTATTCCCTATCGCGGGGCCCGCAGGGGCCCCGGCGGGCTCAGAACAGCACGCGGCTGCGGATCGTCCCGCCCACCTTCGCCAGCTTTTCCAGCGCCAGGTCGGACGAGGCGGCGTCGATGTCCATCACGACGTAGCCGATCTTCTCGTTGGTCTGCAGGAACTGGGACGAGATGTTGATGTTGTTGTCCGAGAAGATCTTGTTGATCTCGGACAGCACGCCCGGCACGTTGCGGTGGATGTGCAGCAGGCGGTGCTTGCCCGGGTGCGCCGGCAGCGCCACCTCGGGGAAGTTGACCGACGAGGTCGAGGTGCCGTTGTCGCTGTACTTGACCAGCTTCTCGGCCACTTCGAGCCCGATGTTGGCCTGGGCTTCCATGGTCGAGCCGCCGATGTGCGGCGTGAGGATCACGTTGTCCAGCCCGCGCAGCGGCGACTGGAACTCGTCCTTGTTGGTGCGCGGCTCGACCGGGAACACGTCGATGGCGGCGCCCAGCAGCTTCTTGCTCTTCAGGGCCTCGGCCAGCGGCTCGATCTCGACCACGGTGCCGCGCGAGGCGTTCAGCAGGATGGCGCCCGGCTTCATGGCGGCGATCTCGGCCGCGCCGATCATCCATTGCGTGGCCTGGGTCTCGGGCACGTGCAGGGTCACGATGTCGCTCTGGGCCAGCAGCTGGTGCAGCTCGCGCACCTGGCGGGCGTTGCCCAGCGGCAGCTTGGTGACCACGTCGTAGAAGGCCACGTGCATGCCCAGCGCCTCGGCCAGCACCGACAGCTGCGCGCCGATCGAGCCGTAGCCCACGATGCCCAGCGTCTTGCCGCGGATTTCGAAGGCGTTCTCGGCCGACTTGAGCCAGCCGCCGCGGTGCGCCACGGCGCTTTTCTCGGGCACGCCGCGCAGCAGCAGGATGGCTTCGGCCAGCACCAGCTCGGCCACCGAGCGGGTGTTGGAATACGGGGCGTTGAACACGGCCACGCCGTGTTCGCGGGCGGCTTCGAGGTCGACCTGGTTGGTGCCGATGCAGAAGCACCCGGCGGCCACCAGCTTGTGGGCGGCAGCGAACACCTCGGCCGTCAGCTGGGTGCGCGAGCGGATGCCCACGAAGTGCACGTCGGCGATCTTGGCCTTGAGTTCGGCGTCGGGCAGCGCACCCGGCAGCGACTCGATGTTGGTGTAGCCGGCGGCGCGCAGCACCTCCACGGCCGAGGGGTGGATGCCTTCGAGCAAAAGGAACTTGATCCTGCTTTTGTCGAGGGAGGTTTTGCTGCTCATGACGTACTCAAGGAAGCCCCGGCCATGGCGACAAGCTAGGCCAAAAAAGGGAGGGCGATGCTAGCATGGTGCAGCGCAGCATGAGGCCCGCAACCCGCGCCGGGCTTGACGCCAAAGGGGTTTCCCCGATTGGAGGAACCCTTCGGTCCGTGCCCCAATGTGACGCGGCTGTGTCACGCACATGCCCTAGCATTCGCGCTTTCCATTTTTTCCCTTCAGGAGTCTTCATGCGATTCAAGACGCTCGCGTTGGCATCGGCGCTGGCCGCCACGCTGTTCAATGCAGCCCAGGCCCAGACCGAGATCCAGTGGTGGCATTCCATGACCGCCGTCAACAACGAGTGGGTCAACGACCTGGCCAAGCAGTTCAACGAGAGCCAGAAGGAATACAAGATCGTGCCGACCTTCAAGGGCACGTACGACGAATCGATGACGGCCTCCATCGCGGCCTTCCGCGCCGGCAACGCACCGCACATCCTGCAGGTGTTCGAAGTGGGCACCGCCACCATGATGGCCAGCAAGGGCGCCGTCATTCCGGTCGGCCAGGTCATGAAGGACGCGGGCGAGAAGTTCGACCCGTCCGCCTACATCCCCGCCGTGGCCGGTTACTACACCGCCCCCAACGGCCAGATGCTGAGCTTCCCGTTCAACAGCTCGACCACGATCTTCTATTTCAACAAGGACGCCTTCAAGGCCGCCGGCCTGCCCACCGACAAGGCACCCGCCACCTGGCCCGAAGTAGTGGCCGCCGCCGCCAAGCTCAAGGCCAGCGGCCACAAGTGCCCGTTCACCACGGCTTGGCAGAACTGGACGCAGGTCGAGAGCTTCTCGGCCTGGCACAACGTCGAGTTCGCCAGCAAGGCCAACGGCCTGCAGGGCCTGGACGCGCGCCTGAAGGTGAATTCGCCGCTGCACCAGCGCCACATCGAGAACCTGGCCAGCATGTCCAAGCAGGGCCTGTTCATCTACAAGGGCCGCGGCAACGTGCCCGAGGCCTCGTTCGTGTCCGGCGAGTGCGCCATGATCAACACGTCGTCGGGCTTCTACGGCAACGTGGCCAAGAACGCCAAGTTCGCCTACGGCCTGGCCCCCCTGCCCTACTACCCGGACGTGCCGGGCGCACCGCAGAACACCGTGATCGGCGGCGCCAGCCTGTGGGTCATGTCGGGCAAGAAGGCCGCCGAGTACAAGGGCGTGGCCAAGTTCTTCAGCTTCATCTCGACGCCTGAAGTGCAGTCCGCCAGCCACAAGCGCACCGGCTACCTGCCGGTGACCACCGCCTCGTACAAGCTCACCGAAGAGTCGGGCTTCTACAAGCAGAACCCCGGCACCGACGTGGCCGTGACGCAGATGATCCGCAAGGTCACCGACAAGAGCCGCGGCATCCGCCTGGGCAACTACGTGCAGATCCGCGCCATCGAGGACGAAGAGCTCGAACAGGTCTGGGGCGGCAAGAAGACCGCCAAGGAAGCCCTCGATTCGATCGTGACCCGCGGCAACGAACAGCTCGAACGCTTCCAAAAGGCGAACAAAAGCTAACGATTGAAGATCCGGGCTCCGTGTCCGGCTAATATCGCCCGCCCCCGCACGCCCTTCTTCCAGGGTGCGCCGGGCGGGATTTTTTATGTAGGGGCTTCATGGAAAAACGCGTTTTCTTTCGCTCGGGCTGGTTGCCCTGGCTGCTGCTGACACCGCAGATGGCGGTGATCCTCGTGTTTTTCTTCTGGCCGGCCGGCCAGGCGCTGTTGCAGTCGCTGCAGCAGCAGGACGCGTTCGGCACGTCGGTCGAGTTCGTCGGGTTCGACAACTTCCGCCACCTGTTCGACGACCCGGCCTATGCCGAGTCGTTCAAGACCACCGCCCTCTTCTCGGTGCTGGTGGCCGGCATCGGCATCAGCCTGTCGTTGATGCTGGCCGTGTTCGCCGACCGCATCGTGCGCGGCGGCATGTTCTACAAGACCATGCTGATCCTGCCGTACGCCGTGGCGCCCGCCGTGGCGGCCGTGCTGTGGGTCTTCATGTTCTCGCCCTCGCTGGGCGTGGTGGCCTATGCCCTGGGCAAGATCGGCATCAACTGGAACCACCTGCTCGACTCGGGCCACGCCATGACGCTGATCGTGATGGCCTCGGTGTGGAAGCAGATCTCCTACAACTTCCTGTTCTTCCTGGCCGGGCTGCAGTCGATCCCGAAGTCGCTGATCGAGGCCGCGGCCATCGACGGCGCGCGCCCGTGGCGCCGCTTCTGGACCGTGCAGTTCCCGCTGCTGTCGCCCACCACCTTCTTCCTGCTGGTGATCAACGTGGTCTACGCCTTCTTCGACACCTTCGCGATCGTCGATGCGGCCACGCAGGGCGGCCCGGGCAAGGACACGACCATCCTGGTCTACAAGGTCTACCACGACGGCTTCAAGGGCCTGGACCTGGGCGGTTCGGCCGCGCAGTCGGTGGTGCTGATGGTGATCGTGGTGGCGCTGACCGTCATCCAGTTCCGCTACGTCGAGAAGAAAGTGCAGTACTGATGAAGCAACAAGAACAAATCGAATCCGGCGGAGCGCAGCATGGTTGAAAAACGCGGCACACAGGGCATCCTGGCCCACGTCATCATGATCCTGGGCGTGTTCATCGTCGCCTTCCCGCTCTACCTGGCGTTCGTGGCGTCCACGCACACGGCCCAGGAGATCGTGCAGGCGCCGATGCCCCTGACACCCGGCTCGAACATCGTCGACAGCTACAAGGGCGCGCTGTTCGGGCGCGAGAGCAGCGCGGGCTCCAACGCCCCGGTGGCGCACATGATGTGGGTGAGCTTCGTGACGGCCATGGTCATCGCCATCGGCAAGATCACCATCTCGCTGCTGTCGGCCTTCGCCATCGTGTACTTTCGCTTCCCGTTCAAGAAGATCTGCTTCTGGGCCATCTTCGTGACGCTGATGCTGCCGGTGGAGGTGCGCATCCTGCCCACCTACAAGGTGCTGTCCGACCTGAACATGCTGAACACCTACGCGGGCCTGACGGTGCCGCTGATCGCGTCGGCCACGGCGACCTTCCTGTTCCGCCAGTTCTTCCTCACGGTGCCCGACGAGCTCACCGAGGCGTCGCGCATGGATGGCGCAAGCCCCATGCGCTTTTTCTTCGACGTGCTGCTGCCGCTGTCCAAGACCTCGATCGCGGCGCTGTTCGTGATCCAGTTCATCTACGGCTGGAACCAGTACCTGTGGCCGCTGCTGGCGACCACGAGCGAAGACATGTACCCCGTGGTGGTCGGCATCAAGCGGATGATTGCCGGCGGCGACGGACAGAACGAATGGAACGTCGTGATGGCCACCGCCATCCTGGCGATGCTGCCGCCCGCGCTGGTGGTGATCCTGATGCAGAAATGGTTCGTCAAGGGCCTTGTTGATACCGAGAAATAGGCTCGCCCCCAGGCTTCGCGCACTTCGTGTCGCTTCGCCAACCCCCTACCGGGGGCACCACCAGCGGCCCGGCAAAGCCGGTTCCGCGGTGGTTCTGGAAATAACAGTGCCTCGAGATAGAGGTCGAAATCGAGAAGAACATGGCTGCACTTTCCCTACGCAACGTCATCAAGCGCTACGGCCACGGGCCGAAAGCCAACCAGGTCATCCACGGCGTGAGTGCCGAGATCGCCGACCACGAATTCATCGTCATCGTCGGCCCTTCGGGCTGCGGCAAGTCGACGCTGCTGCGCATGGTCGCTGGCCTGGAGGAAATCTCCGCCGGCGAAATCTGCATCGGCGGCAAGGTGGTGAACCAGCTCGAACCCTCCGAGCGCGACATCGCCATGGTGTTCCAGAACTACGCGCTGTACCCACACATGAGCGTGTTCGCGAACATGGCCTACGGCCTGAAGATCGCCAAGGTGCCGACGGCCGAGATCAAGGTGCGCGTCGACAAGGCCGCCAAGATCCTCGAGCTGGGCCACCTGCTCGAGCGCAAGCCGCGCGAACTCTCGGGCGGCCAGCGCCAGCGCGTGGCCATGGGCCGCGCCATCGTGCGCCAGCCGCAGGTGTTCCTGTTTGACGAACCGCTGTCGAATCTGGACGCCAAGCTGCGCGCCCAGACCCGCCTCGAGATCCAGAAGCTGCACCGCGAGCTCGGCATCACCTCGCTGTTCGTCACGCACGACCAGGTCGAGGCCATGACGCTGGCGCAGCGCATCATCGTGATGAACGGCGGCGTGATGGACCAGTTCGCCACGCCCGAAGAGGTGTACTCCCGGCCCGCCACCACCTTCGTGGCGAGCTTCATCGGCTCGCCGCCGATGAACCTGCTCAAGCACGCACCGGGCGTGCGTCCGGGCCAGATCCTGGGCATCCGCCCCGAGCACATGAAGCTCGACGAAAGCGGCTGGACGGTGCAGGTCGAGCAGGTCGAACTGCTGGGCGCCGAGCGCCTGGTGTACGGCCGCATCGGCGAGGAGCAGATCATCATGCGCACCGACGAAGGCGACCACCCGCCGGTGGCCGGCGACACGGTGAAGATCGCCGCGCGCGAAGACAAGCTCCATTGGTTCGACGCCGGCTCCGGCAAGCGCGCCGACTGAGCGATGGCCGAACGCAGCCCCTGGCCCTACCCCCGCTGGGTCGCGCACCGCGGCGCCGGCAAGCTGGCGCCCGAGAACACGCTCGCGGCCTTCCGCTTCGGCGCCTCGCACGGCTACCGCATGTTCGAATGCGACGCCAAGCTCAGCGCCGACGGCGTGGTGTTCCTGATGCACGACGCCACGCTCGATCGCACCACCAACGGCCACGGCATCGGCGGCCAGCAGGCGTGGAGCGCGCTGTCGCAGCTCGACGCCGGCGGCTGGCATTCGCGCGCCTTCGCGGGCGAGCCGCTGCCCACGCTGGAGAACCTGGCGCGCTTCTGCCGCGCCAACGACCTGCTGCTGAACATCGAGATCAAGCCCACGCCCGGCACCGAACGCGAGACCGGCGAGGTGGTGGCACGCGAAGCCGCGCGGCTGTGGCAAGGTGCGGCCGTGCCGCCGCTGCTCACTTCGTTCCAGATCGATGCGTTGAAAGGCGCACAGGCCGTGCAACCCGAGCTGCCGCGCGGCCTGCTGCTCGACACGCTCTGGAACGGCTGGCTCGACACGGCATTGAGCCTGGGTTGCCAGGCCATCGTCTGCAACCACGCGCTGTGGGACGCCGCCACGGTGGCGCAGGTGCATGGCGCGGGCCTGCGCTCGCTGAGCTACACGGTGAACGACGACTGGGCCGCGCAGCGGCTCATCGACCTGGGCACCGACGGCATCATCACCGACCGGGTGGACCTGTTCAGCCCCGCGGGCTGACGCTGCATTTCTTACCCGTTCTTACGTCATGGCGGCTTCTATGATGCGGCCATGAATCGGACCTCTCGCCTGGCGGGCCTGTGCCTTCCCGCCCTCCTGGCTCTGTGGGCCCTGCTGACGTGCGGCGGCGCCTTCGCGCAGCCGGACGCCAGCATGAACGCAGGCAACGGCAACCCCAACAACAGCGCCAACACCGCGGCGGCGGCCGCCCCGCCCCCCACCATCGCCGAACTGCGCGCGCAGTTCGCCCGCATCGCGCCTTCAGGCAAGGGCAACGCCAGTGTCGTTCCGGGCGCCGAAGACGACGCACGCAAGCAGCTCGCGCAGATCAACGAGATCGGCGTGCAGGCCGACAAGTTCGTCGCCGCCCGTACCAGCGAACTGGCCGACCTGAATGCGCGGCTCGGCGAACTCGGCAACCCGCCCGCCGCCGGCGCCACCGAAGACCCCAACATCACGCGCCAGCGCGCGCAGCTGACCAAGGAGCGCAACGCGCTCGATGCGGACATCCGCCTGGCCAAGCTGCTGGCGATCGACGTGCGCCAGCGCGGCACCGACGTGGTATCGCAGCGGCGCCAGCAGTTCGAGGCCGAACTCACCAGCCGCGCCGCCTCGCCGCTCAGCGGCGAGTTCTGGGACGACCTGAGCGAGGCCTGGCCCGACGACTTCGAACGGCTGCAGGCGATCGGGGCGGCGCTCGGCGACGGCTTCGACCAGGCGCTGCAGCCCGAAAGCCGCACGCCCGTGATCGCCTCCTTCATCGGCGCGCTGCTGCTCGCCTGGCTCGGCGTCTGGGCCGCCGAGCGCGGGCTGGCGCGGCTGGCCACGCGCGTGCTGCCGGCCGGGCGGCTGCGCCGCTCGCTGCTGGTGATCGCCATCGTCGCCACGCACGTGCTGCTGGTCGCCGTGGCCGCGCACGGCGTCGTCGAAGTGCTCAAGGCCCACGCGATGTGGGACGCGCAGGCGCGCAAGGCGCTGCAATCGACGGCGCAGACGCTGACCTTCATGGCCTTCATCATCGGCCTGGGGCGCGGGCTGCTGGCCACGGGGCGGCCGTCGTGGCGCCTGCCGGCCATTCCCGACCTCACGGCGCAGCGCCTGTCGGCGCTGCCGTGGCTGGTGGCGCTGGTGGCCGCGTTGGCGTGGACGCCGGCCGAGATCAACGCGCTCATCGACGCCAGCTTTGCCGCCGTGGTCACGACGCACGTGGCGACGGCGCTGCTGCTCACCGCGCTGGTCGGCACCGTCGTGTACCGCCTGAAGGCGCTGCGCGCCGACGCGCCCGAGGCCGGCCTGCCGGAACGGCCGATGTGGGTCGGGGTGCTGGTGGCGCTGATCGTGGTGCTGGTGATCGCGATCTGGGTGCTGGTGGCCTTCGGCTACGTGGCGCTGGCGAGCTTCCTGGCCTCGCAGCTCACCTGGAGCGGCATCGTCGCGGCGGCCTTCTATGTGCTGTTCAAGTTCGCCGACGACCTGTTCATGGCCGTGGTGTCCTCGCGCAGCGCCTCCGGCCAGCGGTTGCAGAAGAGCTTCGGCCTGGCGCCGCAGACGCTCGACCAGGCGGCCACGGTGCTCTCGGGCCTGAGCCGCGTGGCGCTGTTCTTCTACATGCTGGTGGCGCTGGCCGCGCCGCTGGGCACGGGCCCGGGCGAGGTGTTCCAGCGCGGCGGCAAGCTCGGCACCGGCGTGAAGGTGGGCGAGTTCCAGCTGGTTCCGGGCGCGATCCTCAGCGCCGTGGCGGTGGCAGTGATCGGCTTCATCGTGCTGCGGGTGTTCAAGCGCTGGCTCTCGCGCAGCTACCTGCCGAGCACGCAGTTCGAGCCGGGCATGCAAAGCTCGATCACCACGCTGCTGGGCTACGTGGGCGGCATCCTGGTGGTGGCGTTCTCGCTGTCGGCGTTGGGCATTGGCATCGAGCGCATCGCGTGGGTGGCGAGCGCGCTGTCGGTGGGCATCGGCTTCGGCCTGCAGGCCATCGTGCAGAACTTCATCTCGGGGCTGATCCTGCTGGCCGAGCAGCCGGTGAAGGTGGGCGACTGGGTGGTGCTGGGCACCACCGAGGGCGACGTGCGGCGCATCAACGTGCGCGCCACCGAGATCCAGCTGGGCGACCGCTCGACGCTGATCGTGCCGAACTCGGAGTTCATCACCAAGACCGTGCGCAACATGACGCTGGCCAACGCCGAGGGCCGCGTGCTGATCCGCCTGCCGATGCCGCTGACCACCGACGCGCAGCGCGTGCGCGAGCTGATCCTCGAGGCCTGCCGCGCGCACGAGGGCGTGCTGGAAACGCCGGCGCCCTCGCTCACGCTCGAGGGCATCGAGAACGGGCTGCTGATCTTCCAGGCCATCGCCTACGTGCCGAGCCCCCGGCTGGCGGGCGGCGTGCGCAGCGACCTGCTGTTCACAATCCTCGACGCGCTCAAGCAGGCCGACCTGCCGCTGGCCACGCCCACGACGCTGGTGATGGCGGCGCCCGCGCCGGTGCTGCCCGCCGAGCCGTCCCCGGCCCCCGCCACGCCGGCCTCTCCGCTGCCGGGCACCACCAGCACCTGAAGCGCCCGTTGCGTCTGCTGCCCTATTCGAGCGGCAGCGCCCCCGTGCACTTGATCTCGTTCAGGCACACGCTGGAGCGCACCGCCGACACGCCCGGCATGTGCATCAGCGTGTGCATGAGGAACTGCGACAGCGCCTCCAGGTCGCGTGCGACCACCTTGAGCACGTAGTCGAAGTCGCCGGTCACCGAGTAGCACTCCAGGATCTGGCGCATGTCGGCGATCAGGTCCTGGAACTTGGGCAGCTCGTCGACATGGCCGCGCGCCATCGTGACGTGGATGAAGGCGATCACGCCCAGCCCGATGTGGCGCGCATTCAGCCGCGCGGCGTAGCCGCTGATCAGCCCCAGTTCCTCGAGCCGCCGGTGGCGCCGCAGGCACTGCGCTGGCGACAACTGGGCCACCTCGGCCAGGTCCAGGTTGGACGCGCGGCCGTGCGCCTGGAGGTGGTCCAGAATCCGCCGATCGGTCCGGTCGAGTTCGATGATCTGCAATTTCGTCTCTCCATACGCATCAATGATGCAATTATGTTTCCTAAAGCGGGGAAAGCCCGAGGCATTCATGCACCTTAATTGTGCAAAGTACGATCTAGACTTCGACGCGCCCGGACGGCGTTGCGCCACGCCGGGCCGCTGAATTGCGCGCCCTGGTGCTTTGCCGGTGCCTTGCCGGCGGCTTCGAACGCACCCACACCCCTTTCCCCACCCGGAGACCCTTACGTGAAAAACGCTTTGCTTCGCACCCCCTTCAGCGCCGTGGCCCTGGCCCTCGGCGTGCTCGCCGCCGCACCGGCCCTGGCCGCCGACAAGTCGGTCGCCGTGACCGCCATCGTCGAGCACCCGGCACTGGACGCCGTGCGCGACGGCGTGAAGGAAGAGCTGAAGGCCGCCGGCTACGAAGCGGGCAAGAACCTCAAGTTCACCTACCAGAGCGCCCAGGGCAACGTGGGCACCGCCGCCCAGATCGCCCGCAAGTACGTGGGCGACGCGCCCGACGTGATCGTCGCCATCGCCACGCCGTCGGCGCAGGCGACCGTGGCCGCCACCAAGACCATTCCCGTCGTGTACTCGGCCATCACCGACCCGGTGGCCGCCAAGCTGGTGAAGAACTGGGAGCCCTCGGGCACCAACGTGACCGGCGTGTCCGACCTGTCGCCGCTCGAAAAGCACATCGACCTGATCAAGAAGGTCGTGCCGAACGCCAAGCGCGTCGGCGTGATCTACAGCCCCGGCGAAGCCAACTCGGTGGCCATCGTCGAATCGCTCAAGAAGGCCGCCTCGGCCGCCGGCATGACGGTGGTCGAAGCCGCCGCCGCGCGCACGGTCGACGTGCCCACCGCCGCCCAGAGCCTGGTCGGCAAGGCCGACGTGATCTACACGCCCACCGACAACAACGTGGTCTCGGCCTTCGAGGGCATCGTGAAGGTGGCCCAGCAGGCCAAGCTGCCCGTGGTGGCCGCCGACACCGCCACCGTCGAGCGCGGCGCCGTGGCCGCGCTGGGCCTGAACTACACCGACATCGGCCGCCAGACCGGCAAGATCGTGGTGCGCATCCTCAAGGGCGAGAAGCCCGGCACCATCGCCTCGCAGACCAGCACCAACTTCGAGCTGGTGGTGAACCCCGGCGCGGCCAAGCTGCAGGGCGTGACCCTGTCGGACGCGCTGCTGAAGTCGGCGAAGGTCGTCAGCACCAAGTAAACGCCGCCCCGGCGGGCCTTCTGCTCCCGGCGCTCGCCGGGCGCCGGGGCCCGCCGACTGCGCTCCCGCCGGAAGCCCCCATGTCCCTCATTGCTTCGCTGGGCGCCATCGAGATCGGTCTGATTTTCGGACTGGTCGCGCTGGGCGTCTTCATGTCGTTTCGCATCATCAACTTTCCCGACCTCACGGTGGACGGCAGCTTTCCGCTGGGCGCCGCCGTGGCCGCGACGCTGATCGTCGCGGGCTGGAACCCCGCCGCCGCCACGGCCGTGGCCTGCGTGGCCGGTGCCGCCTCGGGCTGGCTCACGGCCTGGCTCAACGTCAAGCTGAAGATCATGCAGCTGCTCGCGAGCATCCTGGTGATGATCGCGCTGTACTCCATCAACCTGCGCGTGATGGGCAAGCCCAACGTGGCGCTCATCACCGAACCCACCGTGTTCAGCATGGTCAGCTTCGGCGGCATGCCCGAGCAGTGGGCCAAGCCGCTCTTGCTGCTGATCATCGTGATCGCCGCGAAGATCGTCGTCGACCTGTTCTTTGCCTCCGAAGCGGGTCTCGCGATGCGCGCCACCGGCGGCAACGCGCGCATGGCGCGGGCCCAGGGCATCTCGACCGACTTCCAGACCATGGCGGGCCTGGCGCTCTCGAACGCGCTGGTGGCGCTGGCCGGCGCGCTGTTCGCGCAGAGCCAGGGCACGGCCGACATCTCGATGGGCGTGGGCACGATCGTGATCGGCCTGGCCGCCGTGATCATCGGCGAGACCCTGCTGCCCGCGCGCAGCATGGTCATCACCACGCTGGCCTGCGTGCTGGGTGCGCTGCTGTACCGCTTCTTCATCGCGATGGCGCTGAACACCGACTTCATGGGCCTGCAGGCGCAGGACCTGAACCTGGTCACCGCCGTGCTCGTGGCGTTCGCGCTGCTGGTGCCCGCCTACAAGCGCAAGCTGGGCGGACTCTTCAAGGGGAAGAACTGATGCTGCGCGCCCAACAACTCGAAATCACCTTCAACCCGGGCACGCCGATCGAGAACCGCGTGCTGCGCGGCCTGAGCCTGGACATTCCGACCGGCCAGTTCGTCACCGTGATCGGCTCGAACGGCGCGGGCAAGTCGACCTTCCTCAATGCGATCAGCGGCGACCTGATGGTCGACAAGGGCCGCATCGACATCGACGGCAAGGACGTGACGCGCCTGAACGCCTGGCAGCGCTCGGGCATGGTGGCGCGCGTGTTCCAGGACCCGATGGCCGGCACCTGCGAGGCGCTGACCATCGAGGAAAACATGGCGCTGGCGTGGAAGCGCGGCGAGCGACGCGGCTTCGGCTTCTCGCTCAACCGCAACCTGCGCGAACTGTTCCGCGAGAAGCTGTCGATCCTGAAGCTGGGCCTGGAAAACCGCCTGGCCGACCGCATCGGCCTGCTCTCGGGCGGCCAGCGCCAGGCCGTGAGCCTGCTGATGGCCTCGCTGCGGCCCTCGCGCATCCTGCTGCTCGATGAGCACACGGCCGCGCTCGACCCGAAGACCGCCGCCTTCGTGCTGGAGCTCACCGCCAAGATCGTCGAAGGCAGCCAACTCACCGCGATGATGGTCACGCACAGCATGCGCCAGGCGCTGGACTACGGCACGCGCACCGTGATGCTGCACGAAGGCCAGGTCATCCTCGACGTGGCCGGCGACCAGCGCGCGGGCCTGGACGTGCCCGACCTGCTGCGCATGTTCGAGCAGACGCGCGGCGAGAAGCTGGACGACGACAAGCTGCTGCTGGCCTGATGGACGCGGCGCCTTCCCCTCTCCTCGTGCGCGACATGCGCGCCGACGACCTCGACGCGGTGCTGGCGATCCAACTCGCCTGCTACGGCGCGGGGTTCGTGGAGGACGGCGTGCTCATCGCGCGGCGGCTGGCGGCCTCGCCGCACACCGGCTGGGTGGCCGAGCACGGCGGCGCCGTGCGGGCCTACCTGGCGGCCTACCCGTCGCAGCGCGGCAAGCTCACGCCGTTGCACGGCGACTTCGAGGTCGCACCCGACGCCGACGCGCTGTACCTGCACGACCTGGCCGTGCACCCCGAGGCCTCGGGGCTGGGCCTGGGCCCGCGCCTCGTGCGCCACGCCTGGGCCCACGCGCTGCGCGCCGGCTGGCGGCATTCGACGCTGGTGTCGGTGCAGGCTTCGGTCGGGTTCTGGGAACGCCAGGGCTACGCGGCCACGGTGCCGGCCGACGGCCTGCAGCAGGCCCGGCTGGCGACCTACCCCGGGGACTCGGTCTACATGGCCCGCCGGCTGGACTGAGGCCGGCTCAGCGGCCCCAGCCGCGCATCGCGATCCACTGCACGGTGCCGCAGACCACAGCCAGCGCGGCATAGGTGGCCATCGAGCCGTCGCGTCCCGTGAGGATCAGCCCGGCCAGCGAGGTCAGCAGGCCGGCCCCGAAGGTGATCGCCCATTGCTTCCACCAGTGCGGAATGCCGGTGCGCGGGCCGCCGAGGAAGCGCCCGACAGCCACGAGCACCAAGGCGATGAAGGCCGCCGGTGCCGCAAAATTAAGCAGGTGGTTGAAGAGATCCAGCAGGTCCATGAGGGGCTGTGAGTGAGCGCAAGGCCATGTGGCGGCGCATATGGCTGTCATAGGGAAAGCCATTTGCCCCTCGGCAAACCTCGCCCGGCTGCTGATTTTATAATCATGGACATGTCAGTCTGGGCTCTCGGCTTGAACCACACGACCGCGCCGCTCGATCTGCGCGGTCGTTTCGCGTTCGCGCTCGACCAGATCGCCCCGACGCTGCACAGCCTGCGCAGCTCTTTCGCTGGCAACAGCCACCCGCAGGTCGAGGCCGCGATCATCTCGACCTGCAACCGCACCGAGATCTACTGCGCCTCCGAGCACATCGCGCTCGACCACACCTTCGGCTGGCTGGCCCAGAGCGGCGGCGTGGCCCCCGCCCTGCTGCGCTCGCACGCCTACACCCTGCACGACGACGAAGCCGCGCGCCACGCCTTCCGCGTGGCCAGCGGGCTCGACTCCATGGTGCTCGGCGAGGCCCAGATCCTCGGCCAGATGAAAGACGCCGTGCGCGCGGCCGAAACCGCCGGCGCGCTCGGCAGCACGCTCAACCAGCTGTTCCAGCGCTCGTTCGCGGTCGCCAAGGAAGTGCGCACCGCCACCGAGATCGGCGCCCATTCGATCAGCATGGCCGCCGCCGCCGTGCGCCTGGCCGGCCAGCTGTTCGAAGACCTGCGCAAGACCCGCGTGCTGTTCGTCGGCGCGGGCGAAATGATCGACCTCGCGGCCACGCACTTCGCGGCCAAGGAACCCAAGGCCATCGCCATCGCCAACCGCACACTGGAGCGCGGCGAAAAGCTGGCCTCGCGCTTCGGCGGCGAAGCCATGCGGCTGGCCGACCTGCCGGCGCGGCTGGCCGAGTTCGACATCGTCATCAGCTGCACCGCGAGCACGCTGCCGATCATCGGCCTGGGCGCCGTGGAGCGCGCGCTCAAGGCTCGCAAGCACCGCCCGATGTTCATGGTCGACCTGGCCGTGCCGCGCGACATCGAGCCCGAAGTGAAGGCCCTCGAAGACATCTACCTGTACACCGTGGACGACCTCGCCCAGGTCGTGCAGCAGGGCCAGGCCAACCGCCAGGCCGCCGTGGCGCAGGCCGAGGTCATCATCGACGCCGGCGTGCAGAGCTTCATGCACTGGCTGGGCCAGCGCGGCACCGTGCCGCTGATCCAGCAGCTCAACGCGCAGGCCGACGAATGGCGCGCCACCGAGATGGCCCGCGCGCGCAAGCTGCTGGCCAAGGGCGAATCGATCGATGCGGTGCTCGAAGCCATGTCGCGCGGCCTCACGCAGAAGATGATGCACGGCGCCATGGCCGAGCTGCACGCGGGCGATGCCGCCTCGCGCGAACAGACGGCGCAGACGCTGTCGCGCCTGTTCCTGCGCAAAGAGCGTTAGCGACGACGCGCGTCGATGGCCCGCCCGCCGCGCGGGCCGCGCTTTTCATGCGCCCTGCCGCTGCACTGCGGCGTTCCCCTCCCCCTTTTCGAGCCCCTTCCGTCGTGAAATCCTTTCTGCGCCACCAACTCGAACGCTACGTCCAACGCCTGGGCGAGCTCGACTTCCTGCTCTCGCGCGAAGACATCATGAGCGACATGGCGCAGTACCGCACCATCTCGCGCGAGCACGCCGAGGTCACGCAGATTGCCGGCCGCTACGAGCGCTTCAAGCAGCGCGAGGCCGACATCGCGGGCGCCCAGGAGATGCTCGACGACCCCGACATGGCCGAGATGGCCAGGGAAGAAATCGCCGGCGCCGAGGCCGAGCTGGTGCAGCTCGAAGACGAGCTGCAGCGCCTGCTGCTGCCCAAGGACCCCGACGACGCACGCAACGCCTTCATGGAAATCCGCGCCGGCACGGGCGGCGACGAATCGGCCCTCTTCGCGGGCGACCTGCTGCGCATGTACACGCGCTACTGCGAGCGCGCCGGCTGGCGCTGCGAAGTGGTGAGCGAAAGCGAGAGCGAGCTCGGCGGCTACAAGGAAGTGGTGATCCGCATCGTCGGCGACGACGTGTTCGGCCACCTGCGCTTCGAGTCGGGCGGCCACCGCGTGCAACGCGTGCCGGCCACCGAGACGCAGGGCCGCATCCACACGAGCGCCTGCACGGTCGCCGTGCTGGCCGAGCCCGACGAGACCGTGGCGGTGCAGATCAACCCGGCCGACCTGCGCATCGACACCTACCGCGCCAGCGGCGCCGGCGGCCAGCACATCAACAAGACCGACTCGGCCGTGCGCATCACGCACATCCCGACCGGCATCGTGGCCGAGTGCCAGGACGACCGCAGCCAGCACCGCAACAAGGCGAAGGCGCTGCAGGTGCTGTCGGCGCGCATCCAGGAAAAGGAGCGCAGCGAGCGCGCCGCCAAGGACGCCGCCATGCGCAAGGGCCTGATCGGCAGCGGCGACCGCTCGGACCGCATCCGCACCTACAACTTCCCGCAGGGCCGGCTCACCGACCACCGCATCAACCTCACGCTCTACAAGCTGCTGGCCATCATGGAAGGCGACCTGGGCGACGTGCTCGAGGCGCTGCGCGCCGCGCGCGAGGCGGAGCAGTTGGCCGAACTCGAATCAAGCCTGCCCGCGTGATGACCGAAGCCTCCGCACCCTCCACCGTGGCGCAGGCGCTGGCCGCGGCCATGGCCCTGGGCATCGACCGCCTGGACGCCCAGCTGCTGCTGCTGCACGCGCTGGGCCGCCCCGTGAACGACCGCGCCTGGCTGCTCGCACACGACACCGACCCGTTCCCCGGCGAGGCCTGGCCCGCGTTCGCGCGCCAGCTGTCGCGCCGCACGGCGGGCGAACCGGTCGCCTACCTGCTGGGCGAGAAGGAATTCCACGGCCTGCAGCTGCAGGTCGATGCCCGCGTGCTGGTGCCGCGCCCCGACACCGAGACGCTGGTCGAATGGGCCCTGGCCTGCCTCGATGGTCGCCCCGCCCCGCGCGTGCTCGACCTCGGCACGGGCAGCGGCGCGATCGCGCTGGCGCTGCAGCATGCACGCCCCGATGCGCAGGTCGACGCGGTCGACGCCAGCGCCGACGCCCTCGCGGTGGCCCGCGCCAACGCGCAGCGCCTGGGCCTGCCCGTGCGCTTCACCGAATCGAGCTGGCTCGACGGCGCCGCCGACGGCTACGCGGTCATCGCCAGCAACCCGCCGTACATCGCCGCCGGCGATCCGCACCTGCCCGCGTTGCGCCACGAGCCCACCCGCGCGCTGGTCGCAGGCGCCGACGGCCTGGACGACATCCGCCAGATCGTGCGCGACGCGCCCACCCACCTGGCCGACGGCGGCTGGCTGCTGCTGGAGCACGGCCACGACCAGGCCGAGGCCGTGCGCCAGTTGCTGGCCGAACGCGGCTTTGCCGAGGTGCAAAGCCGCGACGACCTCGCCGGCATCGCGCGCTGCTCCGGCGGCATCTGGCGCACGGTGAAATAATCCCCCCAGCCCACTTTTCTTCAGGAGTCCCCATGTCCGACGCTCAACAACGCATCGACGACCTCGTCAAGTCCAACGAACTCGTGCTCTTCATGAAAGGCAACGCCAGTTTCCCGATGTGCGGTTTCTCGGGCCGCGCCATCCAGATCCTCAAGGCCGTGGGCGTCGACACCAAGACGCTCAAGACCGTCAACGTGCTCGAAGACGACGGCATCCGCCAGGGCATCAAGGAATACAGCAACTGGCCCACCATCCCCCAGCTCTACGTGAAGGGCGAATTCGTGGGCGGCTCGGACATCATGATGGAGATGTACGAGTCGGGCGAGCTGCAGCAGGTGATCGGCGGCGGCGCGTCCGCCTGAGCCTTCCGCTCCCCGTTTGACGGGCGCCGCGCCCCGCGCGCGCCCGAACCCGGTGCCAGTCATGGCACCATGGCGGTCTACGACGTGCCGCCATGACTCTCACCCAAAGCCTGCTCATCATCGCGCTGCTGATCGCGATGAGCGCCTTCTTCTCCCTCGCCGAAATCTGCCTGGCCGCCTCGCGCCGCCTGCGTCTGCGCCAGATGGCCGACGAGGGCGACCCGCGCGCGGAAAAGGTGCTGCGCGTGCAGGAGCAGCCGGGCCACTACTTCACCGTGGTGCAGATCGGCCTGAACGCGGTGGCGATCCTCGGCGGCGTGGTGGGCGAAGGCTCGTTGAGCCCGTATTTCGCCCGCTTCTTCGAGAACTGGCTCAGCGTCGAGGTGGCGGCCAACATCGCCTTCCTGTGCTCGTTCGTGATCGTGATCGCGGTGTTCCTGGTGTTCGCCGACCTGTTCCCCAAGCGCCTGGGCATGAGCGCGCCCGAGCGGCTGGCGGTGCGCATCGTCGGGCCGATGCTGCTGCTGATCACCGCCTTCAAACCGCTGGTGTGGTTCTTCACGCGCGCGACCGACCTGTTGTTCAAGGTGCTCGGCATGCCGATGGCGCGCGACGACAAGATCACCTCGGCCGACATCCTGGCCATGACCGAGGCCGGTGCGCAGGCCGGCGTGCTGGCGGCGCGCGAGCAGCAGGTGATCGCCAACGTGTTCGAGCTGGACACGCGCCTCGTCAGCAGCGTGATGACCGCGCGCGAGAGCATCGCCTGGTTTTTGCATGACGACCCCGAGTCGGTGCTGCGCGCGCGCATCGTGGCCGAGCCCTATTCCGCCTACCCGGTGTGCGACGGCGACATCGACCACGTGCTGGGCTACGTGGATGCCAAGGACATGTTCCAGCGCGTGCTCAGCGGCCAGCCGCTGGCCTTCGACCAGGGCCTGACGCTGCACAAGGCGCTGGTGATTCCCGACCGCCTCTCGCTCACCGAGGTGCTCGAGCAGTTCCAGCAGGCGCACGAAGACTTCGCGATCATCGTCAACGAGTACAGCCTGGTGGTCGGCGTGATCACGCTCAACGACGTGATGAGCACGGTGATGGGCGACCTGGTGTCGACCTCGACGCCCGAGGAAGAGCAGATCGTGAAGCGCGACGAAAACTCCTGGCTGATCGACGGCATCACGCCCATCCAGGACGTGCAGCGCGCGCTGCACATCGACGAGTTGCCGCACGCCGAGGAATACGAGACGCTGGCGGGCTTCCTGATGGTGATGCTGCGCCGCGTGCCCAAGCGCACGGACAGCGTGACCTGGGGCGGCTACACCTTCGAGGTGATGGACGTCGACAGCTACCGCATCGACCAGGTGATGGTGACCAAGGGCTCGGCGACCGCCAAGGCCGTGGTCGCCGACTGAGCGACCGCGACGACCCTCAAGCCGCCGAGCGGTCCCTGTCGGCGTAAGCCCAGAGCCGCTGGTTCGCGAACACCGCGTTCGGGTACGGCGCGCGGCCCCGGCTGCCGTTGTAGCGACCCAGCGTCATGAACAGGTCGCCCTTCTCGCGGTCGAGGTAGTGGCGCAGGATCACGCAGCCGAAGCGCAGGTTGGTCTGCATGTGGAACAGCTTGGCCGAGTCGCTGTCGCCGATCACGCGGGTCCAGAACGGCATCACCTGCATGTAGCCACGCGCACCGGCGCTGGAAACCGCGAACTTGCGGAAGTTGCTCTCGACCTGGATCAGGCCCAGCACCAGGCTCACGTCGAGCCCCGAGCGCTTGGCCTCGTACCAGACGGTCTGCAGGAACTCGATGCGCGTGGCCGGGTCGGCGACCTTCTTGCGCAGGCGCTCGCTCATCTCGCCGAGCCACCGCAGGTACGCGAGGCGGGCCTCGGTGTCGGCGAACTGCGGCACCGGCGGCGCCTTGTTGTGGATGGCCGAGCTCAGCGCGGTGCGCACCGAGTCGATCAGCGGCTCTTCGATCTGCGCGCCGGCCCAGGCCACCTGGGGCAGTGCCAGCGTCGTCAGGGCGCCTGCCGCAACGCTGCCCAACAGGCAGCTGCGTCGCGAAAGGCCCCCCGCCACGCTCATGCCGCGAGCTTGCCGGCGATGAAGTCGGCGACGCCGGCCGCGGGC
Organism: Variovorax sp. GW458-11-26-14-LB1; assembly: GCF_059423965.1. NCBI lineage: Bacteria > Pseudomonadati > Pseudomonadota > Betaproteobacteria > Burkholderiales > Comamonadaceae > Variovorax > Variovorax sp. GW458-11-26-14-LB1. Next base: position 55,473 of record NZ_JBWKYW010000008.1, read on the forward strand.
ACCTTGGTGGCGGCGGTGTCGCGCCGGCCCTGGTACTCGAGCTGGCCTTCCTTGAGGCCGCGGTCCGAGATGACCACGCGGTGCGGCACGCCGATCAGTTCCCAGTCGGCAAACATCGCGCCAGGGCGCTCGCCGCGGTCGTCGAGCAGCACGTCGACGCCCTTGGCCAGCAGTTCTTCGTAGAGCGCTTCGGCCGCGACCTTGACCTCGGGGCTGCGGTCCATTCCGATCGGGCAGACCACCACGGTGAACGGTGCCAGCGCGTCGGGCCAGATGATGCCGCGCTCGTCGTGGTTCTGTTCGATGGCGGCGGCCGGCAGGCGGGTGATGCCGATGCCGTAGCAACCCATCTCGAGGAACTGCGGCTTGCCGCCTTCGTCGAGGTAGGTGGCGTTCATGTCCTTGCTGTACTTGGTGCCCAGCACGAAGACGTGGCCCACCTCGATGCCGCGCTCGATGGCCAGCACGCCCTTGCCGTCGGGCGAGGCGTCGCCGGCGACCACGTTGCGCAGGTCGGCGACCAGGTCGGGCTCGGGCAGGTCGCGGCCCCAGTTGACGCCGGTCATGTGGAAGTCGATCTCGTTGGCGCCGGTGATCCAGTCCGCCAGCACGGCGGCCTCGCGGTCGGCCACGAGCTTGACGGGCTTCTTGAGATTCAGCGGGCCGAGGTAGCCCGGCTTGCAACCGAAGTGCTCGTCGATCTCGGCGGTGGTGGCAAAGCGGAAGCCCTTGTCCAGGCCAGGCAGCTTGCTGACCTTGATCTCGTTCATGTCGTGGTCGCCGCGCAGCAGCAGCAGCCAGATCTGCGCGCCCTTGATGTTGCCGGCGTCGTCGAGGACGTCGGTGGCCAGCACCAGCGACTTGACCGTGGTGGCCAGCGGCACGCCGAGCAGCTCGGCCACGTCGGCGCAGGTGCTCTTGCCGGGCGTGGGCGTCTTCTCGAGCGCGTTGGCGGCGGCAGGACGCGGACCAGCCGGGGCCAGCGCCTCGGCCTTTTCCATGTTGGCGGCGTAGTTGCTGTCGGGGCAGTAGACGATCGCGTCTTCGCCGGTGGCAGCGATCACCTGGAACTCTTCGCTCAGGTCGCCGCCGATGGCGCCGCTGTCGGCCGCCACGGCGCGGTAGCGCAGGCCGAAGCGGTCGAAGATGTTGCGGTAGGCCTGCGCCATGACCTGGTAGCTGGCCTTGGCCGCGTCGAGGTCGCGGTCGAAGCTGTAGGCGTCCTTCATGATGAATTCGCGCCCGCGCATCAGGCCGAAGCGCGGACGGCGCTCGTCGCGGAACTTGGTCTGGATCTGGTAGAAATTCTTCGGCAGCTGCTTGTAGCTGCGAATTTCCTGGCGCGCGATGTCGGTCACCACCTCTTCGCTGGTGGGCTGGATCACGAAGTCGCGGTCGTGGCGGTCCTTGATGCGCAAGAGCTCGGGGCCCATCTTCTCGAAGCGGCCGGTCTCCTGCCAGAACTCGGCCGGCTGCACCACGGGCATCGTGAGCTCGACGGCGCCGGCGCGGTTCATTTCCTCGCGCACGATCGCTTCGACCTTACGGATCACGCGCAGGCCCATGGGCATGTACGTGTAGATGCCCGTGCCGAGCTTCTTGATCATGCCGGCCCGCATCATGAGGCGGTGGCTCGCGACCTCGGCGTCAGCGGGCGCTTCCTTCAGGGTGGAGACAAAGAATCGGGAAGCTTTCATCGGGATCGCGCAGGTGGGTTCGAAGTGAGGAGGGAGACAGGCACCCCGGAGAGACCCTGAGAGCCCGGAACCGGTCGCTTGCCGAGTGCAACCCGGCATGCATAATCGACTCAGTTCAAAAATTGGGGTTTGATTATGCTCGACCGGGACGGCTTCAGGCCCAACGTCGGCATCATCCTGCTCAACCAGAGAAACCAGGTTTTCTGGGGCAAGCGCATACGCACGCATTCCTGGCAGTTTCCGCAAGGCGGCATCGACCGTGGCGAAAGTCCCGAGCAAGCCATGTTCCGGGAACTGCACGAGGAAGTCGGGCTCCATCCGGAGCATGTGCGCATCGTGGCCCGTACCCGCGACTGGTTGCGCTACGAGGTGCCGGATCGGTTCATCCGCCGTGACGCACGGGGCCACTACAAAGGCCAGAAGCAGATCTGGTATCTGCTGCAACTTGTCGGCCACGACTGGGATCTCAACCTGCGTGCCACCGACCATCCCGAATTCGACGCCTGGCGCTGGCATGACTACTGGGTCCCGCTCGACGTGGTCGTCGAGTTCAAGCGCGGCGTCTACGAGATGGCGCTTACCGAGCTTGCTCGCTACCTGCCCCGGCAGGATTTCCGCAACCGCTTCCTGCGCAGCAACGTGCGCGCCCGAGAATTCGAGCGCCACACGCTGGACCATGGAGCGCCCGCGGGCCTCGATCTGCCGCCCGGCGGCAGTTTCGACCCGCATCCCGACATTCCTTCTGCGAGCGATGAACCTCCTCCCAAGAACAGCGCGCCCTCTTCTTTCCCGACGCCACGCTGAGCGTGCGCTCGTCATCGCCTGCGTCAGCCTGCTGGCCGCCTGCGCTTCCCGCGGCTACGACACCGACAACCCCGACTGGGCCCAGGCCGGCATGCCGCCAGCGCCCAAGAGCACTGAGCAGGACAAGGAGTGGGAAGAAACTGCGGTGCCGCCGCCGCCCGCCTTCAGCGAAAGCCGTCTGCTGCCGATCGCGATGCCGCCCTACATGACGCTGAAGTTCGGCGTCGATCCGAACACCATCGCCATCACGAAGGACGGCATCGTGCGCTACGTGGTGGTGGCACAGAACCGGGCCGGTGGCGCCGTCAACGCGTTCTACGAAGGCGTGCGCTGCTCGACGGCGGAGATGAAGAGCTATGCCCGCTTCAACAACGGTGCCTGGCAGGAAACGAAGACGCCCGAGTGGAAGCGCGTGAGGGACATGAACTCCAGCTACGTGCCGGCGCTGGCGTCGCAGGGCCTGTGCCGCGGCAACGCGCCGCGCAGCTCGGTCAACGAGATGGTGCAGAACATCCGCAATCCGCTGCGCGAACTGCCCTGAAGCAGCGGCGGGGCACGGCGCCCCGCCCTGAAGATCAACCGGGCATCAGCACCATGTTGTCGCGGTGCACCATCTCCGGCTCGGCCGCGTAGCCCAGCAACCGCTCGAACTCGGCCGAAGGCTTGCGGCACAGCAGCCGGGCCTCCACGCTCGAATAGTTGGCCAGCCCGCGGGCCAGTTCGACGCCGTCGACGTCGCGCACCGCGATCACGTCGCCGCGCGAGAACTCGCCCGACACACCCGTCATGCCGATCGGCAACAGGCTCTTGCCTTCGCCGCGCACCTTGGCGGCCGCACCGGCATCGACGATGACGGCACCACGCAACTGCAGGTGATCGGCCATCCAGCGCTTGCGCGCCTGGTGCTTGGCGGTCTGCGCCACCAACAGCGTGCCGATGGATTCGCCGCGCGTGAGCCGCAGCAGCGCGTCGGCTTCACGGCCCCAGGCGATGACCGTGGAAGCACCGGAGCCCGCCGCGCGCTTGGCCGCAAGGATCTTGGTGATCATGCCGCCGCGCCCGATGCTCGAACCCGCGCCGCCGGCCATGGCCTCGAGCGCCGGATCGCCCGCGGCGGCCTCGTGGACGAACTTGGCGTCGGGGTCCTTGCGCGGGTCGGCCGTGTACAGGCCCTTCTGGTCGGTCAGGATGATCAGGGCATCGGCCTCGACCAGGTTGGCAACCAACGCGCCGAGCGTGTCGTTGTCGCCGAACTTGATTTCGTCGTTGACCACCGTGTCGTTCTCGTTGATCACCGGCACCACGCCCAGGCGCAGCAGCGTGACCAGGGTCGAGCGTGCATTGAGGTAGCGCTCGCGGTCCGCGAGGTCGGCGTGCGTCAGCAGCACCTGCGCGCTGCCGATCTGGTTCTCGCGCAGCTTGGTCTCGTACATCTGGGCCAGGCCCATCTGCCCGACGGCCGCTGCGGCCTGAAGCTCGTGCACTTCGTGCGGACGGGTCTTCCAGCCCAGGCGCTTCATGCCTTCGGCGATCGCGCCGCTCGACACCATGACCACTTCGCGCCCGTCGCGCACCAGTTCGGCCAGTTGCCGGCACCACTCGCCGATGGCACCTTCGTCGAGGCCGCGCCCCTCGTTGGTCACGAGGCTGGAGCCCACCTTGACGACGATACGGCGGGCATCCCGCAAGGCAGTGGAACCGGAATTCGAGGTCATGAAGAAAGAAGGCGTGTTTCAGGAATGCAGCCTGCGCTGCTTGCTATCCATTTTGCAGCACCGAAGGTGCCGCGACGCCCTCAGTTTCCTTCGGGCGGCAGCGGAACGAAGCGCGGATCGACCACGACGGTTTCGTGCTCGGCCACCTGCTGCGCCTTGACCTGCTGGTACACGGCCTTGATCAGGTGCTCGCAGCCTTCGCGCGTGAGCGCCGAGATCTCGAAGACGGGGCCCTTGAAGCGCAGGCGCTTGACGAAGTCCTTGACGCGCGCGGCGCGCTCGTCGTCCGGCACCATGTCCAGCTTGTTCAGTACCAGCCAGCGCGGCTTCTCGTGCAGCGCCGCGTCGTACTTCTTGAGCTCGGCCACGAGCGCCTTGGCCTGGGCGACCGGATCGACGCTGTCGTCGAACGGTGCCATGTCGACCACATGCAGCAGCAAGCGGGTGCGCTGCAGGTGGCGCAGGAACAGGTGACCAAGGCCGGCGCCTTCCGAGGCGCCTTCGATCAGACCGGGCAGGTCGGCCACCACGAAGCTCTGCTCGGGGCCGACGCGCACGACACCGAGGTTCGGGTGCAGCGTGGTGAAGGGGTAGTCGGCAATGCGCGGACGGGCGTTCGAAACGGCGCTGATCAGCGTCGATTTGCCCGCATTCGGCATGCCCAGCAGGCCCACGTCGGCCAGCACCTTGAGTTCGAGCTTGAGGCTCTTCTTCTCGCCAGGCCAGCCGGGCGTCTTCTGGCGCGGCGCACGGTTGATCGCACTCTTGAAGCGCATGTTGCCAAAACCGCCGTCGCCGCCCTTGGCGATGGTGATGACCTCGCCGTCCTTGAGCAGCTCGTACAACACCTCACCCGTTTCAGCGTCGGTGATGATCGTGCCGACGGGCATCTTGAGGACGATGTCGTCGCCGGCGGCGCCGAACATGTCGGAGCCCATGCCGTGCTCGCCACGCTTGGCTTCATGCCGGCGCGAGTAGCGGAAATCGACCAGGGTGTTGAGGTTCGAGTCGGCCACCGCGAACACGTGGCCGCCACGGCCGCCGTCGCCGCCGTTGGGGCCGCCGAACTCCTTGTACTTCTCATGACGGAACGACACGCAGCCGTTGCCGCCATCGCCCGCGGCGATGTCGATGAAGGCTTCGTCGACGAACTTCATGGGATGTCCAGTTTACAAATGAAGAAGCCCCGGCAATGCGGGGCCTCGGAAAGATCGAAGTGACTGCGGGGCTTAGGCCGCGGGCGTCACGTTGACCATGTGCTTGTTCAGCGCACCCTTGTGACCGAACGACACGTGGCCGTCGACCAGGGCGAAGAGCGTGTGGTCCTTGCCCACGCCGACGTTCACGCCGGGGTGGAACTGGGTGCCGCGCTGGCGCACGATGATCGAGCCTGCGCTGATCAGTTCGCCGCCGAAGGCCTTCACGCCGAGCATCTTGGGCTTGGAATCGCGCCCGTTTCGCGTTGAGCCGCCGCCTTTTTTCTGTGCCATGGAATGTGCTCCTTAGCCGGCGATCGCGCCAATTTGCAGTTCGGTGAACTGCTGGCGATGGCCTTGACGTTTTTGATAGTGCTTGCGACGGCGCATCTTGAAGATGCGAACCTTGTCGTGCAGGCCGTGCGACAGCACCGTGACTGTCACCGTTGCGCCGGACACCAGGGGCGTACCAACCTTGATTTCAGCGCCGTTTCCGACAGCCAGAACCTGGTCGATCACGATTTCCTGGCCTACGTCCGCAGCAATCTGTTCTACTTTAATTTTCTCGCCGGAAGCAACGCGATACTGCTTGCCGCCGGTTTTTATGACCGCGTACATGTAAACCTCTTAGAAATGAGTCCCCGCAGCGAATTCCGCAGAGCCCAAGATTATAGCGCGGTTTGCGGACACTCACCACCCCGACGTTGAGACGCTCCAGGGAATCGTGCACGGCTCCCTATAATTCGCGCGTTCCGGCCTCCAGGGCCGCCCTCATCCTCGCAGCGCCCCGCGCCTTCGCTTTGCCAGTTCCCGCCGCCGACACCTCCCCCACCGCCACTGTGCTGGACCTGATTGCCGGCGACATGGTCGAAGTCGACCGTGTGATCGCCCAACGCCTGAACACCGGCGTTCCGCTGGTCAGCCAAGTTTCGCAATACATCATCTCGGCCGGCGGCAAACGGCTGCGGCCGGCGCTGCTGCTGCTCATGGCAGGCGCGCTCGGCTACACGGGCGAACAGCGCTTCAACCTGGCGGCCGTGGTGGAGTTCATCCACACCGCGACCCTGCTGCACGACGACGTGGTCGACGAATCGACCCTGCGCCGCGGCCGCGCCACCGCCAACGAATCCTTCGGCAACCCCGCCAGCGTGCTGGTGGGCGACTTCCTGTATTCGCGCGCCTTCCAGATGATGTTGGATGCAAACAACATGCGCATCATGCAGATCCTGGCCGAAGCGACCAACGTGATCGCGGAAGGCGAAGTGCTGCAACTGATGAACATGCACGACGCCTCGCTGGACGAAGCGGCGTACCTGCGCGTGATCCGCTCCAAGACCGCCAAGCTCTTCGAGGCGAGCACCCGCCTGGCGGCCGTGCTGGCCGGCACGACGCCCGAAGTCGAAGAAGCCTGCGCCACCTACGGACAGGCGCTGGGCACCGCATTCCAGGTAATCGACGACGTGCTCGACTACGCAGGCGACGCCCAGGAAACCGGGAAGAACGTCGGCGATGACCTGCGTGAAGGCAAGACCACCTTGCCGCTGATCTTCGCCATGCAACGCGGCACCCCCGAGCAGAGCGCACTGGTGCGCGCCGCCATCGAGGCCGGAGACACCGCCCAGCTGGGGAAAATCGTCGAGATCGTTCGTGAAACCGGCGCGCTGGAAGCCTCGCGCGCGGCTGCCGCGGCAGAGGCCGGACGCGCAATTCATGCATTGCGCGACCTTCCGTCGAATTTGCACGCTTCAGGTTTGCTACAATTAGCGGCTCAGTTGCTTGAGCGACGTGCCTGAAACACCTCTGCAGAGTTGGCATCTAGGACGAGTTCTTTTTCTTGCAACCAATCGGGGTGTAGCTTAGCCTGGTAGAGCGCTACGTTCGGGACGTAGAGGCCGGAGGTTCGAATCCTCTCACCCCGACCAGTTTTTCTCGACTGGTCCAGTTAATGTCAGCCCCTGTTGCTGTGTAACGATTTACAGCACAGGCGTGTTCAGCGATGATCGTGAAGCACTTTTTCACATCTTTTGCATTCGCTGAATGGCCGCTGCCGAAATTCCCGTTAAAGAAACTACGCAGATCGCCCTTCCCGGCTTGGCGCGCGCCCTCGTGTCGGCCGGCAAGCTCGCGGCGAAGACAGCCGAAGACATCTATCAGAAGTCGCTGAGCGGCCGCACCAGCTTCATCGCCGAACTGACCGGCACCGGCGCCGTTTCGGCTGCAGACCTCGCCCACACCCTGTCGAGCGCCTTCGGCGCCCCGCTGCTCGACCTCGATGCCATCGATCACCAGCGCCTGCCCAAGGACCTGCTCGATCCGAAGCTCTGCCATGCGTACCGCATCGTCGTTCTCAGCAAGCGCAACAACCGCCTGATCGTCGCGACGGCCGACCCGTCGGACCAGCAAGCCGCGGAAAAGATCAAGTTTGCGTCGCAGATGGGCGTGGACTGGGTCATTGCGGAGTACGACAAGCTCTCGCGCATGATCGAAGCCGCTGCAGTCAGCGCGGCCGAAACCATCAACAGCATCGTCGGCACCGAGTTCGAGTTCGACGATGTCACCGCCGATACCTCGGGAGATGCCAACGAGCAGGCCATTGCCGAAGTCGAAGACGCACCCGTGGTGCGCTTCCTGCACAAGATGCTGCTCGATGCCGTGAGCATGCGAGCGTCGGACATCCACTTCGAGCCTTACGAACACCACTACCGGGTGCGCTTCCGGGTCGACGGCGAGCTGCGCGAAATCGCCAGCCCACCCACGGTCATCAAGGACAAGCTGGCCTCGCGCATCAAGGTCATTTCGCGGCTCGACATCTCGGAGAAGCGCGTGCCGCAAGACGGCCGCATGAAGCTCAAGATCGGCCCCGACCGCGTGATCGACTTCCGCGTGAGCACGCTGCCCACGCTGTTCGGCGAGAAGATCGTCGTTCGTATCCTGGACCCGAGCAGCGCACGCATGGGCATCGACGCCCTGGGCTACGACGCCGACGAGAAAGAGCGGCTCCTCCACGCCATCGGCCGCCCCTATGGCATGGTGCTGGTGACCGGCCCCACGGGTTCGGGCAAGACCGTGTCGCTGTACACCTGCCTGAACCTGCTCAACCAGCCCGGCGTCAACATCGCGACGGCGGAAGACCCGTCGGAAATCAACCTGCCCGGCGTCAACCAGGTCAACGTCAACGAGAAGGCCGGCCTCACTTTCGCGGCCGCGCTGCGTGCCTTCCTGCGGCAGGATCCCGACATCATCATGGTCGGCGAAATCCGCGACCTCGAAACCGCCGATATCTCGATCAAGGCCGCGCAAACCGGTCACCTGGTGCTGTCGACGCTGCACACCAACGACGCCCCGACCACACTCACGCGCATGCGCAACATGGGCATCGCGCCATTCAACATCGCGTCGAGCGTGATCCTGATCACCGCGCAACGCCTCGCGCGCCGGCTGTGCATGCTGTGCCGCGCGCCGATCGACATCCCGCGCGAAGCCCTGCTCGATGCCGGCTTCAAAGAGGAAGACATCAACGGCACCTGGAAGCCCTACCGCCCGGTCGGCTGCGCCGCCTGCAGCGGCGGCTACAAGGGCCGGGTCGGCATCTACCAGGTGATGCCGATTTCGGAAGCCATCCAGGAAATCATCCTGCGCGACGGCAGTGCGCTGGACATCGCGAACCAATCCGAAGCCGAAGGCGTGCGCTCGCTGCGCCAGTCCGGCCTTCGGAAAGTCATGCAGGGCCTCACTTCGCTCGAAGAAGTCGTCGCCTGCACCAACCTATAACGAACACACTGAACCGGAGATCGAATGGCAACAGTGGCATCCCCCCGCTCCCAGGTCACGCACAAGGAATTCGTCTTCGAATGGGAAGGCAAGGACCGCAACGGCAAGCTGGTACGCGGCGAACTTCGCGCCGCCGGGGAGAACCAGGTGCAGGCGGCCTTGCGTCGCCAGGGCGTGCTGGCCTCCAAGATCAAGAAGCGCCGCATGCGCTCGGGCAAGGCGATCAAGCCCAAGGACATCGCGATCTTCACGCGCCAGCTCGCGACCATGATGAAGGCGGGCGTGCCGCTGCTGCAGTCCTTCGACATCGTCGGCCGCGGCAACGCGAACCCGAGCGTCGCCAAGCTGCTGAACGACATCCGCAGCGATGTCGAGACCGGCACCTCGCTGTCGTCCGCTTTTCGCAAGTTTCCGAAGTACTTCGACAACCTGTACTGCAACCTGGTGGAGGCCGGTGAGGCTGCCGGTATCCTGGAAGAGTTGCTGGACCGTCTCGCGACCTACATGGAGAAAACCGAGGCGATCAAGTCGAAGATCAAGTCGGCACTGATGTACCCGACTTCGGTGATCGTCGTGGCCTTCGTGGTGGTGGCCGTCATCATGATCTTCGTGATCCCCGCGTTCAAGGAGGTGTTCACCTCGTTCGGGGCCGACCTGCCCGCACCAACGCTGTTCGTGATGGCTATGAGCGAGTTTTTCGTTGCCTATTGGTGGCTGATCTTCGGCGTGCTCGGCGGTGGCATCTACTTCTTTCTGCAAGCGTGGAAACGCAATGAGCGCGTCCAGAAAGTCATGGACCGCCTGCTGCTGCGCATTCCCGTCTTCGGCACGCTGATCGAGAAATCCTGCGTGGCCCGCTGGACCCGCACGCTCGCCACCATGTTCGCGGCCGGCGTGCCGCTGGTGGAGGCGCTCGACTCGGTGGGCGGCGCATCGGGCAACTCGGTGTACGGCGACGCCACCGCCAAGATCCAGCAGGAAGTCTCGACCGGCACCAGCCTCACGACGGCCATGACCAACGTCAACCTGTTCCCCTCGATGGTGATCCAGATGACCGCCATCGGTGAAGAGTCGGGTTCAATCGACCACATGCTCGGCAAGGCCGCTGACTTCTACGAATCCGAAGTCGACGACATGGTCGCCGGCCTCTCCAGCCTGATGGAGCCCATCATCATCGTGTTCCTGGGCGTCATCATCGGGGGCATCGTGGTGTCGATGTACCTGCCCATCTTCAAGCTCGGCCAGGTCGTCTGATGCTGGTATCGCAAGGGTTCGACACCGCGTTGGCCGGTGTGCTGGGGCTATTGATCGGCAGTTTCCTCAACGTGGTGATCTACCGCACCCCGGTCATGATGTACCGGGGCTGGCTGGGCGATGCGGTCGCCAACCTCATGTCGTCGAAGGACATGCCTTCGCTCTGGTCGCTGGTCTTCGGCCCGAAGGTCGTGCCGCCCGCAGGGCTCGAGGCGGCCGCCGACAAGGCCGCCGAAGCGCTCGAGAAGCTCCCGCCCTTCGACCTCACGCGCCCCGCCTCGCGCTGCGGCGCATGCGGCCACAAGATCCGCTGGTACCAGAACATCCCGGTGCTCAGCTACCTCGTGCTGCGTGGCCGGTGCGCCAGCTGCAAGACCTCGATCAGCCCCCGTTACCCCCTCGTCGAGCTGATCACGGGCGCGCTGTTCGCCCTGTGCGCGCACCGCTTCGGCATCACCCCCACGGGCGCGCTCTGGGCGGCCTTCGGCGCCGTGCTGATCTGTCAGTTCCTCATCGACTTCGACACCCAGTTCCTGCCCGACGCCCTGAACTACCCGCTGCTCTGGCTCGGCCTGGTCGGGGCCGCCATGGGCTGGACCGGCGTCAGCCTGAACACCGCGGTCTGGGGCACCGTGTTCGGCTACCTGAGCCTGTGGCTTGTGTACCATGCCTACCGCCTGGCCACAGGCAAGGAAGGCATGGGACATGGGGACTTCAAACTGCTCGCCGCTCTGGGCGCCTGGCTCGGCGCCGACTACCTCATTGCGATCATCCTCGTCTCCTCGGTGGTGGGCGCCGTGATCGGCCTCACGCTGCGCTTCGCCGGCAAGCTGGCCCACAAGGACATTCCCATCGCCTTCGGCCCCTTCCTGGCCGGCGCCGGCCTGATCTGCCTCGTGGCCGGTCCCGCCGTCGTCAAGCAGTGGATTCCCTTCGCCTTCCCTTTCGGGGCCCTGGCCCTTTGAGAACGACAGCGGCATGGCGGTGAAGCGCATCGGCCTGACCGGCGGCATCGGCAGCGGCAAGAGCACGGTCGCGTCGCTGCTGGTGGCCGAAGGGGCCGTGCTGGTCGACACCGACGCCATCGCGCGCCGCATCGCGCAGGCCGGCGGCATCGCGATGCCTGCCATCGAGGCCGCATTCGGCGCCTCGGTCATCGCGCCCGACGGCGGCCTCGACCGAGCCGCCATGCGCCAACTGGTGTTCGCCGATGCAGGCGCCAAGGCCCGCCTCGAAGCCATCCTGCATCCGCTGATCGGCACCGAAACGCAACGCCAGGCAGCCGCCGCCGGCGACGACGCCGTCGTCGTGTTCGACGTCCCCCTGCTGGTCGAATCCGGCCGCTGGCGCGCCCTCGTGGACCGCGTGCTGGTGGTCGATGCCCGCGAAGACACGCAACTGCAGCGCGTCGTCGCACGCTCGGGATGGGAGCCCGAGGCCGTGCGTGCCGTGATCGCCCAGCAGGCGCCGCGCAAGGCGCGCCGGGCCGCCGCCGACGCCGTGATTTACAACGAGTCGTTGACGCTCGCGGAACTGGGCACCGAGGTGCGGGGTCTCTGGAAGCTGTGGGCTGCGGCCACCACGCGATAATCCGAGACCAGCCGCCCCGGCGGCTCTATAACGATTACGACAAAAAGGCGCTCGCCCCTGCAGTGCCCTCCCCGAGATGCTTTTCAACTCGTATCCCTTCATTTTTGTCTATTTCCCGCTGGTCCTGATCGGGTTCTTCCTGATCGGCAAACGCAACGCCCGCGCCGCCGCCGGCTTCCTCGGACTGGCCTCGCTGTTCTTCTACGGCTGGTGGAGCGTGCAGGCCCTGCCGCTGCTGCTGGGTTCCATCTGCGTCAACTACTGGTTCGGCCTGCAGCTGACGCCCGCGCCGGGACGCAACGACCGCAAGCGCAAGACGCTGCTGATCGCCTCGCTGGTGATCAACCTGGGCGTGCTGGCCGTCTTCAAGTACGCCAACTTCTTCCTGGAAAACGTCGATGCGGGGCTGGTCGCCGCGGGTCTCACGCCGATCGATCTGGTGCACATCGTGCTGCCGATCGGCATCTCGTTCTATACCTTCACGCAGATCGCCTTCCTGGTCGACTGCTGGCAGGGCAAGGTGCACGAGCGCAGCTTCATCCACTACGTACTGTTCGTCACCTACTTCCCGCACCTGATCGCGGGCCCGGTGCTGCACCACGCGCAGATGATGCCGCAGTTCGCGAACCCCGCGACCTACCGGATGGACCCGAACAAGGTCGCCATCGGCCTGACGATCTTCGTCTTCGGCCTCGCCAAGAAACTGCTGATCGCCGACCCCATGGGGCAGTACGCCGACCTGATGTTCAACGGCGTTCACAAGGGCATCGAGCCCACGTTGTACACCGCGTGGTTCGGTGCGCTGGCCTATACGCTGCAGATCTATTTCGACTTCTCGGGCTACTCGGACATGGCCGTCGGCCTCTCGATGTGCCTGGGCGTGCAGCTGCCGCTCAACTTCCGCTCGCCCTATAAGTCGACCAACATCATCGAGTTCTGGCGCCGCTGGCACATCTCGCTGTCGACCTTCCTGCGCGACTACCTCTACGTGCCGCTGGGCGGCAACCGCAAGGGCCCGGCGCGGCGCTACCTGAACCTGTTCCTCACGATGCTGCTGGGCGGCCTGTGGCACGGCGCGGCCTGGACCTTCGTGGTCTGGGGCGCGATGCACGGCGCGTTCCTGATGGTCAATCACCTCTGGAACGCCAAGGTCCGTCGCAACGCCACCCCGGGGCGCATCGCGCGCGTGCTGGGCTGGCTGCTGACCTTCCTGTGTGTGGTGGTGGCCTGGATCGTCTTCCGCGCCGACGGCATGAACACGGCCATGTCCATCTACAAGGGCATGCTGGGCCTGCACGGCGCGCCGGTCTCGGCGTTCAGCGAGTTCGGCAAGGTGCCGTTCCGCAAGCCGGAGTTCTTCCAGCTCATGCTGGTGGCGATCGTCATCTGCCTGACGCTGCCGCCGACCATCACCCTGGAGCGCTGGATTCCCCATCCGAAGTCGATGGCAGGCCGCCCGGTGATGGCCCGCCTGTCGACCGTGGTGCTCGCCATCGGTACCTTCGCACTGTTCGCGTGGTGCGTTTCGAAGCTGGGCGGCTACAGCCCCTTCCTCTATTTCCAATTCTGATTCGACATGACGACGACCACGACGCCCGCGAAAGTCTGGCTGCGGTTCTTCCTCTTCGGCTACTTCGTCCTGATGGCCCTGTGGATCATTTCGCTCACCAGCCCGGTGCCCTACGGCGACCTCACGCGCATCGGACGCCTGTCCGAACGCGAGTTCGGCTGGCGCGACCCGCCGCCCAAGGTCGATCCGGTCTACCTCGCCAGCACGCCCATCGAACAGGCGGACGTGATGGTCGTGGGCGACAGCTTCTCCATGACGCACCGCTGGCAGTCTGTGCTCGCCAAGGCCGGCTACCGGGTCTCGACCTCGTACTGGGGCCAGTACGGCGAGTCGCTGTGCGGCGACTTCAGCCAGTGGGTCCACGACTCCGGCTTCAAGGGCAAGCTGGTCATCATCGAAAGCGTGGAGCGCCTGCTGGACATGCGCATGCGCTACAGCGAGCGCTGCAAGGACGGCAAGACCATCTTCCCCTACAGCGCCAAGGCCGAGCCCCTCATCGAACCCGACGAGACCGTGCCGGCCTTCGCGCCCAACTGGGAAGTCCAGTACATGACCGGCGTCGTGACCTACTACCACACGTGGAAGGCCAAGAACTCGCCGGTAGACACCTATTTCGATCGTGACACCTGGGTAAGGAAAGTCCCCGACGGTTGCAAATTCTTCTCGCATCGCCAGTGCGACCGGATGCCCTTCTTCCAGGAAGACGAGGACAATGGCCCGTTGACCTCCGACACGCTGGCGCGAATGAAGAACTTCACCGCTGCGCACAGCACCATCCCGCTCCTGTGGATGGTGGTGCCCAACAAGACCACGGTCTACCTCAAGCCCGATTTCTCGAAAGACTTCGAAAGCGGCTTCCGCGACGCGAAGCTGGGCCCCGACCTGTACGCCTTCACCCGCGAAAAGCACACGCAGATCCGCGACTTCTACTTCTCGAACGACACGCACATGTCCATGCACGGACAGCTCGCACTCGGCGAGCGCATGCTGGCCGCGGTGCGCGAAGTGATGCCCACACCCCCTTCCAAATCGCCCTGAAGTTATGATTCCGCGACAGGAAACCGACAAATACGCGTGATCCTCTACGAGTACCCCTTCAACGAGCGCATCCGCACGTACCTGAGGCTGGAGCATCTGTTCCGTCGCCTCGGGGAACTGGTGCCCTCGGAATCGCCGCTTTCGCACCACTACGCCCTGGTCACGATCTTCGAGATCATGGACGTGGCGGCGCGCGCCGACCTCAAGGCCGACGTGCTGCGCGACCTCGACAAGCACAAGAACGTCTTCAACAGCTACCGGGGCAATCCGGCCATCGCCGAGACGGTGCTGAACCAGGTGGTCGACCAGCTCGAACGCAACTTCAGCGCGCTCAACGGCGTGGCCGGTAAGGCGGGACAGGCACTCACCGAGAACGAGTGGCTCATGAGCATCCGCAGCCGCGCCGGCATTCCGGGCGGCACCTGCGAGTTCGACCTGCCCGCCTACTACGCGTGGCAGCACCGCACCCCAGCCAGCCGCCGCGCCGACCTGGAACGCTGGTCGAACACGCTGTCGCCGCTGGCCTCCTCGATCTACCTGCTGCTCAAGCTGCTGCGCGACGCCGACGTGCCCTACAAGGTGATCGCCACCCACGGGCAGTTCCAGCAGAACCTGCCGCAGGGACGCAGCTTCCAGCTGCTGCGGCTGCGCATCGATCCCAAGCTGGGCCTGGTCCCGGAAATCAGCGGCAACCGCCTCATGGTCTCGGTGCGGCTCATGCGGCACGAGGCCGACGACCGCCTGCACCCGAGCACGGAAGACACCCCCTTCGAACTGACCCTCTGCGCGTGAGGCCCGGTGTGAGCAAGAAGAAAGAAGACGAACGCATCGTCCGCTGCCCGACCTGCGGAGGCGACAGCATTTATGCGGAGCGCAACCCGTTCCGGCCGTTCTGCAGCGCCCGCTGCAAGGGCATCGACTTCGGCGCCTGGGCGACCGAGGAATTCAGGATGCCGGCGGAGACACCGCCCGACGAAGAGCCCTTCGGCGATCCCAAGCTGCAGCAATAGATCGCATGCACGCCGCCGCAGCCCAGCCAGGGCTGCAGGGTCGTCAGTTGGCTGCCGCGGGCTGCACGCCCTCTTCCAGGAACACCTTGTCCAGGTAGGTCGCGAACTGCCGCGTGAACGCGGGCCGCAGGTGGCCGTGGTCCTTGTAGGCCGGCGCACCGTCGGGCATCGTCCGCGGGCACTGGCCGTCCTTGCACAAGGCGCCCAGCACGTCGATCGCCTCCGCGCCGCTGGCGGCCGCGATCTGCAGGAGCCGCTGGTTGAGCTTCACCTGGTCGGCGAGCACGGGTGCGGTCGGCGAATTGCCCACCACCGACAGCGTGCGCAGGCGGCTGCCCTCGATCATGCGGCGGGGTTCGAAGTCGTCGCCCAGCGCGTTGTCCAGCAGCAGATAGACCTTTTTCTTCTGCTTGACCAGTTCGGTCACCCACGCCTGCAGCGCCACCAGCGAGGGCTCGATGCCGGCGCGGTCGCCGCGGGTCAGGGAGAGCGACGTGCCGTTCGCGCGCAGCACGTAATCCAGCGGGAAATCGCCCGTGAAGTAGCAGTTCCAGCAGCTGCCGATCAGCACGGTGTCGATCTGCGGGTCCCGCGCCATCGCCATCCACTGGTCGCGGGCCGGGCCGCAGCCGGGGTTCTGTTCGGCGAAGACGTTCGGAATGGCCGGGCACGCGCCGTAGGTGAAGAAGTACGTGGTCGCCATGCGCTCGGGCGCGAGGCGTGCCAGCTCCGCGGCGCGGGGGCCGTATTCGATGACGTGGCTGTCGCCGATCAGCAGCACCTTGCGGGCGCCGTTGCCGATGCGATTCACCGCGTAGGGCCCGAAGTTTTCGGAGGAAAAGCCGGCGTAGTAGTCGCCATCCACCGTCGCATCGGTCACCTGCTGCAGCAGCTCGCTGTTGTGGCGTGCGGGCAGGCCGTTGAGCACGGCCACGCCGGCCACGGCCACGAACGCACCGGTGCCCACGAGCGTGCGCAGCATGCCCGCGCCCAGGCGGGCCCGCGTGAACCGTTCGATGAAGCGGTAGGTCAGCCAGGCCAGCAGCACGCCGGCCACCACCATCGTCACGCGCGTCCCCACCGACGGCTCCGCGCCCTTGACGATCCGCGCATACACCAGGAGCGGCCAGTGCCACAGGTACAGCGGATAGCTGATCAGGCCGATCCACACCATCGCGCGGTTCGACAGGAAGTACTTGTTCAGCACACCCGTCGGGCCGGCCGCGATACAGCTCACCGCGCCCAGCGTCGGCAGCAGCGCCCACCAGCCGGGGAAGGCCTTGTCGCTGCGGATCATCACGAGGCCCAGCACGATCAGGCCCACGCCCAGCACCGACTGCACATGGCTGCGCCAGACGCTCGGTGCCGACGGCTTCATCCGCATGCAGGCCAGGATGCCGCCCACCATGAGTTCCCAGAAGCGCGAGGCCGGCGAATAGAAGGCCGCCGTGCGGAACGGGTGGATCGTCGTCACGTTGATGAGGAACGACACCACCGCCAGCACCCACAACACGCGCACGATCGGCCAGCGCCGGCGCCAGGCCAGCCCGAGCAGCAGCGGCCAGAAAATGTAGAACTGTTCTTCGATGCCCAGCGACCACAGGTGCAGCAGCGGCTTGGTCTCGGCGGCCGTGTCGAAGTAGCCGGCCTCGCTCCAGAAGACGAAGTTGGCCACGAAGCCCACGCCGCCCAGCGCCTGCTTGCCCAGTTCGACGAATTCCTTGTTGAGCAGCACGTACCAGCCGAAGGCGAGCACGCCCGCCAGCATCAGCATCAGCGCCGGGAAGATCCGACGGATGCGCCGCGCATAGAAGTCGCGGTAGCTGAAATCGCCGGCCGCGTGGCTCTGCATGATGATCGTCGTGATCAGGAAGCCCGAGATCACGAAGAAGATGTCGACGCCGATGAAGCCGCCAGGCAGCAGCTTCGGAAACGCGTGGAAGATGACGACCGAGGCCACGGCCACGGCGCGCAGGCCGTCGATGTCGGCACGGTACTTGGGATGCATATCTCTTACTTCTGGACCACGGTCGTGCCGTGCGTCGTCAGGCGACGGTCGACACCGCCTCGGCGGCCGACGCGGGCAGGCCGCGTTCCTCGACCAGCCACGCCAGCACCGGCAGCGCACCCGGCAGCACCGGCGCCACCTCGAGCGGCAATTGCTGCCAGGCCATGGCCTGGCTTTCGCGCATCTCGAACTCGCCGGTCCAGTCCGTCACCTTGCACCAGTGCAGGCGCACCAGCGCGTGCGGGTAGTCGTGCTCCGTGACCTTCCAGACCTCGGCGCCGCCGATGGTGATGCCCAGTTCTTCCTGCAACTCGCGGCGCAGGGCTTCCTCGACCGTCTCGCCGGCCTCGATCTTGCCGCCCGGAAACTCCCAGTAGCCCGCATAGGCCTTGCCTTCGGGCCGCGTGGTGAGCAGCAGCGCCTCGTCGGCCAGCCGGATCAGCACGCCGACGGCCACTTCGGTGTGCTTGCGCGCCGATGTCACAGCCTCGCTCACGCGCCGGCCCGTCCTGCGTAGTCGCGCGCGAACTGGTAGGCCACGCGGCCGCTGCGCGAACCGCGCTCCAGCGCCCACACGAGCGCCTCGGGCCGCGCCGCCGCGATGGCCGCGTCGTCGACGCCGAACGACGAGAGCCACTGGCCCACGATCGTCAGGTATTCGTTCTGGCTGAAGGGGTAGAAGCTCACCCAGAGGCCGAAGCGCTCCGACAGCGAGATCTTCTCTTCGATCACCTCGCCCGGATGCACTTCGCCGTCGTCTGTGTGCTTGTACGTGAGGTTGTCCTTCATGTACTCGGGCAGCAGGTGGCGCCGGTTGCTGGTGGCGTAGATCAGCACGTTGGGCGTCGAGGCGGCAATCGATCCGTCGAGGATCGACTTGAGCGCCTTGTAGCCCGGCTCGCCCTCATCGAAGCTGAGGTCGTCGCTGAAGACGATGAACTTCTCGGGACGCTGCGACACCACCTCGACGATGTCGGGCAGGTCGGTGAGCTCGGCCTTGTCGACCTCGATCAGGCGCAGGCCCTGCGGCGCGTAGGCCTGCAGGCAGGCGCGAATGAGCGACGACTTGCCCGTGCCGCGTGCGCCGGTCAGCAGCACGTTGTTGGCCGGCTTGCCTTCGACGAACTGGCGCGTGTTGCGCTCGATCTTTTCCTTCTGGACGTCGATTTCCCTCAGCGAATCGAGCGCCATCGTGGCCACGTGCTTCACGGGCTCCAGCACGCCATGGCCGGAGCTGCGGCGGCGGTAGCGCCACGCGATGGAGGCGCTCCAGTCGGTCGGCGCGGCCAGCGGCTGCGGCAGGATCGATTCGATGCGGCCGATGAGCTGTTCGGCGCGCTCGATGAGCTTCTGGAACTGCTCGTTCATGACCGGTAGTCGGCGTTGATGGTCACGTATTCGTGGCTGAAGTCGCAGGTCCACACGGTGTCGCTGGCGGTGCCG
Source organism: Variovorax sp. GW458-11-26-14-LB1 (assembly GCF_059423965.1). Taxonomy (NCBI): domain Bacteria; kingdom Pseudomonadati; phylum Pseudomonadota; class Betaproteobacteria; order Burkholderiales; family Comamonadaceae; genus Variovorax; species Variovorax sp. GW458-11-26-14-LB1. Next base: position 74,569 of record NZ_JBWKYW010000008.1, read on the forward strand.
CGGCCCAGGCCGATGCGCACGGTGATTTCGCTCTGCTTCATCACGCGCTGGCCGTCTTCCTCGCGGTACGACGGGTTGCGCCCGCCCTTCACCGCCACGTGCACGTCGTCCAGGAACAGGTCGATGCCGGTCTGGTCGAGGTCGGCAATGCCGGCATAGCCGACGGCCGCCAGGATGCGGCCCAGGTTCGGGTCGCTGGCGAAGAAGGCGGTCTTGACCAGCGGCGAATGCGCCACGGCATAGGCCACCTGGCGGCACTCGGCCCCGTCCTTGCCGCCGTCGACCTGGATGGTGATGAACTTGGTCGCGCCTTCGCCGTCGCGCACGATGGCCTGTGCCAGCAGGCGGGCCACGTCGCGCATCGCGGCCACGAGCGCCTGGCCGTCGGCCGAGTCGAGCGAGGTGATGGTGGCGTGCGCGGCCTTCTGCGTGGCGATGACCACGAAGGAGTCGTTGGTCGAGGTGTCGCCGTCGATGGTCACGCGGTTGAACGACGCGTCGGCCAGCTGCGTGGCCAGCGGCTGGATCAGCGCCGGGTCGATCTTCGCGTCGGTCGCCATGAAGCCGAGCATGGTCGCCATGTTCGGGCGGATCATGCCGGCGCCCTTGCTGATGCCGGTGACGGTGACCGTGGCACCGCCGATCTGCACCTGGCGGCTGAACGCCTTGGGAATCGTGTCGGTGGTCATGATGCCTTCGGCGGCACGGGCCCAGTTGTTTTCCGACGCGTCGGCCAGCGCGGCCGGCAGGCCGGCTTCGATGCGGTCCACGGGCAGCGGCTCCATGATCACGCCGGTCGAGAACGGCAGGATCTGCTCGGGTGCCAGCTCCAGGTGGCGTGCCAGCGCGATGCAGGTCGAGCGCGTGCGCATCAGGCCGTCTTCGCCGGTGCCGGCGTTGGCGTTGCCGGTGTTGATCACCATCGCGCGGATGCCGTAGTTGGCCTTCAGGTGGTCACGACAGACCTGCACCGGTGCGGCGCAGAAGCGGTTCTGCGTGAACACGCCGCCGACCGCCGAGCCTTCGTCGATCAGCACGACGGTCAGGTCCTTGCGGTTGGCCTTGCGCACGCCGGCTTCGGCCACGCCGATGCGGACGCCGGGCACCGCGAACAGCGCGGCGGGATCGGGAGCGGACAGGTTCACGGGCATGGGATTTCTCTCAATGAAAGGTGCGGGGACTTCAGCTCAGCTCAGCTTGCCGTGGCACTGCTTGTACTTCTTGCCGCTGCCGCAGGGGCAGGGGTCGTTGCGGCCGACGCGCGCGAAGGCGGCGGCTTCGGCGCTCAGGGCACCGGTGCCGACAGCCGCCAGGCGGCGCTGGTTCTCTTCGTCGACGCGCACCTCGACCTCGCCGGTCTCGGTGGGCGCGGTGTAGGTGATGTTCGAGACGTTCTCGCCGCGGCTTTCCATTTCCTCGGCCGCCTGCTCGAGCTGTTCGCCCGACTGCACGCGCACCGTCATGAGCTGGCGCGTGACTTCGTTCTTGACCGAGTCGAGCAGCTGACCGAAGAGCTCGAAGGCCTCGCGCTTGTATTCCTGCTTGGGCTGCTTCTGCGCATAGCCGCGCAGGTGGATGCCCTGGCGCAGGTAGTCGAGCGAGGCCAGGTGTTCGCGCCAGTGGGTGTCGATGCTCTGCAGCAGCACCATGCGTTCGAACTGGGTGAAGTTCTCCTGGCCGATCAGCGTGACCTTGGCGTCGAAGCTCTCGTTGGCGTAGGCCACGATCTTCTCGACCACTTCCTCGTCGGAGATGGCATCGGCGGCCTCGACCTGCTGCTTGAGCGGCATGTCGATGCCCCACTCGCTGAACAGGCTCTTCTCGAGGGCGTCGAGGTCCCATTGCTCTTCGACCGATTCGCGCGGCACGTACTGGCGCGCGAGGTCGGTGAAGCAGCCTTCGCGCAGCGCGGCGATCTGCGCCGTGAGGTCGGCCGCGTCGAGGATGTCGTTGCGCTGCTGGTAGATCACCTTGCGCTGGTCGTTCGACACGTCGTCGTACTCGAGCAGCTGCTTGCGGATGTCGAAGTTGCGCGCCTCGACCTTGCGCTGCGCGCTCTCGATGCTGCGCGTGACGATGCCGGCTTCGATGGCTTCGCCGTCGGGCATCTTCAGGCGGTCCATGATCGCCTTCACGCGGTCGCCCGCGAAGATGCGCATCAGCGGATCGTCCAGGCTCAGGTAGAAGCGCGAGGAGCCTGGGTCGCCCTGGCGGCCCGAACGGCCGCGCAGCTGGTTGTCGATGCGGCGCGACTCATGGCGTTCGGTGGCGATGATGCGCAGGCCGCCCAGCGACTTCACGAACTCGTGGTCCTTGGTCCACTCGGCGCGCACGTGGGCGATGTCGGCTTGCTTGGTGGCTTCGTCGCGGCCTTCGTCGTTCTCGATCGCCTCGATCATCTTCTCGATGTTGCCGCCCAGCACGATGTCGGTACCGCGGCCGGCCATGTTGGTCGCGATGGTGATCATCTTCGTGCGGCCGGCCTGCGCCACGATGTCGGCTTCGCGGGCGTGCTGCTTGGCGTTGAGCACCTGGTGCGGCAGGCCTGCCTTCTCGAGCAGGGCGTCGATGATTTCCGAGTTCTCGATCGACGAGGTGCCCACCAGCACCGGCTGGCCGCGCTCGTAGCACTCGCGGATGTCTTGAATGGCCGCTTCGTACTTCTCGCGCGTCGTCTTGTAGACGCGGTCGAGCTGGTCGTCGCGCTTGCTGATGCGGTTCGGCGGAATGATCGTGGTCTCGAGACCGTAGATTTCCTGGAATTCGTAGGCCTCGGTGTCGGCCGTGCCGGTCATGCCGGCCAGCTTGCCGTACAGGCGGAAGTAGTTCTGGAAGGTGATCGAGGCCAGGGTCTGGTTCTCGGCCTGGATCTCGACGCCTTCCTTGGCTTCGACGGCCTGGTGCAGGCCGTCGCTCCAGCGGCGGCCACTCATGAGGCGGCCGGTGAATTCGTCGACGATGACCACTTCGCCCTGCTGCACCACGTAGTGCTGGTCGCGGTGGTACAGGTGGCGGGCACGCAGCGCGGCATTCAGGTGATGCATCAGCGTGATGTTGGCCGGGTCGTACAGCGACGCGCCTTCGGGAATCAGCTTGAGCTCGCCCAGGATGCGCTCGGCGTTCTCATGGCCGTCTTCGGTCAGGAACACCTGGTGGGTCTTCTCGTCGACCGTGAAGTCACCGGGCACCGTGACGCCCTCGCCCGTGCGCGGATCGGCTTCGCCTTCCTGCTTCTTGAGCAGCGGCACCACCTTGTTGATCGCCAGGTACAGGTCGGTGTGGTCTTCGGCCTGGCCGCTGATGATCAGCGGCGTGCGGGCCTCGTCGATCAGGATGGAGTCCACCTCGTCGACGATCGCGAAGTTCAGGCCCCGCTGCACCCGGTCACCGGGCTCGTAGACCATGTTGTCGCGCAGGTAGTCGAAGCCGTACTCGTTGTTCGTGCCGTACGTGATGTCGCTGCTGTAGGCAGCCTGCTTTTCCTCGCGCGGCATCTGCGGCAGGTTGATGCCCACCGACAGACCCAGGAAGTTGTACAGGCGGCCCATCCAGGTCGCGTCGCGGTTGGCCAGGTAGTCGTTCACCGTGACCACGTGCACGCCCTTGCCGGACAGCGCATTCAGGTACACGGGCAGCGTGGCGGTCAGCGTCTTGCCTTCGCCGGTGCGCATTTCGGAGATCTTGCCGTTGTGCAGCGCCATGCCGCCGAGCAGCTGGACGTCGAAGTGGCGCATCTTCATGACGCGCTTGGAGCCTTCGCGCACGGTGGCGAAGGCTTCGGGCAACAGGTCGTCGAGCGACTCGCCCTTGGCGATGCGGTCCTTGAATTCCTGCGTCTTGGCGCGCAGCGCGTCGTCGCTGAGCTTTTCGAATTCGGGTTCGAGCGCATTGATGCGCGTCACCGTCTTGCGATACTGCTTGAGGAGCCGGTCGTTGCGACTGCCGAAGATCTGGGTCAGGAAGTTGGTTGCCATGGGCGTGGAGAGGGGCGGGCACCTGACACGACAGGCACTGCGACCGGATTCCCTAAGATATGGTGAAAGCAGTTGGGCGCACCTTCTTCGAATGCAAGCTTCGCAAGTCTCGAAGTCGGATGGCCCCGTTCCGGAACAAACGCCGACGCACGCGTCGGCAAACCGGGCATTTTAGCTGTCTTGTTTCTAACCCCTGGATTACCCATGTATCGCCGACTGCCCCCCGCCATTTCACTGCACGATGCTGCGGCAGGCGCCCCCACCCTGGGGAGCCTGATGGCGCGCGCGCGGGACACGGCCGAGCGGCTGAAGGCCATCGAAGGGTTGATTCCGCCGGCCATGCGCGCGGCCATCCAGCCGGGGCCGGCCGAGGGCGACGTGTGGTGCCTGCTGGTCAAGGGCAGCGCCGCGGCCGCCAAGCTGCGACAGCTGTCGCCGATGCTGGTCACGCGGCTGAAGAACCGGGGCTGGGACGTCGCGACGATCCGCATCAAGGTGCACACGGGGCGCTGAGCCCCGGGGTCGCACACCGCCTCAGGCAGGCACGGCGCGATCGGGCCAGCTCGGGTCGCTCGACGCGTCGGAGGTCAGCACCATCACGACATGCGCATCGGCCGCGATGGTCTCGGCCTCGCGCAGTTGCCGCACGGCCCCCAGGCCCGCCGCTGCCGCGAGTTCGGCACTCACGCCGGCCGCGGTGAGCAGCCGCCGCGCCGCGCGGGCCTCGTCGTCGCCCACCACCACGGCACCGCCGCCGCTGGCCGTGGCGGCTTGCCATTGCAGGTAAGTGACCGTCGCGCCCGCGCTCGACAGCTGCGCCGTGCGACCGGGGTAGCTGCCGTTGAGCGCCCCGCCGCCGAGCACGCGCGACAGCCGCGGGAAAGGCTCGACCAGCCACATCCGCGGCAGGCGCGCGATGCGCCCCGCCGCCAGCAGCTCACGAAAACCGGCGTAGATGCCCCAGGCCATGTCGCCGCGGCCGGTCGGCACCACGACGTGGTCGGGCAGGCCGCCGTCCTTCAGGCACTCTTCGGCGATGGCCTTGTAGCCCTCCACGCCCAAGGGCGCGCTGCCCAGCGCGGGCAGGCGGTAGTTGGAGAGCGCGAAATACCCCGGGTACTGCGAGCGCTCGCGCACGAAGCCCCAGCGGCCGGTGTTGTCGGCGAACACATAGCGCCGCGCGCCCAGTGCGTCGAGCTGGCGGGCGTAGGTGGCGGGCATCGCCTCGTAGGAGGCCACCTCGCAACCGAGCCCCGCGGCCCAGGCGTAGTGCGCCGCCGACACCGCCGTGTTGCCCGACGAGGCGAGCACCAGCGTGTGGGCGCCGGCGTCCAGCGCCTGTGCCACGCCCATCGCGGTCAGCCGGTCTTTCGGCGAGCCGGTGGGGTTGCGCGATTCGTCCTTGATGCTCAGGCGCGCGATGTCGAACTGCCGCGCGAGCTCGGGCATGTCGTGCAGCGGCGTGTTGCCCTCGCCGAGCGAAAAGCCCTGCACGTACGGCATCGGCACCACGTCCGGGCCGCCGGGCCGGTAGCTGGCGCGCAGCCCGACGTGAAAGCCGGCCTGCCGGCAGGCCGGGCAGCCGTCGTTGGCGAGCGTGACCGGGTACAGCGCGTCGCAGCGCAGGCACTGCAGCCCCTGCAGGCGCGGATTGCGCTGCGGCGTGAACGAGCGGCCGAGCACCCCGGCCGGCCGCCCCGGCAGGAAGGTCTGCGCGGGGCTCTCCGGCGGCGCGGTGAACTTGAAGTCCAGAACGAGCGATGGGGTCACGGATCGTTGACTCGTTAATAAATGTGACCGAATCTTATTCAAAATCAACAAAATCCACGATACGGGAGTTCATCCCATTGCAGCGGATTTCAGTTTTCCTTCACTTATTTCCAGCTGAATTCGTGGTTCAGCCCGATCACCACGCCGCGCACGCCCTGCGGCCCGGTGCGCGAGGTGCTGATGTCGACGCTGATCAGCGGCGTCAGGCTGAAGCGGCCGCCCACGCGCGAGGTCCACAGGCCCCCGGCCCGGTGGCGTTCGGCGATCAGCGACACCGCGTCGTTTAGCGCCCACTCCACGGCCAGGCCGCCGCGCGGCGTGCGCACACCGGTGCCCAGCGCCCAGTCGGCGCCCAGGTTGGCGTGGATCTGCAGGCTGGCCGTGGGCCGCCAGGTGAGCGGCACCACCAGCTGGCCGCCCCAGCGACCGCCGCGCCGCAGATCGGCCACCGCGCCCATCGACACGGCGGCGCTGAAAGGCGCGTCGGCGGCCGCGCCGGCAAAGGTCCACTTGAGCTGCGGGCCGCCCGTGACCGAATGGACGCCCTGCGCCGACAGCCGGTCGAAATTCAGCCCCAGCTCGACCGGCCCGACCCGGCAGGCAGGCCCGACATGGAAACCCGTCGTGACCGGCTCGGCACCGCTGCGGCCCCACCAGGTTTCGTACTGGCACTGGCCGGGATCGAGCGTGCCGGCGTCGTCGACATCGAAGTGGCCGGCGGCCTGCGCGCCCAGGCCCGGCAGTGCGGCGAAGGCGGCTAGGAGCAGGCGTGCGGTGCGCGTGTTGTTGTTCTTCATTTCGTGCTTCCCTCGGAGAGCCCCGCCTCATTCTAGGAAGCCGGAAAGTCCGCGCCATGACGCGGCAACGCCATCCCCGCACCCTTCAGAGTTCGAACTGCGGCTGCAGCTCGCGGATGCGCTTGATCGCCACGCCGGCGGCGGCCGTGCGCGTCTCCACGCCCAGCTTCACGTACACGCGCTCCAGGTGCTTCTTGGCGGTGGCCGGGCTGCTGCCGAGGATCTCGCCGATGTCCTTGTTGGTCTTGCCCTTGACCACCCAGTACAGCACCTCGGCCTCGCGCGCCGTGAGCTTCAGGCTCAGGCTCATGGCCTCGATCACGGCGGTGTCGGACACCTCGCGCATGACGATCATCCATTCGTCGCCGGCGTCGTCCTCGCCGGTCTGGCGGTGCAGCCGCAGGCTCAGGCTGCGCGCGCCCTGCGCGATCACCAGCGCGGGCGGCTCGATGCCGCGCGCGCGGGCGTCGGGCGCGTGCTGGCGCAGCCAGCCGAGCACGGCCGGCGGCGTCTCGGGCGCCTGCGTTTCGCAGTAGCGCGCCAGCAGGTCGCGCGCCAGCGCCGTCTGCCAGATCAGCCGCCCCTCGGGCAGCCGCACCGTGATGCTCGCGTAGCCGAAGGCGTCGAGCGCATTGCGTGCCTGCCCGGCCTGGTGCGCCTCCTGCCGTGCGCGGCGCGCGCCCTGCAGGTGCACGTTCATGCGCGCCAGCACTTCCTTGGGCTTGATCGGCTTGGTGACGTAGTCGACCCCGCCCGCCTCGAGGGCGGCCACGAGGTGCTCGGTTTCGGTGAGGCCCGTCATAAACACGATGGGGATGTGCGCGGTGGCCGCATCGGCCTTGAGCCGGCGCGCCACCTCGAAGCCGTCGATGCCCGGCATCATCGCGTCGAGCAGCACGATGTCGGGGCGCGCCTGCGCGGCGCGCTGCAGCGCCTGCTCGCCGTTCGTGGCGATGAGCACGGTGTAGCCCGATTCGTCGAGCGCGTCGTGCAGCACGGCGAGGTTGTCGGGCACGTCGTCGACGATCAGCACCAGGTCGCCGTGGGCGCCCTGCTGCTCGCGCAGCGTGCGAGCGAGCGGTGAAGCGGGCAGGATCGGTGGAGACAAGAGAGTCATGCGGCGCCCTCGGCGGCTTCGGCCAGCGCGCGGCCCATGGCTTCGAACTGGAACTGGCGGGCCAGCGCGCGCTGAGCCTCGGTCCACGCGGCGCACTCGGGCTGCGCGGCGTCGATGTCGTCGAGCTGGTTCATGATGCCCCGGAAGTAGCCCAGGCCCACGGCCTCGTCGAGCGCGCGCAGGCGCGCCAGCGACGGCGGCTGCATCGCGCGCGGCGCCGCCACGGCGGGCGCGGGCCGCGCGGCGGTGTCGGTCCACTGCAGGGCCAGCCGGCGCTCCAGCCAGTCGAGCAGTTCGGTGTGGCGCACGGGCTTGACGAAAAAATCTTCGGGCGCAATGCCCACGTCGTTGTCCAGGCCCTTGTCGAAGGCGTTGGCCGAGACGATGGCCACCGACGCCTCGGCCAGCCCCAGCTTGCGCGCGCGGCGGATGGTCTCCCAGCCGTCGATGCCGGGCATCGCGAGGTCGACGAACATGGCGTCGGGCCGGTAGCCGGCGGCGATGAGGTCCAGCGCGTCGTGCCCGCTGGCCGCGCTGCGCAGCTCGAAGCCCAGCGGCGCGAGCACATGGCCCAGCAGCTCGCGGTCGGCCTCCTCGTTGTCGACCACCAGCAGGCGCCGGCGCGCGCCCTCGTAGCCGCGCCGCGCGCGCGGTGCCGGCGCAATGCGCGCACTGCCCGCCACCGCCTCGTGCACGCGCGGCAGGAACAGCCGCACGCAGAACAGCGAGCCCTCGCCCGGCGTGCTGCGCACCTTCATCTCGCCGCCCATCAGGTCGGTCAGCATCTTCGCGATGGTCAGGCCCAGGCCCGCGCCCGGTGCCGACGACACCGCCGCGTGGCCGCGCGCAAAGGGCTCGAAGATGCGCTCGATGTCGGCCGCCGTCATGCCCGGCCCGGTGTCCTCGATCTCGATGGCGGCGAACTCGCGCGCGTACGAAATGCGCAAGGTCACCTGGCCCGCCGCCGTGAACTTGATCGCGTTGCCCAGCAGGTTGATGAGGATCTGGCTCACACGTTTTTCGTCGGCGCGCACCACGTCGGGCAGCGCACCGGCCGCCTCGAAGCGAAAACGCAGGCCCTTCTCGGCCGCCTGCAGCTCGAACATGTCGGCCAGCTCGCGCATCGCATCGGCAAAGCGCATCGGCCGCGCGTCGAGCGTGAGCTTGCCGGCCTCGATGTGGGCGATGGCCAGCGTGCCCTCAATGAGCGACAGCAGGTGCTCGCCGCCGCGCTTGATGACGGCCACCGCCTGCTGGCGGTGCGGCGGCACCGAGTGGTCTTCGCCCATGAGCTGCGCGTAGCCCAGGATGCTGTTGAGCGGCGTGCGCAGCTCGTGGCTGATGGCGCTGATGTAGCGGCTCTTGGCCTGGTTCGCGAGGTCCGCCGCGCGCCGCGCCTGGTCGGCCGCGAGCTTGGCGTGCTCGGCGATCTCGCGGGCTTCTTCGGCGCTCTGCTTGGCGTCCTGCAGTGCGCGGTCGGTCTCGCGGTGCAGCGCAATCTCACGCACCAGCAGGTGGGTCTGGCGGTTCGATTCTTCCTGCGCCACCTTGCGGCTCTGGTGCGCCAGCACCAGCCACCACGCGACGATGCCCGCGATGACCAGCAGCGCCATGTAGGCCTTGAGAAAACCCGAGCGCAGCGACGCCTGCTGCACCGCGACCAGCGCCCCGCCCACGTCGGCCTGCGCCGCCAGCGCGAGCGCGCCTTCGCTCAGGGCCCGCAGCTCCTGCTGGTAGAGCACGCCGAACACCACCGCCAGCAGCGGCACGATGACCAGCATCAGCAGCAGGAAGTGCCCGAGCCCCGTGTCGAGGTAACGCCAGCTGCGGCGCGGCAGCAACCAGCGCAGCACCGCGGACCACTGCGCCGACAGGCTCGCGTGCGGCTTGCACAGGTCGCCGCAGCGCGCGTCGAGCGTGCAGCACAGCGAGCAGATCGCGCCCTGGTAGGCCGGGCAGTGCGCCATGTCGGGGCCTTCGTACTCGCGTTCGCAGATCACGCAGTGCTGCACCTTCAGGCGCTGGTAGCTGCCGCCCTCGTCCGGCGACGGCTCGACCCGCGCCCAGCGCACCTTGCGCCCACCCGCGGCCGGCGCGAACAGCACCGAGCCGCCCGCGTCGGACGTGCGCGCGAGGTAGTACTTGCCGCCCGTGGCCCACGCCAGCAGCGGCGACGCCACCAGCGCCGTGCCCAGCGCGATCAGCGCCGAGAAGGCCTGCGCCAGCGGCCCGAACACGCCCAGGTGCGCCGTGATCGACAGCACCGACGCCAGCGCCATCGCGCCCACGCCCACCGGGTTGATGTCCCACAGGTGCGCGCGCTTGAACTCGATGCCCGGCGGCGACAGGCCCAGCGGCTTGTTGACGACCAGGTCAGCCACCACGGCCATCATCCAGGCGATGGCGATGTTGGCGAACAGGCCGAGCACGTCGCCCAGCGCCTCGAACACGTTCATCTCCATCAGCATGAAGGCGATGAGCGCGTTGAACACCACCCACACCACGCGCCCCGGGTGGCTGTGCGCCACGCGCGAGAAGAAATTGCTCCAGGCCAGCGAACCCGCATAGGCGTTCGTCACGTTGATCTTCAGCTGCGAGACCACCACGAACAGCGCCGTCGCCGCCACCGCCCAGCCGTAGTTCGGGAACACGTACTCGTAGGCCGCCAGGTACATCTGATTCGGGTCGACCGCGCGCTCCACCGGCACCATGTGCGTGATCGCCAGGTAGGCCAGCGCCGCCCCGCCCAGCATCTTGACCACGCCCAGCACCACCCAGCCCGGTCCGCCCGCCAGCACGCCGGCCCACCAGCGGCGTGCCGTGCCCGCGGTGCGCGCGGGCATGAAGCGCAGGTAGTCGGCCTGCTCGCCCATCTGCGTGATGAGCGCGATGCCGACCGTCAGTGCGGCACCGAACAGGTGCAGGTTGAATCCCTGCGCGCCCGACTTCGCCCCGCCGTAGTGCGTGATGCCCGCGAACGCACCAGGATCGCGCACCAGCACGAAGACGAAGGGCACCACCAGCATCAGCAGCCACAGCGGCTGCGTCCACAGCTGCAGCCGGCTGATCACCGACACCCCGTGCGTGACCAGCGGAATCACCACCAGCGCGCACACCAGGTAGCCCCACACCGGCGGAATGCCCAGCGCCAGCTCGAGCGCATAGGCCATCACGGCCGCCTCGAGCGCGAAGAAGATGAAGGTGAAGCTCGCGTAGATCAGCGAGGTGAGCGTGGAGCCGATGTAGCCGAAGCCCGCGCCGCGCGTGAGCAGGTCCATGTCGACGCCGTAGCGCGCCGCGTACACGCTGATCGGCAGGCCCGCCAGGAAGATGATGAGCCCCGTGACCAGGATCGCCCAGAAGGCGTTGACGAAGCCGTACTGCACCAGCAGCGTGGCGCCGACCGCCTCCAGCACCAGGAACGAGGCCGCCCCGAACGCCGTGTTGGCCACCCGCCATTCGGACCATTTGCGAAAGCGCTGCGGCGTGTAGCGCAGCGCGTAGTCCTCCAGCGTTTCGCTCGCGACCCAGCTGTTGTAGTCGCGCCGCACCTTGACGATGCGCTGGGGAGCGTCGTCAGTCAGGAGGGGTGCGTCGGCGGAATTCACACCGTTTCGGTGCAGCTTCCGTGCCACCGGGTACGGCATTTGGCGAACAGGGCACGACTGTTGCAAAGAGACGGCCTTGCCCATAATCACCGACCGCCACCCGACCCCACCCCCGCCATGGAACTGACCCCGCGCGAAAAAGACAAGCTGCTGATCTTCACGGCGGCGCTGCTGGCCGAGCGCCGCAAGGCGCGCGGGCTCAAGCTCAACTACCCCGAAGCCGTCGCGCTGATCACCGCCGCCGTGATGGAAGGTGCCCGCGACGGCAAGAGCGTCGCCGAGCTGATGAGCGAGGGCCGCAGCGTGCTCACCCGCGCCGACGTGATGGACGGCATCGCCGAGATGATTCCCGACATCCAGGTCGAGGCCAGTTTTCCCGACGGCACCAAGCTCGTGACCGTCCACCAGCCGATCGTCTGAACCTCCGCCACAAGAAGAAAGACCCCTCCATGCGCTTCGCAAAGACTTCCGCCCTGCTCTCCGCCCTCCTCCTGCCGCTGGCCGCCAGCGCCCACACGGGCGTCGACGGCGGCGTGCACCACGGCTTCGTCACCGGCTTCATGCACCCGCTCACCGGCGCCGACCACCTCGCGGCGATGGTCGCGGTCGGCCTGTGGAGCGCGCTGGTCGCGCGCCGCGCCTGGCCCGACCTGCTGTGGGCGCCGCTGGCCTTCGCGGGCATGCTGCTCGCGGGCGCGCTGGCCGGGCTGGCCGGCGTGCAGCTGCCGGCCGTCGAACCGATGATCGCCGCCTCGCTGCTGGTGCTGGGCCTGCTGGTCGCCACGCGCGTGCACCTGCCGGCCGGCGTCGCCATGGCCGTGGTGGGCCTGTTCGCCGTCTTCCACGGCGTGGCGCACGGCCACGAACTGGCGGGCGAGCACGGCGCGGCCCTCACGCTGGCCGGCATGGTCAGCGCCACGCTGCTGCTGCACGCGGCCGGCATCGCGCTGGGCTGGGCGCTGCGCCACGCCAACGCCTGGCTGCCGCGCGTGGCCGGTGCTGCCGTGGTCGCCCTCGGCGCCACGCTGCTGGCCCAAGCGGTCTGAGGCGGCCATGACGCCCGGCGAACTCCTCACCGACGACGGCGAGCACACGCTCAACCCCGGCCGCCGCGCCCTCACGCTGGTGGTGCGCAACACGGCCGACCGGCCGATCCAGGTCGGCTCGCACTATCACTTCGCCGAAACCAACGGCGCCCTCGACTTCGACCGCGCCGCCGCGCGCGGCATGCGGCTGAACATCGCCTCGGGCGCCGCGGTGCGCTTCGAGCCGGGCCAACAACGCACGGTCGAGCTGGTCGACTTCTCGGGCGATCGCATCGTCTACGGCTTTCGCGGCCTGGTTCAAGGAAAGCTCTAAAACATGGCCACCATCGGGCGACGCGCCTACGCAGAAATCTTCGGCCCCACCGTGGGCGACCGGGTCCGCCTTGCGGACACCGACCTGCTGATCGAAGTCGAAGCCGACTACACGCTGCGCGCCGGCGGCTACGGCGAAGAGGTGAAGTTCGGCGGCGGCAAGACGATCCGCGACGGCATGGCGCAGTCGCAGCGCACGCGCGCCCAAGGCGCCGTCGACACGGTGATGACCAACGCGCTCATCCTCGACCACTGGGGCATCGTGAAGGCCGATATCGGCCTGAAGGACGGCCGCATCGCCGCCATCGGCAAGGCCGGCAACCCCGACGTGCAGCCGGGCGTGGACATCGTCATCGGCCCGGGCACCGAGATCATCAGCTGCGAGGGCACCATCGTCACCGCGGGCGGCATCGACAGCCACATCCACTTCATCTGCCCGCAGCAGATCGAGGAGGCGCTGGCCTCGGGCGTGACGACCATGCTCGGCGGCGGCACCGGCCCGGCCACCGGCACCTTCGCGACCACCGCCACGCCCGGCCCCTGGCACATCGAACGCATGCTGCAGGCGGCCGATGCCTTCCCGATGAACCTGGGTTTCCTCGGCAAGGGCAACGCCAGCCTGCCCGACGCGCTGCACGAGCAGATCGAGGCCGGCGTCATGGGCCTGAAGCTGCATGAAGACTGGGGCACCACGCCCGCGGCCATCAGCAACTGCCTGGACGTGGCCGACGCCACCGACACGCAGGTGGCGATCCACAGCGACACGCTGAACGAATCGGGCTTCGTCGAGAACACCATCGCCGCCGTGGGCGGGCGCGCCATCTGCGCCTTCCACACCGAGGGCGCGGGCGGCGGCCATGCGCCCGACATCCTGCGCGTGGTGGGCGAGGCGAACTTCCTGCCCTCATCGACCAACCCGACGATGCCCTACACCGTGAACACGCTCGACGAACACGTCGACATGCTCATGGTGTGCCACCACCTCGATGCCGGCATTGCCGAGGACTTGGCCTTTGCCGAGTCACGCATCCGCAAGGAAACCATCGCCGCCGAAGACGTGCTGCACGACCTGGGCGCGATCAGCATGTTCAGCTCCGACAGCCAGGCCATGGGCCGCGTCGGCGAGGTGGTGATCCGCACCTGGCAGACCGCGCACAAGATGAAGCAGCAGCGTGGCACGCTGCCCGAGGACAGCGAGCGCAACGACAACTTCCGCGCGCGGCGCTACGTGGCCAAGTACACGATCAACCCGGCCCTCGCGCACGGCATCGCGCACGAGGTGGGCTCCATCGAAATCGGCAAGTGGGCCGACCTCGTGGTCTGGAAGCCGGCCTTCTTCGGCGTGAAGCCCTTCACCATCATCAAGGGCGGCACCATCGCGATGGCCGCGATGGGCGACCCCAGCGCGTCGATTCCCACGCCGCAGCCGGTGCACTTCCGGCCGATGTTCGGCGCCTACGGCGGCTCGCTCGCCAAGAGCTCGCTGACCTTCGTCTCGCAGGCCGGGCTGGCCGCGGGCATCAAGGAGCGCTACGGCCTGAGCAAGCACCTGAGCGCGGTGAAGAACATCCGCAACGTGCGCAAGCAGGACCTGATCCACAACGGCTACACGCCGAAGATGGAGATCGACGCGCAGACCTATGCCGTGCGCGCCGACGGCCACCTGCTGACCTGCGAGCCGGCCAAGGTGCTGCCAATGGCGCAGCGCTACTTCCTGTTCTGAACGAAGCCGCGCTGCGGCTTCTGCGGTGACTTACACGGCCGGGTGCCGGCGGTGCCAGTCGGTTGCGCGCTGGAACGCCCAGCCCGCGCGCACCAGCAGGTCTTCGCCGAAGTGCGGCGCCACGAACTGGAAGGCCACCGGCACGCCCGCCTCGGTGGCGCCGCCCGGCAAGGTGAGCGTGGGGCTGCCCGTGAGGTCGAACGGGCAGGTGTAGCGCAGCATGCCCGCCAGCAGCTCCGGGTCCACGCCGAGCTGGCCGGCGCGCTCGAGCGTCGGCGCCGCGAAGGGAATGGCCGGGATCAGCAGCAGGTCGACCTGCTCGAAGAACGTGCGCACGCGGCCGGTGAAATCGGCGCGACGCAGCAGCAGCTTCTGATAGTCGGTGGCGCTTTGCGACAGGCCCAGGTCGATCAACCCCGAGAGGCCCGGGCCGTACTCATCGCGCCGCGACGGGTACGTGGCCTCGTGCGCCACAGCGGTCTCGACCGCGCACAGCGGCGACCAGTCGAGCACCGCCTGCGCCGTGTCGGGAAACACCACCTCGCGCACCGAAGCGCCCAGCGATTCGACCGTGCGGATCGCAGCCGCCAGCGTGGCGCGCGTGGGGGCGTCCACGCGGTCCAGCGTCCACGCAGGGTCGATGCCCACGCGCAGGCCGGCCAGGCCGCGCGTCATCGTCGCCAGGTAGTCGGGCACCGGCAGCGTGCTCGCCGTCGGGTCGCGCGGGTCGGCGCCGGCGATGGCCGCCAGCATCGCGCCCGCATCGGCGGCGCTGCGCGTCATCGGGCCGATGTGGTCGAGCGAGGCGGCGAGTTCGAAGGCGCCGTGGCGGCTCACCCGCCCCCACGTCGGCTTGAGGCCCGTGATGCCGTTGGCCGCCGACGGAAAGCGGATCGATCCGCCCGTGTCGGTGCCCAGCGCGCCGAAGCACAGCCCTGCCGCCGTGGCCACGCCCGAGCCGCTGGACGACACGCCGGGCCACAGCGAGGCGTCCCACGGGTTGACCGGCGACGCGATCTGCGGATGGTGGTCGGCAAAGGCGCCTTCGGTCTGCTGCAGCTTGCCGAGGATCACCGCGCCGGCCTCGCGCAGGCGGTGCACCACGGTCGCGTCTTCCGTCGGGCGGAACGCTTTGTGGATCGTCATGCCGTGCGTGCTCGGCACGCCCTCGGTCCACAGCAAATCTTTCACGGCCAGCGGCACGCCGTGCAGCGGCCCGCGCGCGCGGCCGGCGGCGATCTCGGTGTCGGCGCGGCGCGCCTCGTCGAGCGCCTGCGCATCCATGCGCCTCGCGTAGCTGCGCAAGCGGCCGTCGACGGCCTCGATGCGCGCGAGCATGGCGCGCGTGACCTCTTCCGACGAGCGCTCGCGCGACTGGATCTGCCGGCCGACTTCCAGCAGTTCGAGATGATGCAATTCCTTGTCCGCCATGACTGACTCCCGCGTGTGTAGGGTTGAGAAAGAAGGTCCGAATCCAAGTGGCGACGCTGCCACCCCGGGCGAACCTTATCGGCGCGCGGCGGCCCGCGCTGGTCTCTTCCGGACATGCACTTGTGCTGGGGCGGACACCCCGCGCGCGGCGCTCAGCGTGGCTTCAGCAGCGTGTGCGGCGCGCAGCCGTAGGCCTTGCGGAAGACCCGGCTGAAATGCGACAGGTCGGAAAACCCGTGCTGGAACGCGACGTCGGTCACGCTGTGCGCGCGCCCGCCCACCAGCGCCTCGCGGCTGGCCGCTAGGCGCGCCTGCCAGACCGCGCCCATCGCCGTGGCGCCCTGTCGCGCGAACGCCCGCGCCACGGTGCGCGCCGAGACGTGGTGCGCCTGCGCCAGCGCCTCGAGCGAGAGCGCCGGGTCGTCCAGGTGGCGCTCGATGTAGGCCGTCATGCGCGCATGCAGGCCGCGTTCGGCGCCGGCGTCGCCGGTCATGTCCTGCTGCAGTTCGAGCGTCACGGCCAGCAGATCGATGAGCGCGCCGCCGAAGCGTTCGGCGGCGGCGGAATGCGGCTGCGCAAACGCCGGGTTCGCCGTCTCCCGCAGCATCGCGTGCAACGGCGCCGCGCCGGGGCGGTCCGCGGCGATGGTGCGGGCGGTGAAGTCTTCGGCCTTCGCGAAGCGCCGCAGCAGCAGCCGGCGCGGCATGCGCGCCAGGTAGACCGAGCGCGCGTCCAGCGTGCATTCGAACGGCCGGCCGGCGTCGTAGAGCAGCATGTCGCCGCTGCGCAGCCGCCCCTGCCGCCCGCCTTGCACCAAGGTGCCCTCGCCCTCCTGCACGAACGCCAGCCACAGGTCGTCCAGCGGGTGCCGGCGCAGGTGGGGCGCGTCGCGCGACCAGTGATGCATCGGCGCCGACATGCGGTTGACGCTGACCGCGCCCACCTCGCGCACATCGAGCCGCCCTTCGAACGGCTCCGCCGTCATCGCGCGGCTGGCCGCGGGAATGCAGTGGCGACACACGACGTCGTGCCAGTAGTCGAAACGCAGCGGGGTCGCCACGTCGGTCGTCAGGTAGGCCAGGCTGTTCATGACGCGCATGCTGGGGCGGATGGGGCGCGCAGGCAAGCCCTGCGCGGGGCCCGGTACTTGCTACGGTAGGAAGAACCCTTGTTGCACCGTGCCCATGCCTGCGTTTTCATCCACCCGCGCCGCGCGCGCCGCTTCAGTCGTTGCGTGGCGCCAGGTGCTCGCGAATCCACTGGGCAAGTGCGTCTTCGTCCAGCCCGCCTTCGGCGAGCTTCAGCGTGATGAGCACGCAGTCATGGTCGGACGCCACCAACTCGAAGCCGTTGAGGTCGAGGAACACTTCCATCGCGACGAAAGCGGTTCGCTTGTTGCCGTCGGTGAAGGGGTGGTTGCGCGCAATGCCGAAGGCATAGGCGGCGGCCAGCGTGGCCGCATCGGGCGATTCGTACAACGCGCGGTTCTGCGGTCGGCCCAAGGCCGAGGCCAGAAGGCCCTCGTCGCGCACGCCCGCCGGCCCGCCATGCTCGGCCAGCTGCTCTTCATGCACCGCATGAATCAACTGCAGGCTGAGCCAGACCCAGGCCTGGTTGGCCGCGCTCATTTCGCCAGCTCGCGAAGCACGTTGCGCCGCTTCTTCATGACGCGCCGCGCCGCCTCCATCTGGCGTTCGAAGGCGTCGTCGTACGGTGTGAGCGTGAAGCCGCCACCCGCGGCCTGCGTGAGGTAGACCGTGTCGCCCTTGCCGACCTTCATGCTGGCCAGCACCTCCTTGGGCAGGATGACGCCGACCGAGTTGCCGATCTGGGTCAGTTTGAGTGCGGACATGGCGGACTCCCACGAGCAAAAGTTATAACAAGCGTTATATTATTCCGCCTCATCTGGAGTCGCAACCCGCCATGCTCACCGCCAACAAACTCATGCCCCAGGGCCGCGGTCTCGCGCCCGTGCTGCTCAAGCGTGCCGCCACCATCGAACTCGATTGGGACGTGCGCCAGAAAAGCCGTTTCGACGCCACCGACTCGCAGGGCCGGCAGATCGGCATCTTCCTGCCGCGCGGCACCGCGGTGCGCGGTGGCGACGTGCTGGTGGCGGAAGACGGCTCGCTGGTGCGCGTGATCGCGGCGCCGCAGCCCGTGCTGCGCATCACGCACTGCACCGCCCACGGCACGCCCTTCGACCTGACGCGCGCGGCCTACCACCTGGGCAACCGGCATGTGCCGATCGAGCTCAAGCCCGACCACCTGAAGATCGAACCCGACCACGTGCTGGCCGACATGCTGCGTTCGATGCACCTGATCGTCGTCGCCGTCGAGGAAGCCTTCGAGCCCGAAGGCGGCGCGTACGGCGCGCAGGGACATTCGCATGGCGGCCACAGCCATGACCACAGTCACGACCACGGGCACTCGCACAGCAGCGGCCCGAAGCCCCTCGTGCTCGCCCCCGAACTGCTCGACGACGATCACGGCCACTCACACTGAAATGACCCACCGCCCTTCCCGTGCGCAGGACACTGGGTGCTTCCCGCAGCGAAATCAAGGAGGAGGGCGAAGCCCGGGGGACATTCGCGGAGGGAAGTACCCGGTGGCCTGCGCACGCGCCCTGAACAGCGGCGCGCGCCAATAAACAGATGCCAACCCCGCACAGCCTCCTCCAGCTCATCTGGCTAGCCTCCCCCGCCCTGCCAGTGGGAGGCTTCTCGTACTCCGAAGGCGTCGAGGCAGCAGTCGAATGGGCCGGCATCAACTCCGAAGCCAGCGCCACCGAGTGGCTCTCCGACCAGCTGCACCTGAGCTTCGCGCGCGGCGACCTCGCCCTGGCCGCCCAGGCGATCGCGGCCTGGCGCGCGAACGACGCGCAACGCATCCGCACCCTCAACGACTGGGTGCTGCACACCCGCGAATCCGCCGAGTTCTTCCTGCAGACCGAGCAGATGGGCCGCTCCTTCGTCGAGTGGCTCAAGCTGCACCATGCCGACACCGCCGAGGTCTTCGCCGGCCTGCCCGCGACCTACCCCGTGGCCTTCGCGTTTGCCGCCAGCCGCACCGAAGCCACCGTGCAGGACGGCTGCCTGGCCTTCGCCTTCGGCTGGGCCGAGAACATGGTGGCCGCCGCCGTCAAGGCCGTGCCGCTGGGCCAGAGCGCGGGCCAGCGCATCCTGGCGCGGCTGGCCAACGAAATCCCTGCGGCCGTCGACCGCGCCATGCAACTGAGCGACGACGAGCGCCAGGCCTTCGCGCCCCTGCTGGCGGTGTTGTCGGCCCGCCATGAAACACAATATTCCCGCCTCTTCCGAAGCTGACCGAACCGGACCTTTTCGCCCATGACCTCCGCCCTGCACCACATCCCGAACCGCACCAAGAAGCTCCCGCCGCTGCGCGTGGGCATCGGCGGCCCCGTCGGCTCGGGCAAGACCACCCTGCTCGAAATGCTCTGCAAGGCGATGCGCGACAAGTACGACCTCGTCGCCATCACCAACGACATCTACACCAAGGAAGACCAGCGCCTGCTCACCGTGGCCGGCGCGTTGCCGGCCGAGCGCATCATGGGCGTGGAAACCGGCGGCTGCCCGCACACCGCGATCCGCGAAGACGCCTCGATCAACCTCGAGGCCATCGACCGCATGCTCGAAGACTTTCCGGACGCCGACATCGTGTTCGTCGAATCGGGCGGCGACAACCTGGCCGCCACCTTCAGCCCCGAGCTGTCGGACCTCACCATCTACGTGATCGACGTGGCCGCCGGCGAAAAGATCCCGCGCAAGGGCGGCCCCGGCATCACCAAGAGCGACCTGTTCGTGATCAACAAGACCGACCTCGCACCCTACGTGGGCGCGAACCTCGACGTGATGGAACAGGACACCCAGCGCATGCGCCGCCAGCGCCCCTACGTGATGACCAACCTCAAGACACTCACGGGCGTCGCCGAGGTCGTGGCCTTCATCGAAGCGCGCGGCATGCTCACCGCCGCCTGATTCTTCAACCAGGGCGGCGGCGGCCGCTCAGTGCGCCACAGCCTCTGGCATCTGCCCGAACTTCCCGCTGCCGAAATCCTTCATCGCCTGCACGATCTCGTCGCGCGTGTTCATCACGAACGGGCCGTGGCCGACGATGGGTTCGTCGATCGGCTCGCCGCTGAGCAGCAGCACCACCGCGTCGTTGTTGGCGTCCAGCGTGAGCGCATCGCCCGCGCGGTCGAGCAGCACCATCTGCGCGTCGCGCACGACCGTCTCGCCGTTCACCTGCACCGTGCCGCGCAGCACCACCACCGCGGCCGTGTGGCCTTCGGGCACCGGCAGCGTCACCTGCGCGCCCTGGTTCAGGCGCAGGTCCCAGACGTCGATGGGCGTGAAGGTGTGCGCCGGCCCCTTGTGGCCGAGGTAGTCGCCCGCGATCACCCGCACGCTGCCCGCGCCTTCCGGCAGCGGCACCGACGGAATCTGCGCATCCACGATGGCCTGGTAGCCGGGCGTGGCCATCTTGTCCCGGGCGGGCAGGTTGACCCACAGCTGCACCATCTCGAGCTCGCCGCCGTCGCGCGTGAACGCTTCGGAATGGAACTCCTCGTGCAGGATGCCCGCGCCGGCGGTCATCCACTGCACGTCGCCGGGGCCGATGGTGCCGCCCTGTCCGGTCGAGTCGCGGTGCGACACCTCGCCCTTGTAGACGATGGTCACGGTCTCGAAGCCGCGGTGCGGGTGCTGGCCCACGCCGCGCGGCTGCGCGGTCGGCGTGAACTGGGCCGGACCGGCGTAGTCCAGCAGCAAAAAGGGGCTGGCATGGCGCCCCAGCGTGTCGTAGCTGAACAGCGAGCGCACGGGAAAACCGTCGCCCACCCAGTGCGGGCGCGGTGCGCTGTAGGTGCCGAGGATCTTCTTCATGGTCTGTGTTCCTTTCCATCTGGCGGCTCGCCCGGAACGGGAAAGCCATGGATCAAGGATGGGGCCGCAACGATGCTTTGAGTAGATGCCAGAATTCGCCCTCATCGTTCCATCTGGCGAACGATCAACGGCACGGAGGGCCCCCCAAAGCCATGCGCGACCTGAACGATCTCTACTACTACGCCCAGGTGGTCGACCACGGCGGTTTTGCCCCGGCCGGCCGCGCGCTCAGCGTGCCCAAGTCGAGCCTGAGCCGGCGCATCGCGCTGCTCGAGGAGCGGCTGGGTGTGCGCCTGATCCAGCGTTCCACGCGCCGCTTCAGCGTCACCGACATCGGCCGCCAGTACTACGAGCACTGCGTGGCCATGCTGGTCGAGGCCGACGCCGCGCAGGAGGCCATCGACCGCCTGCAGGCCCAGCCGCAGGGGCTGGTGCGGCTGTCGTGCCCGCCGGCGCTGGTGTACTACCAGGTGGCCGAGATGCTCGCCCGCTTCATGACCGAGTGCCCGCGCGTGACGGTGCAGCTCGAGAGCACCAACCGCCGCGTCGACGTGATCCGCGAAGGCTTCGACCTCGCGCTGCGCGTGCGCTTTCCGCCCCTCGAAGACACCGACCTGGTGATGAAGGTGCTGGGCCACAGCACGCAGCGGCTGGTGGCCCACCCGCGCCTGCTCGAAGGCCTGACGGCACCGGCCAGCCCCGCCGACATCGGCCTGCTGCCCAGCCTGGACCTCGGCCCGGCCCAGCCGCACCACACCTGGTCGCTCGAAGGCCCCGACGGCGCGAGCGCCGAGGTGCGCCACCAGCCCCGCCTGGTGACGGACGACATGGCCGCGCTGCGGCATGCCGCCCTGCAGGGCGTGGGCGTGGCCAAGATGCCGACGATGATGGTGCGCGACGACCTGCAGGCCGGCCGCCTGGTCGACGCGCTGCCGCAATGGGCGCCGCGCAGCGGCATCGTGCACGCGGTGTTCCCCTCGCGCCGCGGCCTGCTGCCGTCGGTGCGCAAGCTGGTGGACTTCCTGGCGGTGGAGTACGAGGCGCTCGAGGCCCTTGAACTTTCGGGCGTATCGGCCGCATCGGCGCCGACGCGCACTTCAGTCGACTGATCCAGCAGCCAGCGCCGGCGCGTACAGCGGCAGGCGCAGCGTCAGCCCGAGCACGCCGCCGTCGTCCGGCGCGGAATAGATGCGCCCACCGTGGCGCCCCGCGATGCGCTCGCAGATGCGCGCGCTGGCCAGCGAGGCGGCGTCGAGTGCATCGAAGAAGCGCGCCAGCGGTGGGCGTTCGCTGTCGGCATCGAGGTCGCGCCAGTGAACGACGGCCTGCGTGCCTTCGATGCGCGCGCGCACCTGCAGCGTCGCGCCCGCGGCCATCACGCGCGCGGCATGCGCGGCCACCTTGGCCAGCAGCTCGCGCAGCTCCGACGGAATGCCGAAGACCGGCACCGCTTCCGCGGGCAGGTCCACAGCGAGGCGCAGCGCCGTGGCGTCGCCGGGCTCGGCGCCGAGCAACGGCCGCAGGTCCTGCACGCGGCTGTCCGCCAGGTGCTGGCGCTGCTGCGTGCGGGCCTGCTGCGCGAGGCCACGGGCGTGCACGGCCGCGCGGGCGTTGGCGACGAACAGCGCGCCCATCAGCGCGAGCACGCCGGCCAGCCCAAGGCCGATGAGCGTGGCAATGATCAGGCCGAGCTGACTGCCGTACATGGTCGACAGTCCTCAGCGCATTTCGGGAAAGGCCGGCCGCGCGCAGCCGCTCGGGGCCTCGCAGCGTGGCGGGGGCGGCGGCCCTTCGCCGCGAAACCCTGGCAGTGGGCCGGGCGGAAAGAGAGGGGGCGGCAGAACGATGCAGCCCGACAGGCCGAGCGCTGCCAGCACGCCCGCGAGGTGATGAATTCGGATCATGTGAATCGATGCGTTGCTTGTTCGACGGCAGGGCCCGTTCGCGTGCGCCTGT